>NZ_MSJQ01000072.1 GCF_014596515.1 Streptomyces sp. CBMA156
GCCCACCGGCGCCGAGGCCGCCGCCGCCCACCGCGCGGCCGGCGGCGGACCGCCCACCTCGCCCTACCCGCACAGCCCCGAGGCGCCATCACCCGACGTCACCGACCTCACCGGCCACCCCGGGGGCGGCTTCACCGCCACCGGCCACCTGCGCCAGTACGGGCCGCTGCCCTACGCCAGCGGCTACCTGCGCGCCAACGGCGGCACCGGACTGCTCTGGACCGGGCTCGCCCCGCGCATGCACCCCGAGGACTTCCGCACCGGCGACCTCGGCCACGGCCGCAACTGGCCGATCGGCTACCACGACCTGGAACCCCACTACCGCGAGGCCGAACGCGAACTCGGCGTCGCCGCCGACGCCGAGGAGCAGCGCAGCGCCGTCGGACTGCCCATCCCGGACGGCTACGACTTCCCCATGCGGGCCCTCCCGGCCAGCTTCCTCGACCGGGAAGTGGCCCGCACCCTCGACGGCCGGACCGTCCGCGACCCCGCAGTGCCGGGCCCCGCCCGGCTCGCCGTCACCGCCACCCCGCACGCCCGCAACGGCGTGCCGACCCGCCCCGGCTCCGCCGACGGGCCGCTCTGCGCGGGCAGTTCGAGCTGCGTCCCGGCCTGCCCGAGCGGCGCCAAGTACACCCCGCTGCGCACCCAGGCCCGCTGGGCACCCGGGGTCGAACTGCGGACGGACGCCGTCGTCAGCCGGGTGCTGGCCGATCCGGAGACCGGTCGGGCCCGGGCGGTCGAGTACCTCGCGGGCGGCACCGCCCACCGGGTGGAGGCGGACCTCGTGGTGCTCGCCGCCCACGCGGTCGAGAACGCCCGGCTGCTGCTCCTCTCCGGCCTGGCCAACCGCAGCGACCAGGTCGGCCGCAACCTGATGGACCACCCGGCCCTGCTCACCTGGGGACTGATGCCCGGCCCGGTCGGCCCCTACCGCGGACCCGGGTCCACCAGCGGCCTGGAGGCCTTCCGCTTCGGGGCGGGCCGGGACCGCCGGGCGCCGTTCCGGATCGAGATCGGCAACTGGGGCTGGTCCTGGGCGGGCGGCGCGCCGGAGGCCGAGACGGCGGCACTGCTCGCCGCGGGCCTGCGCGGCAAGGAACTGCGCGAGCGGCTCGGCGACCGGCTGGGGCGTCAGTTCTCGTTCCAGTTCGAGCTGGAACAGCCCGCCGACCCGGCCAACCGGGTCACCCTCGACCGGGACCGGCGCGACCCGCTCGGCCTGCCGGGCCCGGCCGTCCGCTACGACCTCTCGGAGTACGTCCGCGAGGGCATGGCCTCGGCCCGGGCCGTCTCCGCCCAACTGTTCGCGCTGCTGGGTGCCGAGGACCACACCGCCTACCCGGCGGCCGGGTGGCCGGGGCGCCTCGAACACCGGGGCACCGTGCACGGCTACCGGGGCGCCGGCCATGCCGGTGGCACCCACGTCATGGGCGACTCGCCGGCCACCTCGGTGGTCGACCACTGGCAGCGCTGCTGGGACCACCCCAACCTGTACGCGGTCGGCTGCGGTTCGATGCCCTCCCTCGGCACCTCCAACCCCTCGCTCACCATGGCCGCCCTCGCGCTGCGCAGCACCGAGCGGATGCACCGGGACCTACTGGCGCTGCACCGTCCGGCGGCTTCCCGCGCCCCCGTCGCCCTCTCGTCCTCTTCCTCGCCCTCGGAGTCCTCATGACCGGCCTGCCGCTGCCGCCCGTCCCGGAGCCGTACCACCTGCCCTTCCACTACGGGGCGTTGCACAACATCGGCGTCGACTACCTGGTCGACCCCGCGCGGGCGCGCGAACTGCTCGCCAAGCGCCACCCCGGGCTGAGCGTCGCCGCCTTCGACGGGGGAGCCTGCGTCTCGCTCAACTACCAGCTCTACTTCGCCCAGTATCCGAACGGCGGCGGCATCACCCAGGAGCTGGAGATCAACCTGATCGCCCACCCGCTCTTCGCCGAGGACCGGATGCCGGTGGTCGACTACGGCCAGTTCGCCCGGGGTTACGACCAGACCAAGCTGCTCGGCATCGCCCGGCTGCACGTGCTCTGCGACAACCCGCTCGCCATCGACGCCGGGCGCCGGCTGTACGCCGAGCCCAAGCACCCGGGCTGGTTCGAGACCACGCTGCCCTCCCTCAACGCGCCCGCAGTGCGCGAACGCTGGTCCGTGTCCTGCCGCCGGGCCACCCTCGGGCCGGACGGGCTGCGCCGCCACGACGAGGAACTCCTCGCCCTGGACGTCAACCTGCTCGGCCTCACCCCCGAGTCCGTCAACAACACCCCGATCACCGGCTACGGCACCGACGACGAGGGCAAGCTGCTGGCCGGGCCGCTCAACGTGTACCAGCCGTACCGGTACTACGCCCTGGACGACAGCGCCTCCGATCGCGTCCGGCTCGACCTCGGCAACCCCGCCGAGGAGTCCGCGCGCGACCTCGCCCACCTGGTCGCCGACGCCCCGGCCGCCGGAGTCTGGACGTACCAGTCGCCGCCGGTCGCCGCCCACAACCGGGCCTACTACGTCCGGTGACGGCCCGGGTGTTCCCGCCGGGCGGCACCGCCGTCCGGCGGGACGTCGTGTACGGCCGGGTGTGGTCGGCCATGCCGTACACCGTGCTCACGGACGACGGCGCCACCCTGACCCTCACCGCCCGGCCGGGGACGGAGACGCTGGCTCCGGCCAGTTGGACCGCCGCCGCACGCGGGGGAGGCGACGCCGCCCGGCTGGACTGCATCCAGGACCTCGCCGCCGGCCGGTGGGAACTCGACCACTGGACCTGGCGCGACACCGTGGTGCTCAGCCGCTTCACCGCCGGCGTGCCGTTCAGCGTGCACCGCTTCCTGACGCCTGAGGGGCGTCCGCTGCACTGGTACGTCAACTTCGAGCGGCCGTACCGGCGGACGGCCATCGGCATCGACACCTTCGACCTCTTCCTGGACCTCGTGATCACCCCCGACCTGTCGGCGTACCGCTGGAAGGACGAGGACGAGTACGCCCAGGCCCGGCGTCTGGGCGTCGTCGACGAGGCCACCCACCGGCAGATGGACCGGGCCCGTGAGCTCGCCCTCGCCCAGCTCCGGGAGCGCACGGGTCCGTTCGCCCCCGACCCGGATGCCTGGACGGTGCCGCCCGAGGGTCCGCTGCCCACCCTTCCGGCCACCGCCCTCAGCACCCCGACGGCGGAGGCGGCACGCTGAAGGTGGCTGGGCAATGAGCGTGGCCGGGCGCTGAGGGCGGACGGGCGCAGGGGGCGGACGGGCGCAGGCCATTGACCGGGTCGGTGTCGAGGCACATCCGACCGGGCCTCCTCAAGGCGGGTGCCGAGTCTTCGGTGGCTGGTCATCCGAACTTTGCACAACTGCCATGTGGCAGTACTGCCACTTCGGGAATGGTGTGCGGCGTCGGCGGTCGCGCCCCCGGACGACTGTCCGCGGACCCGGGCGCACCGTCGCCTGCCACCGGCCATCGGCCGGCCGAACCGCCGAGAGGGCCCCCCGTGAAAGCCATCATGGTCATGTTCGACAGTCTGAACCGGCGTTTCCTGCCGCCGTATGGTGCGGACTGGGTTCATGCGCCGAACTTCTCGCGGTTGGCGGAGCGCAGTGCGACGTTCGAGAACTGCTATGCGGGGAGCATGCCGTGCATGCCGGCGCGGCGGGAGCTGCACACCGGGCGGTACAACTTCCTGCACCGCAGCTGGGGGCCGTTGGAGCCGTTCGACGACTCGGTGCCGCAGATGCTGGGGGAGGCGGGGGTGTACACCCACCTGACCACCGACCACCAGCACTACTGGCAGGACGGCGGCGCCACGTACCACGGCCGCTTCCGGACCTTCGAGTTCTTCCGCGGGCAGGAGGGCGACGCGTGGAAGGGCCAGGTCGCCGACCCGGAGATCCCGGAGAACCTCAAACTGCTGCGCACCGAACTCTTCCGGCAGGACTGGGTGAACCGCGCCCACCTGGCCGACGAGGCGGACCATCCGCAGACGCGGACGTTCGACGCGGGCCTGGAGTTCATCGCCGCAAACCGTGCTGAGGACGACTGGTTCCTCCAGATCGAGACGTTCGATCCGCATGAGCCGTTCTACAGTTACGCGCGGCACAAGGAGTTGTATCCGCACGCGTACGACGGTCCGCATTTCGACTGGCCCGACTACCGCAAGGTGCTGGAGTCGCCGGAGCAGGTCGAGCACGGGCGTCTGGAGTACGCGGCGCTGCTGTCGATGTGCGACGCCTCGCTGGGGCGGGTGCTGGACGCGATGGACGAGCACGGGCTGTGGGAGGACACGATGCTGATCGTGTGCACCGACCACGGGCTGCTGCTGGGCGAGCGCGGCTGGTGGGGCAAGAACGTCCAGCCCTGGTACGACGAGACCATCCACACGCCGCTGTTCGTCTGGGACCCGCGCGCCGGCGTCCGCGGCGAACGCCGCGACGCCCTCGTCCAGACGATCGACCTCGGCCCGACCCTGCTGGAGTACTTCGGCGTCGACCGCACCCCCGACATGCAGGGCCGGCCCCTGCACGACACCGTCGCCCACGACACCCCCGTCCGCGACGCCGGCCTGTTCGGAGCCTTCGGCGGCCACGTCAGCGTCACCGACGGACGCCACGTCTACATGCGCTCCTGCACCACACCGGACAACCGCCCCCTGTCCGAACACACCCTGATGCCCACCCACATGCGCGGCCGCTTCCGCCCCGAGGAACTGCGCACCGCCGAACTCGTCCCGCCGTTCACCTTCACCAAGGGTGTCCCCCTCCTCAAGGTGCCGGGCTTCACCTTCGCCGGCCCGTACGCCTTCGGCACCCTGCTGTTCGACCTGCACACCGACCCCGACCAGCAGAACCCCCTCACCGACGACGACCTCGAACTGCGCATGGCCCAACTCCTGACCGACCAGCTGCGATTGGCCGACGCTCCCGAGGAGCAGTACGTCCGCCTCGGCCTGCCGCACGAGGGGCCGGTGACCAGCGATCACCTGCTCGCCCGCCGCCAGCACCCCCAAGCCCTCGCCGCCCTCCAACCCCCCGCCCGCGCCGAGGAGTACCCGGACCGGCCGCTCGGGGTCAACACCCCGCTGACCGCGCTCCTGGCCGACCCCCGAGCCTCGGAGGTCCTGCGCCGCTACCTCGGCCCCCTGATCGACAGCCCGGCCGCCACCGTCATCGCGGGCCTCACTCCGGTGCAGTTCGCCTCCTTCGCGCTCGGCGCACTGCCCAGGCAGCGGCTGGACGCCCTGTCCGGCGAACTCGACGCCCTGAACGGGCCGGACGGCGCGGCGGATCCGGCGGGGTGAAGGAACCCGGCAGGGTGAAGGGACCCTGCCCCGGCGCGCGGCCGGAGTGGAGCGGCGGGGCCTGATCGCCGCCCGGGACAGGACTGCGGCCGTGCGCCGGGGCAGGCGGGAGGCCCGGCCAATCAGGGCCGGGCCTCGGCGAGAACGCCCGCCCGCCGACCGGACCACGAACCCCGACGCGCTGCGCCGATCGGCCTCGGCCGTTTCCTGCGGATCATCTGCCCGATGGTTGACGGGTGTCGTCGGCCGGTACCCAGCGGGCGCGGATGGAGAACCGTACGCCCCCGGGAGTACGGTCCTGTGCCCGGCCCCGGCCCGGAGCAGGTTCCCGGGTGCGGTCTCGTCCTGTGCGCGGACGGATTGACGGTCCGTCGGATGGTCTTCTTGGAGGGCGCCGAGAAGAGGTCCGGCGCCCTAACCAGGGGGTATTCCCGTGAACGACACCGCATCGCAGCGCCACCGTCCGAACCGTCTCGGCGGTCGTCGGCGCGGGACGGCGGCGACCGTGACCGCCGTGGCCGCCGCCGTGGTGGCCGGCATCCTGGCACCGGCCGCGGCCTCCGCCGCACCGCGGCCGGACGTCGTGCAGCAGCGCCTCGACGCCCTGGTCCAGAAGGACGGGGTACCCGCCGCCCTCGCCACCGTCAAGGGCCGCGACGGCCGTACCCGTACCTACACCGCCGGTGTCGGCGACGTGGCCACCAAGGCCAAGGTCCCGGTGGACGGGCAGGTGCGGATAGGCAGCAACACCAAGTCGTTCACCTCCGTCGTCGTCCTGCAACTGGTCGCCGAGGGCAAGGTCGACCTGGACGCGAGCGTGGACACCTACCTGCCCGGCCTGGTGCGCGGCGACGGCTTCGACGGCCGGAACATCACGGTCCGCCAGCTGCTCCAGCACACCAGCGGCCTGCCCGAGTACGTGAACCGCGAAGGCGTGCTCAACAACCCCAAGCAGTACCTGGAACCGCGCGAACTCCTCGACGTCGCGCTGGCCCAGAAGGCCCACTTCGCGCCCGGCACCCAGTGGGAGTACAACAACACCAACTACCTGCTGGCGGGAATGATCATCCAGAAGGTCACCGGCCGCCCGCTCGGCGAGGAGATCACCAAGCGCGTCATCGACCGGATCGGCCTGCGCCACACCTACTTCCCCGTCCCCGGGGACATGACGATCCACGAGGCCCACCCCAAGGGCTACCAGCCTGCCGCGGACGGGTCGCTGCGCGACTACACGGAGCTGGACCCGTCCTGGGGCTGGGCGGCCGGCGCGATGGTCTCGACCAACACCGATCTCACCCGGTTCTACGGGGCACTGCTCGGCGGCCGCCTGCTGCCCGCGGCCCAGCTCGCCCAGATGCGCACCACCGTCCCCGCCGACTCGATCGCCCCCGGGGTCCGCTACGGCCTCGGCCTGATGAGCCGCCCGCTCTCCTGCGGCGGGCTCGCCTGGGGGCACGGCGGTGCGATCCCGGGCTACGAGACCTTCGGCGGCACCACCGAGGACGGCCGCTCCGTGAATATCGCCGTGACCACGATCACGGGCGACGGCGGCGGCGAAGGCGGCAAGCACGCGGACCAGGCGGTGGACGAGGCGCTCTGCCGCTGACCGCCCCCGGGTGGCCTGCGTCGGCCTTCGACCCGGGCCACCCGGCCGCACCGCCTCGCACCCGCCCCTCGTCCTTCCCAGCAGTGGAGTCCCGATGAACGAACACACCCCGCAGCGCACGGCGCGCCGCATCCGCATGGTGCGGTACGCCACCACGGCCACGGCTGCCGCCGGGCTCGCGCTGACCGCCTTCGCCCCGACCGCGGCCTCCGCCGCACCGCGCCCGGACGTCGTGCAGCAGCGCCTCGACGCGCTGGTGAAGGAGGACGGGATGCCCGCCGCCCTCGCCACCGTCAAGGGGCGCGACGGCCGCAGCCGTACCTACACCGCCGGCGTCGGCGACCTGGCCACCGGGGCCAAGGTCCCGGTCGACGGTCAGATCCGGGCCGGCAGCAACACCAAGGCGTTCACCGCCGTCGTCGTCCTGCAGCTGGTCGCCGAGGGCAAGGTCGGGCTCGACACGGACGTCGACACCTACCTGCCGGGCCTCCTGCGCGGCGACGGCATCGACGGCCGGAACATCACCGTCCGCCAGCTGCTTCAGCACACCAGCGGTCTGCCCGACTACATGGACGTGCCCCCGCTGAACGACTTCACCCCCATCCAGTACCGCTACTTCGAGCCGCGCGAACTCCTCGACGGGGCACTGGCACAGAAGGCCCTGTTCGCCGCCGGGACCGACTGGGCGTACAGCAACACCAACTACCTGGTGGCAGGCCTGCTGATCCAGAAGGTCACCGGGCGCCCCTTCGGTGAGGAGGTCACCAAGCGCGTCATCGACCGGATCGGCCTGCGCCACACCTACGTCCCGGCCACCGGGGAGACCGCCCTCCGCGAGCCCCACCCGCACGGCTACCTGACCACCGGCCCGGGCGTGCCGCTGATCGACTACACCGCGATGGACTCGTCGATGGCCTGGTCGGCGGGGGCGGTCGTGTCCACCAACACCGACCTCAACACCTTCTACAGCGCTCTCCTGACGGGTCGGCTGCTGCCCGCCGACCAGCTCGCCCAGATGCGCACCACCGTCCCGGCCGAGCTCCTGGGCCCCGGCGTCCGTTACGGTCTGGGGATCCAGAGCAGGCCGCTGACCTGCGGCGGCCTCGTCTGGGGCCACGGCGGCACCTCCCCGGGCTACCGGACCCGGGGCGGCGTCACGGAGGACGGCCGTGCCGTCAACATCACCGTCACCACCGTCCCGGACGCGCCCACGGCCAAGCGCATGACGGACGCGATCGACGCGGCCCTCTGCCGCTGACTCCGGCCCGGACCCGGACCGTGGAGCCTGTCTCCTCGGTCCGGGTCCGGGTCCGGGTCGGGATGAGGGCGGAGGCGAGAGGGAGTGCGGCCTGGCCGGCGGTGCGAACCCGTCGCAGCGCGCCACCAGGCCGCACCTCTTCCGGGGGCTGTCAGTTGGCCCGGCACACGATCGCTCGCGAGGCCGCCGCGATCACTGACAGGCTCGCCTCGTCGGCCGCCCGGCGCAGCAGCACGTGGAACGACAACTGCCTCCTGCGGATGGTCGCCGCCCACCCCGCTTTCACACGGGAAGCGTTGGACGGGTCGGGCCGATCGGGTGGGCGACCGCCTGGCGGAGGGCCACCACCCGTTCGCGGCGGTGCTGGAGCCGGCCCGGAGGCCCGAGCTGTCGGCCGGACGTGCTCACCGACCCGGCCGACAGCCAGGCGCCTCGGCCGGGCTGCGCCGGGGGATCAGCCGGGCGCCGGCGGAGCGTCCGGTCCCGTGAGCGCGGCCGGTATCCGGCCGGCCGGGGCGGTCGCCGGTGCCCGCGACCAGCGGCCGGCCAGGACCGTGCCGACCACCAACTGGAGCTGGTGGTAGAGCATCAGCGGCAGCACCATCAGCCCCGCGCCCGTGCCGAACAGGACGGTGGCCATCGGCAGACCGCTGGCCAGGCTCTTCTGCGAACCGCAGAGCACCGCCGCGACGGTGGACGGCCCGTCGAGCCCCAGCAGCCGCGCGCCGAGCCCGGTGGCCGCCAGGGCGACGGCGAGCAGGGCGAGCAGCACCGCGAGCAGTCCGAGCAGGGCGAGGGGCGTGGCCAGGTGCCAGATGCCCTGGGACACCGCCGCGCTGAACGCCGTGTAGACGACCAGCAGGATCGAGCCGCGATCCACCGGAGTGAGCACCCGTTTGTGCCGGGACAGCAGGCCGCCGATCCACGGCCGCAGCAACTGCCCCAGCAGGAACGGCGCGAGCAGTTGGAGTCCGATCCGCAGCAGTCCGTCGGCGGACAGCGCGGTGTGCGATCCCAGCAGCGAGGCCGCCAGCAGGGGCGTCAGTACCAGCCCCGCCAGGCTGGAGTACGTGCCCGCGCAGATCGCCGCCGGGACGTTGCCCCCGGCGGCGCCGGTGAGCGCCACCGAGGACTGCACCGTCGAAGGCACCAGGCAGAGGAACAGCACCCCGGTCTGCAACGGCCCGGTGAGCGGGACGGGCGTGAGCAGCGCGGTGGCCAGCCCGATCAGCGGGAAGAGGCCGAAGGTGGCGGCCAGCACCAGCCCGTGCAGCCGCAGGTGCCGCAGCCCGGCCAGCGTCTCGCGGGTGGAGAGCCGGGCGCCGTAGAGGAAGAACAGCAGCGCCACCGCGAGATCGCAGGCCACCTCGGCGACCCGCGCCGAGGAGCCCGAGGCCGGGAACAGCGCGGCCAGCCCGACCGTCCCGGCCAGTGCCGCCATGTACGGGTCCAGCCAGCGCGGCAGCAGCCTGGGGGAGCGGGGGCCGGAGCGGGACCCGGAGCCGCGCTCCGGCTGCGCCCGTTCACCGCGCGCCCGGAGCCCTGGTGGCTGCTCCGGGCGCGCCGGACGGTCGGTCACGGGCCGCCTCCCGCCACCGGGCGGAGCGAGGGCCCGGACGAGGATCCCGGCCCCAGCAGTCCGCCCACCAGCGAGCCCGCGCCGTCATGGTCGCTGCCCGCCGAGCCGCTGCCGTTCTGGAGGTTGGCCGTCCGGTCGATCTCCAGCCACGAGTCGGCGTTCGAGTTGTCCACGACCGTGATCAGCCCACCGCCCGCCGCAGCGGGGGTCGCGGCCCCCGCGAGCAGGGCGCACGCCCCGGCCAGCCCCAAGACCGTGGCCCGCAGGGCGGCGGCCGGCGAGGGCGGGGCGGGCGAGGGCGGGGCGGGCCCGCGCAGCCCGGCGCTCACGCCGTCACCGCCATCAGCCCGCGGGAGCGCGAGATGTTGCGCTCCAGCAGCTCGGTCGACTCCCGCACGCCGACCTGCTCGCGCTCCCCGGCCGGGGCGGGCAGCCGGCCGTCGGCGTTCTTCAGCCCGGCCAGCGCGTCGTCCATCGCCCGGTGCGCCGCGAACAGGCAGGGCGTGCTGTAGATGGCCACGTCCACCCCGAGCCCCGACAGCTCCGAGAGCGACAGCCGGGGCGACTTGCCGCCCGCGATCTGGTTGAACAGCAGCGGCTTGTCGCCGACCACCTTGCGGATCCGGCGGATCCACTCCTCGCTGCGCACGCCGTCCACCAGCACCACGTCGGCGTCGGTGGCAGCGAGCGCCCGGGCCCGGCGCAGGATGTCGTCCTCCTCGGTGGCGTCGGTGCGGGCGACCACCACCAGGTCCGTCCGGTTGGCGAGGACGAGCTCCAGCTTCTCCAGGTACTCCTCCAGCGGCAGCACCATCTTGCCGTCCGCGTGCCCGCAGCGGCGCGGCCGCTTCTGGTCCTCCAGGATCACGCCCGACGCGCCGATCCGTTCGAGCCTGCGCACCACGTGGCAGGCCACCTCGGGATCGACGTAGCCGTCGTCGATGTCGACCAGCAGGTGGTGCCGGGGGAAGGCGCCGCGCAGCCGTTCGACGAAGGCCACCATGTCGGGCCAGGCGATGAAGCCGATGTCGGGCAGCCCGTAGTACGAGGCCGCGAAGCCGAAGCCGGAGACGAACATGCCGTTGTAGTGCTCGGCCGCGATGGAGGCCGAGTACATGTCGTAGACGCCGATCAACGGCGTCGTCCCGGGGCCCGCGATCTCCTCGCGCAGCCGCTGGCCGGGGGTGTTCGATGCCGTGATTCCGTGGAACAAGGTCTTCTCCTCACTGGGGATGACTTTGCCTGAACTTGGTGTTCGCCAGACCAAACTGAGGTGTCATCACTATGCGCCCTTTAACGTTCCGTGGGCAAATCTTTAAATGAGGTTCCCTCGTGTGAGTGAAGGTGTGTAGAAAATATTCTTAGCCGAGAAATTGGCCCCGCCTTGGACGGAATGACGCTCGACCGGAATCGGCGCCCCGGCGCGTTCGACCGTGCGGATCACCGGAGCGCTCTCGACGGCCGGGGCGCCCGGCGTCGCTGCGGGGCTGGGCCCCGAGACGGGGCGGCGGTGTTCGCGGCACGCCGACCGGGCGGGCGGGGGCGGCAGGCGGGGTGATGGCGGGGCGGCGTCGCGTCGTTCGACGGGCCGAACCGGGTGCTGCTCGCGGCGGCGGGGGTACCGGGTGCCGGCCGCGGTGATCGTGGGTGCGTGGGGGAGGGGGGTGGTGCCGGGGCCCGACCGGTGAGGGGTGGGCCCCGGTGGGGGTCACGCGCTCGGGACCGGGGGCACGGCGCGGCGCTCGCGCAGGGTCCGGAGCATTCTGCGGGTGGCCTTGGTCGCGACCGGGGGCAGCAGTTCCATGGCGAGCCGGCGCGAGGCGGAGCGCTGGACCGGGGCCTTGACCTGGTAGTTGAGGCGCAGCACCCGGGCGCCGGCGATGGTGTCGTCGTCGACGGTGTAGCCCTCGGCCTGCCAGTCGCGCTCCAGCAGGACCGCCCGGGCGGCCGCGGCGTCGCCCCAGGTGCCGTAGAACTTCATCGGGGTGAGCAGGACCGGCCGCAGCCCGCCGGTGAAGACCGCCTCCCAGACCGCGGCCGAGACCCCGGGGGTGTGCTCGGAGCGGTAGTCGTCCAGGGCGACCAGGCCGTTCCCGGCGAGCGCGGCGCGGGCCACGGCGATGTCCCCGGCGACGTGTTCGTAGAGGTGCGAGGCGTCCACGTGGACGAATCGGCAGCTGCCCGCGGGGATGCGGCCGTCGGCCAGCGCGGAGGTCGGCGCCTGCACTATCTCGGGCAGCGCGCCGTGGAAGGCGAGGTAGTTGGCCTCGAAGGCGCTGCGGGTCAGGGTCTTGCGGTAGGACATGGCCATCTCGGCGGCGTTGTCGGCGTCGCCCGCGTCGGAGTCGAACAGGTCGCAGACCGTCAGGCGCTCGCCGGGCCGGAGCTGGTCGCCGAGCAGGACGGCGCTGCGGCCCAGGTAGCTGCCGAGCTCCAGGATGTCGCCGGTGAGGCCGGCCTCGCTCTGGGCGGACAGCAGGTGGACGAAGGCGGCCCGGTCGAGGCTGAAGAACCAGCCGGGAATGTCGTCCCGCTTCAGGGGCGCGGGGTGGACGGCGGTCTCGGCCGCGGTCTCGGCAGTGGGCACGGCGGCCTCCAGGGGGATGGCGGAGCGCGGTGGCGGATCACGCCGCGGAGGGACGCCGAGGACGTGAGGCCGATCATCATAGCGATGCGGGGGCCCGCTGGAACCAGATGTGGAACAGCCCGAATCCGCTTCTTCGCTCTGCCGTTCGGCAGGGGTGCGTCCCTTCGTTTTCGCTACCGGTTCACCTGGTCGGCCTGGCGTTCCGAGGCCCCGGGTTCCCTCCGTGTGCGGGGGATTCCGCGGGCTCCGCCCCGCCCGGCCGTTCCAGTTCCGCGACGGTGCCGGTCAGCCAGGCCCGCTCGGCCGCCGTGGAGGCCCTGGCGACGAGCAGCATTCCGCGCCGGAAGGGGTTCGGCTCGCGTTCGGCGGTCACCGGCAGGCCGGCTCCGTCGTGGAAGAAGCTGCTCGGTGCGTCGAGGAAGGCCAGCCGGCGGCGCAGGACGGCGGCCTGCCGGGACGGGTCGGCGAGGTGGTGCAGGAAGGCGGTGACGGTGAAGAAGCGGATCTGGTCGGTGATCTCCGACTGCTCGGGGTCGGCCAGCCGGCGCAGCAGTTCGGCCCGTCCCGCCGGCGTCGGCTCCAACGTCTGCCGCGGTGCGGCGCCGCTGCCCGGTTCGGTGTGGCGGTGCAGCATCCCGGCCTTCTCCAGCCGGGCGATGGCGGGGTACAGCGCGCCGTCGCTCACCGGTCGGACGTGGCCGGTCAGCGCGGTGATCCGGGACTTGAGTTCGTAGCCGTGCATCGGCCGGTCGTACAGGAAGCCGAGGATCGCGAGCGTCAACACGGCTGGAGCCCTTCGGTCGGAGTGCGCCCTGCGGGGCGCTCATGCTACCTCTTGTCGATGTGCATCGAAACGATGCATCTCGCTTCGGCGCCGGGCAGGCCGGCCAGCGGGAGGGCCGTGAACTCGCCGCCTCGGCGGGGCTGTTCGGGCCGCCGGGACCTCCGAGGTGCGGCCTGGTCGGAGGCGGTGGGAGGTGTGCCAGAGTGGAGGCCATGGCCATCACTCCGGACGGGCGGCCGATCCCGCCCCCGCACGCCGCCGAACGCGCCATGCTGGAAACCTGGTTGGACTTCCAGCGGGCGACGCTCGCGGGCAAGGTCGCCGGGCTCGACGACCGGCAGGTGCGGCTGGCGGCCGTCCCGCCGTCGACGATGACCCTGCTGGGCCTGGTCCAGCACCTCGCCGAGGTCGAACGCAACTGGCACCAGCGGGTGTTCGCCGGCCGGGAGGTCCCGCCGGTGTACGGCCAGGACAACGCGGACGGCTACGGACTGGACCCGGCGCGCGGAATGGCCGGGGCGCTGGCGGACTGGAACGCGGAGGTCGACCGGGGGCGGGAACTGATCGCGGAGGAGCCGCTGGAGGCGGCCGGCCCGCTCTCCCCGCAGGCCGCGGCGGTGCTCGGCGCGGACAGCGTCTCGCTGCGCTGGATCCTGGTGCACCTGATCGAGGAGTACGCCCGCCACAACGGCCACGCCGACCTGCTCAGGGAGTGCATCGACGGCGTCACCGGCGTGTGACGGCCCGGGCGCCGGGCGCGGCCGGGTGACGCGCGCCGGCCCGGTCGCGTGACGGGTGGGGCGCCGGGTCACGGATGCGCGACGGGCTCCGGCCGGGCCGCCGGAACCGCCGTCCGGCCGGGCAGCCGTACGGCGAGC
>NZ_MSJQ01000073.1 GCF_014596515.1 Streptomyces sp. CBMA156
CGTACGGGGGGCGACGGCGGTGGCGGTGCTGGCCGTCGGGGCGGGCCTGCTGACCCAGGTCGGCAGCGGCGCCGGGCCGGGGCGTACGGGAGCGGCGGGGGTGGGCATGGGTCTGCCGAGTCCGACCCCGGGGGCGACCGGTCCTGGACCGACGGTCGTGATCTGGGGTTGTGAGCAGGGGCCCTCGTCGATGGGGACGCCGGGCTGGCACTCGCGCGTGGTCACCCAGCCTTCGCCGGGGGGGTCCTCGTCGGGGGGGTCCTCGTCGGGGGGGAGTCTCGTCGGGGGGGGCTTCGTCGAGGATGCCGCTGGGGGGTCCTCGTCGGGGATGCCGCCATCGGGCGAGGCTTCGTCGGACTCGGCCTCGTCCGGAGTCCCGACGCCTGACCCGTTGTCCTCCGGTTCCCCCTCGTCAACCGGCGTCCCGTCGGGCCTGCCGCTGTTCTCGGGCTCGTCCTCCTCCTGGCCCACGTCCTCGGGCTCGTCGTCGAACGGGCCCACGTCCTCGGGCTCGTCCTCGGGCTCGTCCTCGGGCTCGTCCTCGGGCTCGTCCTCGAACCGGCCCACGCACGAGCTCTCGCCGTCGGCCTCGTCCTCGGAAAATCCGCAGGCCGATCTGATGGGAGCGGGCCGGTCCATCGGGGGCATGGCGATGACGAACTACCCCGACCACTACTCCGGCGTCTGCGTCTCCGCCCGCACGAACACGGTCTATGTGATGCGGGTCCCCGGCAGCGACCTGGACGCCACCGTGACCCGCATGGCGGCCGGCTGGCCCCTGCTGAAGGTGACGTTCGCCGACGTGCAGGCCTCCGATAACCAGCTCCGGGCACTCGTGGACCGGATCAAGGCGGACACCACGGAATGGCAGGCCAAGGGCGTGGCGATCAACGGGCTGACGATCGCCCCCAACGGCGCCGGCGTGGTGGTCGAGACCCCGCAGTGGCAGACGGCGGAGGCGGACATCAAGGCGCGGTACGGGCCCCTGGTGGCCGAGGTCCGCTGAGACCTGACCTCGACGTCCCTGTGTGAAGAGCGCCGAGCGTCGGCTGAGGGCGGTATCACCGAGCGGCTCGGTGGTTCCGCCCTCCGGCACGTCCACGTGCCCACGCGCCGCTCAGGCGGCCGTCAACTCCCGGGCGGTCATCCGGAACGCGCGGGCGTCCCGTCCTCCTGGCCGCCGTCCTCGGGCCCGGCCTTCTCCAGCGCCCGCCGGATCGAGCGCGGCACCCGGTACGGCAACCCAGCCGACCGCTCCCGCGCCCATTCCCAGCCAGCGGGCGTCGTCCTGGACCAGCCACCCGCAATCCGCCCCGGATACCGAAGAACGGACACGGCTCGACGGTCCGGACGCGGGAACGGCACCACGTAGCAAACGCCGAGGATGTCGGTGATCCGCTCCCAGTCCACCGGGCCATCCGGCACCGAGGCGAGACGACGCATGTCCGCCAACCCGGCCAGCACGATGTCCTCACACCACCGCACGACCGACCCCCGCCCCGGCCCCGTCACTACCTCCTCCGACGGAACCGCCGGCCCGTACTCCTCCGCCAGCCGACTCACCGACCCCGCAGCCAGCCCTCCCACAGCCATCCAACCGCAGAACGCCAGCCAGTGCCGCCCATACGCGTCCGCCGACGCCCACACCCGCGCCATCACCTCAAACTCGGACATCCGCGAACCACCCGGCCCCCTTGAGCACAGCAACCGCACCTGATGCGTGACGGACGCCACCGACACCACGTACTCCGACTCCACCACCCCGTCAGGCCAGTGGTCTGCCGCCAGCGGCCGCTCGCCCCTCACCTGCCCCCAGGCCACGGAGCCGATCTCCCCCAACCCTTCTTCCGCGCACACCCTCACCAGGGCGCGGGCATCGGCCAGACTCAACGGATCACCCAGATCCGCCGGCTCCGGCAGCTCCAGCGTCCTCCGCACCGAACGCGGCACGCGGTACGGCAACTTCGCGGAACGCTCCCGCACCCAAACCCGCCCAGCCGGACGATCCCTCGTCCAACCATCCGCGATCCGGGCCGCGAACCGGAAAGCGGTCAGCCGCGGGAAGTCCGAGAACAACCCGGGAATCCGATGACAGGCCCCCGCGATGTCGGCGATCAGCCGCCAGTCCACCGGACCGTCAGGCGCCGAAGCGATCCGCCCGATGTCCACCATCCCGGCCCGCACGATGTCATCGCACCAGCGCCCCACCGACCCCCGCCCCGACCTCGGCGCCACCTCCCCCGGATGCATCGACGCCGGATACCGCAGCGCCAACCGCCGCACCGGCTCGACCGCCTCACCCCGATAGGCCCGCCGCGCGCACCGAGCGATCCAATGCCGCCCGTACTCATCCGCAGCCGCCCACACCCGACCCAGCAACTCCCGGTCGGACCGACACCGACGCCCCGTGTACCGGGAACACAGCACCAACACGTGGTGACTCACAGCCGCAACCGACGCCGCGTACTCCCCCGCCACCAGTTCGCCCGCCCAGTCGGACGCCGCCTCAGGCGACTCGCCGCGCAGCCCGTCCCACGCCACGGACCGCAACTCGACCGGCCCCTCCCGCCCGAGCTCCCTGACCAGGACGTACGCCGAGAACCCGTCCAACCCGTCACCCTTCACGGTCTTCACGGTCCGGTCTTCTCCAGCGTCCGCCGGATCGACCGCGGCACCCGGTACGGCAACCCCACCGACCGCTCCCGCGCCCATTCCCAGCCGGCGGGCGTCGTCATGGGCCACCTGCCGGCAAGGCGCCCCGGATACCGGAAGGCGGTCAGCGCCCGACGATCCGGCGGAGGGAAGGCCACCTTGGAACAGACGCCCAGGATGTCGGCGATCCGCTGCCATTCCACCGGCCCGTCCGCCACCGAGGCGAGACGACGCGCATCCACCAACGCGGCCAGCACGATGTCCTCACACCAGCGCGCCACTGGCCTTCGCCCCGGACCCGTCGACACCTCCTCCGACGGCACCGCCGGACCGTACTCCTCGGCCAGCCGACTCACCGCCCCAGGAGCCAGACCCCCCGCAGCCTCCCAACAGCAGAACGTCAGCCAGTGCCGCCCGTACTCGTCCGCCGACGCCCACACCCGCGCCATCACCTCGAACTCGGACATCCGCGAACCACCCGGCCCCCGGGAGCACAACAACCGCACCTGATGCGTGACGGACGCCACCGACACCACGTACTCCGACTCCACCAGGTTCTCGGGCCACAGGTTCGCCGAAGGCGGCCGGAATCCCGACACCTGACTCCGAGCCACGGAGTCGACCCGCTCCACTCCTTCTTCCGCGCACACCCTCACCAGGGCGCGGGCATCGGCCAGGCTCAACGGATCACCCAGATCCGCCCGCTCCGGCAGCTCCAGCGTCCGCCGCACCGAACGCGGCACCCAGTACGGCAACTTCGCGGAACGCTCCCGCACCCAAACCCGCCCAGCCGGACGATCCCTCGTCCAACCATCCGCGATCCGGGCCGCGAACCGGAAAGCGGTCAGCCGCGGGAAGTCCGAGAACAACCCGGGAATCCGATGACAGGCCCCCGCGATGTCGGCGATCAGCCGCCAGTCCACCGGACCGTCAGGCGCCGAAGCGATCCGCCCGATGTCCACCATCCCGGCCCGCACGATGTCATCGCACCAGCGCCCCACCGACCCCCGCCCCGACCTCGGCGCCACCTCCCCCGGATGCATCGACGCCGGATACCGCAGCGCCAACCGCCGCACCGGCTCGACCGCCTCACCCCGATAGGCCCGCCGCGCGCACCGAGCGATCCAATGCCGCCCGTACTCATCCGCAGCCGCCCACACCCGACCCAGCAACTCCCGGTCGGACCGACACCGACGCCCCGTGTACCGGGAACACAGCACCAACACGTGGTGACTCACAGCCGCAACCGACGCCGCGTACTCCCCCGCCACCAGCTCACCTGGCCAGTCGGACGCCGCACCCGGAGACTCACCGCGCAGCCCGTCCCACGCCACGGACCGCAGCTCGACCGGCCCCTCACGCCCGAGCTCCCTGACCAGGCGATAGAGCGATAGCCCGTCCAGCGCGTCACCCTTCACGGTCCGGCACCTCCAGCGTCCGCCGGATCGAGCGCGGCACCCGGTACGGCAACCCCACCGACCGCTCCCGCACCCAATCCCGGCCGCCAGGCGCTGTTTTGGACCAATCACCGGCAATCCGCCTCGGATAGCGGCAGGCGGACACTGCCGGACGATTCGGACGCGGGAAGGGCACCACGTAGCAAACCCCGAGGATGTCGGTGATCCGCTCCCAGTCCACCGGGCCATCCGACACCGACGCGAGACGACGCATGTCCGCCAACCCGGCCAGCACGATGTCCTCACACCACCGCACGACCGACCCCCGCCCCGCCGCTGTCAACGCGTCCTCCGACGGCACCGCCGGCCCGTACTCCTCCGCCAACCGACTCACCGACCCCGCAGCCCGACCCCCCACAGCCATCCGACAGCGGCGCGTCAACCAGTGCCGCCCGTACACGTCCGCCGACGCCCACACCCGCGCCATCACCTCCACCTCGGACAGGCGCGAACCAGCCGAACGCCGCGAACACAGCAGCCGCACATGGTGAATGACGGACGCCACCGACACCACGTACTCCGACTCCACCAGGTCCTTGGGCCACTCGGCCGCCGAGCGCGGCCACTCACCGGTCAGGTGACCCAAGGCCACGAATCCGATCTCGATCAGACCGTCGTCCGCACACGCCCACACCAGGGCGCGGGCATCGGCCAGACTCAACGGATCACCCAGATCCGCCGGCTCCGGCTGATCCAGCGTCCGCCGCACCGAACGCGGCACCCGGTACGGCAACCCCGCCGACCGCTCCCGCACCCAGGCCCGCCCAGCCGGACGATCCCTCGTCCAACCATCCGCGATCTCGGGTGGAAACTGAAGCGACGGAACCACAGCCAGGTTCGCGGGCTGGAAGGGCATCCGGTGGCAGGCGCCCGCGATATCGGCGATCAACCGCCAGTCCACCGGGCCATCCGACGCCGAGGCAAGGCCCCGAATGTCCGCCAACCCGGCCAGCACGATGTCCTCACACCACCCCGCGACCGACCCCCGCCCCGAGCCGGACGCCACATCCACCGTCGGCACCGACGGCCCGTACTCCGCCGCCAACTCCCGGACAGCCTCAACCGCCTCTGCCCGTCCGGCATTTCGGAAACACCGCGCCATCCAGAGCCGCCCGTACTCATCCGCCGACGCCCACACCCGGCCCAGCACCTCACGCGCGGACGGACGCCACCGACCCGACCGACGCGAACACAGCCAACGCACTTGGAGAGCAGCGGACGCCACCGACACCGCGTACTCAGCCGCCACCAACTCACCACCGGGCCAGTCGGACGACGCGCTCGGTTCCTCCTCACGCAGGCAATCCCAGGCCACCGAACGCAGCTCGATCAACCCCCCGTTCCCACACTCCACCATCAACCGGCGAGCCAGGGACCGGTCCATCGGATCAGCCCCCATGGTCCGGCAGCTCCAGCGTCCGCCGGATCGACCGCGGCACCCGGTACGGCAGCCGGGCCGACCGCTCCCGCGCCCAAGCCCGGCCAGCGGGCGTCGTCCTGGACCAACCACCCGCAAGCCGCCCCGGATACCGAAGAACGGACACGGCCCGACGATCCGGACGCGGGAAGGGCACCACGTAGCAAACCCCGAGGATGTCGGTGATCCGCTCCCAGTCCACCGGGCCATCCGAGACCGAGGCAAGACCCCGGATGTCCACCAACCCGGCCAGCACGATGTCCTCACACCACTGCGCGACCGACCCCCGCCCCGCCGCTGTCAACACGTCCTCCGACGGCACCGCCGGCCCGTACTCCTCCGCCAACCGACTCACCGACCCCGCAGCCCGACCCCCCACAGCCATCCGACAGCGGCGCGTCAACCAGTGCCGCCCGTACGCGTCCGCCGACGCCCACACCCGCGCCATCACCTCCACCTCGGACAGGCGCGAACCAGCCGAACGCCGCGAACACAACAACCGCACACGGTAAATGACCGATACCACCGACACCACGTACTCCGACTCCACCGCCCCCTCAGGCCAGCCGTTCGCCGCCAGCGGCCGCTCACCGCGCACCTGCCCCCAGGCCACGCCTCCGATTTCCCCGAGACCGTCGTCCGCGCACGCCCACACCAGTTCACGGGCATCGGCCAGGCTCAACGGATCGCCCGCGTCCTCCGGAAGTTCCAGCGTCCGCCGGATCGACCGCGGCACCCGGTACGGCAACCCTGCCGACCGCTCCCGCACCCAGGACCGGCCGATCCGCGACGTCGAGAACCAACTCTCCGCCAGCCACCGAGGAGCCAGCACCGGCCGCGCCGGCGCCAGGATGGCCGCCGGGCACGGGATCCGGTGGCAGGCGTCAGCGATCTCCTCGACCTGTCTCCGGGTCTCCTCCGGCAGATCGCCCGGCGCGTGGCGCGAGACCAGCTCGTGAATGTCGGCGAACCCGGCGTCGTGCATGTCCTCGCACCACCGCACCGACGCCGCATGACGCCGACGCCTGCCCGAGCGGCCCGCCTTCATACTCCGCGCCGCCGCCAGCAGCGCCCGGTGCCCGTCCGCTCCTCCGTACTCGCGGCAGGTGGCCAGCAGCCAACGCTGCCCGATCGAGTCCGTCTCCCGAAACCCGGTCACCAAAGCCGCCTCCGCCCGGGCCCCACCCGCCCACGCGTTCCTGACCCGCCGACAGACGTCCGCCACCCCCGCCAGGTACTCCGCCAGCGCCTCCGTCCCGGGCGCCACGCCCGCAACAACCGCCTCCGCCTCGAACACCCCGTACCGCGCGACGGCCCTCACCGCCAGGAAGCCTTGCACGGTGCACCACCTCAGCATCCCCTCCGCATCAGCGCGCTGCATCGGTCCTCGCCTCTCTCGGTCGGCTCCGGCAGGTCGGGCGGCGGTCGGCGGGGCTGGTCGCCGCCCCCGTGCTCGGCGGGGGCGGGGGCGGGCGTGGCCGTGGGGAGGCTGGTGGCCCGGGGTGGTCAGGCGTGGGCGCTGATCTCGCCGCCGGCGGAGAGGACGATGTAGACGCCGTTGGCGGCGGCTCCGGAGTCGTGCTGGTCGGCGTCCAGCGTGCCGTAGACCTCGTTGTTCATGCCCAGGATCTCGGCGCGGTAGTGGAGTTCGCCGGTCTTGGTGACCTTGGCCGTCCAGCCGCCCGCCAGCTTGACGGTGCCCGGGCCGGAGTGGGAGCCGCCCATCCAGGAGTGGATGGTGCCGTCCAGGGAGAGCACGACGAACATGCCGTTGGCGTTGAGTCCGGCGTCCTCGTTCTTCGTCTCCAGCGTGGCGAGGACCTGGCCGCTGTTGACGATCTTGGCGCTGTAGTTCTGGTTGCCGAGGTCGCGGATCTCCGCCGTGCTGCCGTCCACCAGGGTCGGGGAGTGGCCCGCGGCCGTCCCCTTGGGCGGGGCGGCCGGGGTGGTCACGCCGCCCTTGGAGGGCGCGGTGGCCGGGGCGGGC
>NZ_MSJQ01000074.1 GCF_014596515.1 Streptomyces sp. CBMA156
GGACGGTCCTGGCGGCGGCTCGGGCAGCTCGCTCCTGGGCACCGGCGTCTCGATCGGCGCGACGTCCGGCACCATGGCCGGCGCGGTGCCGCAGGGCTTGCCCGCCGCGGACTCGGCGACCGCCGGGTTGGGCGTGTAGGCCGCGGCCATCAGCAGCGCGGTCGGCACCGCCGCCATCGCCAGCGCGCGGCCTCTCAGCCGGATCCGTACGGGCGTGCGCGGGGCCGCGTGCCGGCCGGAGCGCTGCGCGGGAACGGTCGTACCGTCGGCTTGCTCGGCCGGCCCGGTCACCGCGCCTCCTCCTGGTCCACGGCTCCGGGCTGCTTCGGGACGGCCGCTCCGGCGGCTTCGGTGGCTTCGGAAGTGCCGCCGGTGGCAGCCGGTCCGGCGGCCTGCGGCCCACCCTGGGCGGGCAGTTCGGCGGTGGGCGCCTCGGCGGATCCCGCCGCGACGGCCCCGGCAGGTCCGGCGGCCGGCCCGGCGGCGACGCTCTGCGCCACGGTGTTCCCGGCCGCGACGCCCCCGGCGTCCTCGGCCCGGTGCCGACGCCCGGCCTTCGCCGCCGGCTCGGCCTCCGGCACCGGGGCCCAGGAGACCATCAGCCCGCCGCCGATCAGGCCCGGCAGCAGTGCCAGGCCGAAGCCCGCGAGGTTGGAGACCGGGATCGAGACCAGCGTCAGCAGGATGGTCGCGATGCCCGCGAAGACGCGCACCGCGGGCTGGAACCAGGCGGTCAGCCCGAGGATGATCATCAGGACCCCGATGATCATCGATCCGGCACCGGCCGTGGTGGACATCGCGATGGTCAGACCACCGAACGACAGGTGGGCGTAAGGGAAGTAGAGGATCGGGACGCCGGCGATCATGGCCAGCAGTCCACCCCAGAAGGGCCTGGTGCGGCGGAATTCACGGAAGTGCCGCCAGAGCCACCCGACGGGGTTCTGCTGGCGGGGCCGCGTCTCGACCGTTGCGCTGGACATGGTGCAACTCCTCGACGTCGCTACGAGGGAAGAACAATGGGGGATGGGCCGGGGGCGGTGGAAGACCGCCCCCGGCCGCGTGCCGTCACTCGGGCACGCCGGTCCGGCGCACCGTCAGGCGAGGCTCAGAAGCACTCGTTGCCCTTGCCGTCACCGCTCTTGAGGGAGAGGTTCAGGCCGTTCAGCACGAACGTGCCGGCCGAGGTGGCCCGCGCGGTCTGCTGGACGCCGCTCAGGTCGGCGACCTTGGCGGACTGGGCGAACCCGGTCGCACCGGTCGGCAGGCCGGCGCCGCCGCCGCCCTTGGTGACGCCCGCGTGCGGGGTCCAGCCCTGGGTGGCCGTGCCCGAGAGGGTGGAGGCGTCCTGACCGATGTTGATGTCGGTGAAGGTCGCGTCCGCGTTCAGCTGCTCCAGGTCGATCAGCAGGTTCGTGGCCTCGACCGGCTTGTCCTTGTCCGTACCGGCGTGCAGCTGCAGGGTGATCTTGCCCATGCCGAACGCGGTCAGGTCCGTCACCACCGACTGGCACAGGTTGGTGATGGTGGCGTGGTCGAAGGCCGAGACCGCGACCGGGTGCGGCTTGCCGTTCGCCTCGATGTCGATCGAGCCGAACTGGGCGAAGTTGGTGCCGTGCAGCGTGTCGGTGCTGACCTTGAACTGCTGGCCGGAAATGCTGAACGAGGCGGCGAGCGCGCTGTTGGCGATCGAGACGCCGACCATCGCGGTGGCCGCGACGCTCGGCACCATCACCAGTGCGAAGCGCTTCCAGCGGGTCTTGCCGTAGGTCTTGGACATGCGAGTCCTCCTTCTAGGACGTACATCTCCGGCTCCCCGGCGGCGCGTCCCGCACCGGTGGGGGCCTGGGATGGGAGAGAGCTACGTCCTCGGTAGCGGAGAGCGCCTTGGGCGTCGTCGGACGCGGGAACGGCCCGCGTGCGGCGGACCTCCCGTCCCGGCACCGGACGTCCTTGCGGGACGACGGGCAGGACCGACGACATCGGCGATCACCCCCGAGCGACAACCAGCGACCGCGCAGGGCCGCGCGGCCGGTCGAAGGACAGGAACCGCCGTGGGACCGCGGATACCCCCCTGCCCTCCCTCCCGTCGGCCTGGGCCGACGGATCACCCGGTGGGGATCCCGCGCTCCGCGTGCCGACCTGTGGCCGGAGGGTGTGGAGCCCGGGACCGGGCGTGGCCGATCGTGCTTGAATCCCGGGCGAAGCACAAGAGGTGCCTTACTGACGGGTAATGCAACATCAGGCGACGTTGATCATGGAATCCGCGCCGCCTGCACCGTGCGTGACCCTCTGGAGAAACCGTGATGGCGAAATCCGCCGGAAACACCAGCGAAACACCCGCGGGTGGTCACACGTGGTGACCACCCGCGGGTGAAATCAAGATTTGGTAAACCTCTGTCCAGTTGACCGGATTGTCGCCAAATCACCAGGCGACACCGCAGGTCATCCGAGATGCCAGCCGACGGGCCCGAACCGGGCGCGGGGCCGGGCACAAGGCGAGGCACCGCCCAACGGCTCAGAACAGCACGCGCGCCAGTGCCGTACGGGCCGCGACGACCCGCGGGTCCTCCGGGCCGATCACCTCGAACAGCTCCAGCAGGCGCAGCCGGGCGGTGTCCCGGTCCTCGCCGGCCGTCCGCCCGACGGTGGCGACCAGACGCCCGAAGGCGTCCTCGACGTGACCACCGACCAGGTCCAGGTCGGCCGCCTGGAGCTGGACCCCGACGTCCTTCGGGTCGGCCGCGGCCGCCGCCCGGACGGCCTGGAGGTCCAGGCCCTCGATCCGCTGGAGCAGTTCGGCCTGGGCCAGGCCCAGCCTGGCCTCGGTGTTGCCCGGCTCCTCGGCCAGCACGTTCCGGTAGGCCTGGATGGCACCGGCCAGGTCGCCGGCGTCCAGCGCGTCGTGCGCGGCGGCCAGCGCCGGGTCCTCGGGGTACTGCGAGGCGGCGGCCTGGGCCTCGCCCGGGGCGGCCGCACCGCCGGCCACGCCGAAGCGCTGCTCGGCGACCAGGATCAGCTGGTCCAGGATCTTGCGGATGTTCGCGGCGCTCTCCGCGCCCTGGAACAGCGGCACCAGCTGACCGGCCACCACGGCCATCACGGCCGGGATGCCCTGGATGCCGAACTGCTGGGAGAGCTGCGGGTTGGCGTCCACGTCGATCTTGGCGAGCACGAAGCGGCCGGCGTACTCCTCGACCAGCCCCTCCAGGACCGGGCTCAGCTGCTTGCAGGGCCCGCACCACTCGGCCCAGAAGTCGATGACGACCGGCACCTCGGTGGAGCGCTGGACGACCTCGGTCTCGAAGGTGTCCTCGGTGACGTCGATCACGAGCTGGTACGCGGACTGGGCGGGGGCGACTCCGGCCGACTCGGCGGCGGCCGCCTGACGGGCCCGCTCGGCCCGGGCCTGCTCGGCCTTCTGGGCGGCTTCGCCGGCCGCCTTCACTGCGGCGAGGTCGACCGCACCGCGCAGGGCGGCACTGTTGAGACGCGAATTCCGTGGCTGCATGGCACCATCCTCCCCCGTCGGCGCTGCCGGCGGGCACCAACCCCGGGAAAGTCGCACCGCACGGGCCGCGCGACGCGGATTCCCGGGCGTCGCGCCCCTCCCCCGGTAGCCTGAACCGTTCGGCGCGGATCCCCACCCGCGCCCGCGCCGCCCCGTCCCACGGGATGCGGCGCCTGGTCGTCACTGCTTTCGCTACGAGTCGTAGCGTAACTGGAGGCGGTGCCCCGCCCGCAAGCCCCACCGGCGGTTCGGGGACGTGACCTGCCCCACTTTCCCGTGACACCCGGCTCCCCGAATCGGCGAACAGTCGCTACCGTTACCAGCCCCGCCCAAGTTACTTACCAGTAGAGCGCAAGGAGGCCCGGTGCCGGCCGCCCAGCCCCCAGCGATCCCGGGGTCCGCGGAGCCCGCGGAAAGCACGGAGCCCGCAGAGAGCACGGAGAACACGGAGAGCACGGACCAGGCGCGGCCGGACCCGGCCGCCGCGGCCCTGGCCCTGACCCCGGAGCCCGCGGGCGCCGTCCGGGCCAAGGGGCGCCCGCGCAGCGCCGCCGCCGACCGCGCGATCCTCGACGCCACCCGCGAGACCCTGGCCGAACTCGGCTGGGGCGGGCTGACCATGGGCCACGTGGCGAGCCGCGCCGGGGTCGCCAAGACCACCCTCTACCGCCGCTGGCCGTCCAAGAACGAACTCGTGGTGGACGCCGTCGCCAGCCTCTTCGACGAGCTGGAGATGCCCGACCTGGGCAGCCTCCGGGCCGACATCGAGGCCGTGGTGGCCCAGTTCGCCGACCTGCTGGCCCGCCCTGAGACCCAGGCCGCGCTGCTCGCGCTGTTCGCCGAGGGCACCCGCGACCGGCAGCTGCGCCGCCGCATCCGCGAGGCCATCGTGGACCCGCAGAAGCGGCTGGTCCGCCAGGGCCGGACGGCCGCCCAGGTGCGCGGCGAGCTGGCCGCGGACACCGACGCCGACGCGGCCCGCGAGGAGGTCGACATCATCTTCGACACCATCGCGGGCACCGTCGAGCACCGCGTCCTGGTCAGCGGCGAGCCGATCACCGCCGAGTGGACCCGCCGCTTCACCGACCTGCTGCTCGGCCCGCTCACCGCCGGCTGAGCACACGGCGAGGAGCCGCCGCACGGGCTCCCGTACGGCGGCTCCTCGTCGGCCACGGCCTCAGAACATCGCGTTCTCCTGGTACGTCCCCCACTCCTGCCGCAGCGCGTTGCAGATCTCGCCCAGCGTCGCCTCGGCCCGCACCGCGTCCAGCATCGGCGGGATCATCGACTCGCCCGAGCGCGCCGCCGCCAGCATGGCGTCCAGCCCGGCCCGGACCGCCGCCTCGTCCCTGGCCGCCTTGCGCTCCTTCAGCGCCCGGACCTGCTCGCGCTCGACCTCGTGGCTGACCCGCAGGATCTCCAGCTCCGGGGTGACGCTGCGCGGGTGGCAGTTGACGCCGACCACGCGCTTGTCGCCCTTCTCCACCGACTGCTGGTACTGGAAGGCCGCCTCGGCGATCTCCCCGGTGAACCAGCCCTCCTCGATGCCGCGCAGGATGCCGGAGGTGATCGGGCCGATCTCGTGGTCCTCGCTGCCCTTGTCCAGGATCCGCTGGAAGATCGCCTCGGCCTGCTGCTCGATCCGGTCGGTCAGCGCCTCGACGTACCAGGAACCGCCCAGCGGGTCGGCCACGTTGGCGACGCCGGTCTCCTCCATCAGCACCTGCTGGGTGCGCAGGGCGATCTCGGCGGCCTGCTCGGAGGGCAGCGCCAGGGTCTCGTCCAGGGCGTTGGTGTGCAGCGAGTTGGTGCCGCCGAGCACCGCGGCCAGCGCCTCGACGGCGGTGCGGACCACGTTGTTGTACGGCTGCTGCGCGGTCAGCGAGACGCCCGCGGTCTGGGTGTGGAAGCGCAGCCACTGCGCCTTGTCGGTCTTGGCGCCGAAGCGGTCGCGCATCCAGCGGGCCCAGATCCGGCGGGCGGCGCGGAACTTGGCGATCTCCTCGAAGAAGTCCAGGTGCGCGTCGAAGAAGAAGGACAGGCCGGGCGCGAAGACGTCCACGTCCAGGCCGCGGGACAGCCCCAGCTCGACGTAGCCGAAGCCGTCCGCGAGGGTGTACGCCAGCTCCTGCGCGGCCGTCGCCCCGGCCTCGCGGATGTGGTAGCCGGAGACGGACAGCGGCTTGTACGCCGGGATGCCCTGGGCGCAGTACGCCATCAGGTCGCCGATCAGGCGCAGGTGCGGCTCGGGCGCGAAGAGCCACTCCTTCTGGGCGATGTACTCCTTGAAGATGTCCGTCTGGAGGGTGCCGTTGAGCACCGCCGGGTCGACGCCCTGGCGCTCGGCGGCCACCAGGTACATGCAGAAGACCGGGACGGCCGGGCCGCTGATCGTCATCGAGGTGGTGACCTCGCCGAGCGGGATGCCGGCGAACAGCACCTCCATGTCGGCGGCCGAGTCGATGGCCACGCCGCAGTGGCCGACCTCGCCGAGCGACTTGGGGTCGTCCGAGTCGTAGCCCATCAGGGTGGGCATGTCGAAGGCGACCGAGAGGCCGCCGCCGCCCGCGTCCAGGATCATCCGGTAGCGCTCGTTGGTCTGCTGAGCATTGCCGAAGCCGGCGAACTGCCGGATGGTCCAGGTGCGGCCCCGGTAGCCGGTCGGGTGCAGACCGCGGGTGTACGGGTACTCGCCCGGCCAGCCGATCCGCTCGAATCCCTCGTAGGCCTGCCCGGCGGGCGGGCCGTAGACCGGCTCGACCTCGTCGCCGGAGAGGGTGGTGAAGTCCGCGTCACGCGTGCGGGCCCTGTCGTACCGCTGCTGCCAGCGCTGCCGGCCGCGCTCGATCTCCTCGGCGTCCATGACCCCGAACTCCGCTCCGTACGGCCGCCACGGAGACGGGCGGCAGCTAGTAGGACGTCCTAACAATTTACTCGGACGTCCTACTATTTGTCGACGGATGACGCCCCCAGATCGGGACGACGGAGGGCCCCTCCCCAGGACAGCGAGGAAGGGGCCCTCTGGAAAGACGCGAGGTCCGGCTCAGACGCCGGCCGGCTGGCGCTCGCCGGTGCCCGCCGCGAGCTTCTCGGCGGCCTCGCCGGCCACCTTGCGCTCGAAGACGAAGGAGAGGAAGGGGATGCAGCCAGCCGCCAGGGTGAGCACCAGCCGGCCCATCGGCCACTTCAGCTTCTGCCCGAGCATGAAGGTCACCACGAAGTACCCGATGTAGAGGTAGCCGTGCAGCATCGCGACGTAGGTGGTGACGTCCTTGGCGGCGTCGAAGCCGTACTTCGCCACCATGAAGCCGCAGAACACCAGCAGTGCCACGCCGGTCGCGACGGCCAGGGCCCGGTACCAGCCCAGCAGGGGGGTCGCCTTCATGATCTTCCTCGCCTCGCTCGGCATTCTCGGCCGGTACGCCCCGGATCCGCGCACCGCTTACACGAGGGTAGCCGCCTTCACACCGTCTCCTTCGCAGCCCCCTCGGCCGGCTCGGCGAAGTCGCCGGCCGCGACCCGCAGCGGCCTGAGCAGTTCGAACACCTGGCGGCACTGCCCGGCGTCGTACTCCTCCAGCCCGAACTCCATCGCCATCAGCTCCCGGGTGGCCTCCTCGACCACCTCGCGGCCGCGCCCGGTGATCGCGGCCAGCACGCCGCGGCCGTCCAGCGGGTTGGGGCGGCGGGCGACCAGGCCGGCCCGCTCCAGGCGGTCGACGGTGTTGGTGACGCTGGTCGGGTGGACCATGAGCCGCTCGCCGATCTTGGAGAGCGAGAGCTCGCCGGTGCGGCTGAAGGTCAGCAGCACCAGCGCCTCGTAGCGGGCGAAGGTCAGCCCGTACGGCTTGAGCACCGCGTCCACCCGGGACAGCAGGATCTGGTGGGCGCGCATGACCGAGGTGATCGCCGCCATCGAGGGGACTCCGCCCCAACGGCGGGTCCACAGCTCGTCGGCACGGGCGATCGGATCGAAGTCGAGAGCGAGGGGCTTGGCCACCCCCTTACCGTACCGGCGGAAGGGACGTGTGCTACCAGCCGTCCTGATGGTGGACAAGCGCGACACGTGGCGGGAACCCGCCAACCGGACGGCCAGGTCCATACCAGGACATTGCGCCGGTATGAACGCGCACCAACGGGCGCCCGGCACCCCGTGGTTGACCCCGGATCGGGCCGGCGCCGCACCAGCAGGCCTCGGTTCGGGCGGTAACCCGCCGCACGGGCGGGTGATTCGCCCCTTTTGTCCGCTCGTTCACATTCCCCCGCTTTGGCGGGACTTGGCCAATCCATGATCGAGACCTGTCATTTGACGTGCTTGATTGTCATGCTTTCGACCAGCCCCGTACGGCAGCCACCGCCCCCACCCACCGGTGGCGAAGCCGTTCCGACCGCACGGGGAGCAGTACGTCAGCGCCCGTTCCGCCCCTCAGGTGCCGTCCCCGGCGCCCGGAACGCGGTGCGACCGCGTCCGCTCGCGGTTTCCCGGAAGGACTCGTTCGTGAAGCGAAAGCTCGCCGCAGTCGCCGTACTCTCCGCCACCACCCTGCTCACCGGT
This sequence comes from Streptomyces sp. CBMA156, assembly GCF_014596515.1. GTDB lineage: Bacteria > Actinomycetota > Actinomycetes > Streptomycetales > Streptomycetaceae > Kitasatospora. The sequence goes on from NZ_MSJQ01000074.1 coordinate 8,063, forward strand.
GTCGTCCAGATCAGCACCGTGGCCGTCGCGGACCCCGCCCCGCACGCCAGGGACGGCCGGCAGCGCGCCGATCTGATAGCCCTGGCCGACGGCCAGGCGGGCAAGGTGGCGCAGACCCTGGCCCTCGGCGGCCAGGAGCGGCTCGTCGCCAAGGACGCCGTGGTGGACGCCGACGGCACCCGCCACCTGCGCTACGAGCGCACCTTCGCCGGCCTCCCGGTGCTGGGCGGGGACCTGGTGGTGCACCAGAAGGCGGACGGCTCGACCGCCTCCGTGGACAAGGCCACCGGCGCGACCATCGCCCTGCCGAACCTCACCCCGCGGATCCCCGCCGACCAGGCCGCCGCCCAGGCGACCGGTGCCGTGCAGTCCACCGTGGGCATCGCCGCCGACGAGGACGAGTCCCCGCTGACCGAGGTGCGCCAGACCGGCGCCGCGAAGCTGGTGGTCTGGGCCGCCGACGGCAACCCGCGGCTGGCCTACCGGACCACCGTCGAGGGCCTGCGCGCCGACGGCACCCCGAGCAGCCAGCTGCTGGTCACCGACGCCGCCACCGGCCAGGTGCTCTCCACCCACGAGCAGGTGCAGACCGCCGCCGGCACCGGCAAGGGCGTCTTCGTCGGCAGCGTCCCGCTGACCACCACCCAGAGCGGGTCGGCCTTCCAGCTGAAGGACGCCTCCCGCGGCGGCCAGTCCACCAGCGACCTCAAGGGCAAGACCTCGGGCAACGGCACCCTGTACACCGACGCGGACAACGCCTGGGGCGACGGCACCGTCTCCAACGGCCAGTCGGCCGCCGTGGACGCCCAGTTCGGCGCCGCCGCCACCTGGGACTTCTACAAGAACACCTTCGGCCGCAGCGGCATCAAGAACGACGGCGTCGGCGCCACCAGCCGGGTCCACTACGGCCGCAACTACGTCAACGCCTTCTGGAACGACAGCTGCTTCTGCATGACGTACGGCGACGGCACGAGCAACACCCACCCGCTGACCGCCCTGGACGTGGCCGGCCACGAGATGAGCCACGGCGTCACCTCCGCCACCGCGAACCTCAACTACTCCGGCGAGTCCGGCGGCCTCAACGAGGCCACCTCGGACATCTTCGGCACGATGGTCGAGTGGTCCGCCAACCTGGCCGCCGACAAGCCGGACTACCTGATCGGCGAGCAGATCAACATCAACGGTGACGGCAAGCCGCTGCGCTACATGGACCAGCCGTCCAAGGACGGGCGCTCGGCCGACTACTGGTCGTCCTCGGTCGGCAACCTGGACGTCCACTACTCCTCCGGCGTCGCCAACCACTTCTTCTACCTGCTCGCCGAGGGCAGCGGCGCCAAGACCGTCAACGGCGTCGCGTACAACAGCCCGACCTCCAACGGCTCGACCCTCGCCGGCATCGGCCGGGACAAGGCCGCCGCGGTCTGGTACCGCGCGCTGACCACCTACTTCACCTCCACCACCAACTACGCGGCGGCCCGCACCGGCACCCTGAAGGCCGCCGCCGACCTCTACGGCGCGAGCAGCGCCGAGTACGCGGCCGTCGCCGCGACCTGGGCCGCCGTCAACGTCGGCTGACGTACCCGGACAGCGCGTCCGGCGCCCGGGGCCTCCGGCGGGAGGACCCGGGCGTCCGCCGTCGCCGGCGGCTGTCAAGGCCGTCCGGCTGGCGGAGTCCCGCCAGCCGCGACGAACCCGGCGAAACCGGGCATCGGGCGGCAACCGAACCATCCGTTACCGGAGTTGGCGATTCTCCGCCAATCCCCGGAGGCGGCCTGTCCATCCCTGCCAACAATTGTCATGCTTCTGACCAAGTCCCGTCCGACCCTCCGCCGCCCCACCCACTTCCCGGCGGAGTGTCAGGAACCGCACGGGACCGGCACGTCCGCGCCCTACCGCCCCCAAGGTGCCAACCCCGGCGCCCCGGTACGTGGCGCACCCGCACGCACCTCGCGGGTCTCGTGGAAGGAACCCCCGCACGTGAAGCGAAAGCTGACTGTCGGAGCCGTACTCTCCGCCACCGCCCTGCTCGCCGGCGTCATCCAGATCGCCGCCGTCCCCGCCCAGGCCGCCGCCCCCTCGCCGGCGCAGCAGCAGTCCGCGCTGCTCGCGCTGGCCTCCGGGCAGAGCGCCCCGGTCGCGCAGGCCCTCGCCCTCGGCGGCCAGGAGAAGCTGGTGCCCAAGGACGTGGTGGTGGACCGGGACGGCACCCGTCACCTGCGGTACGACCGGACCTACGCGGGCCTCCCGGTGATCGGCGGCGACCTGGTCGTCCACCAGAAGGCCCACGGCTCGGTGAAGTCCGTCGACCGCGCCTTCGCCGGACAGCTCTCGGTGTCGAGCCTGACCCCGGGCCTCGCCGCGCCCCAGGCCGCCGAGGCGGCCACCGCCGCGGTGCGGGCGACCGTCGGCATCGCCGCCGACGCGGACGAGGCCGCGCTCAGCCGGGTCGACGGCGCCGGTGCGCCCGAGCTGGTCCTCTGGGCCGCCGACGGCACCCCGCGACTGGCCCACCGCACAGTGGTCGAGGGCCAGCGCGCGGACGGCACCCCGAGCCGCCAGGAGGTGGTCACCGACGCCGCCACCGGCCAGGTGCTCGCCACCGACGAGCAGGTGCAGACCGCGACCGGCACCGGCAAGGGCGTCAACGTCGGTACCGTCACGCTGACCACCACCCAGAGCGGCAGCTCCTACCAGCTGAAGGACGCCTCCCGGGGCAACCAGTCCACCACCGACCTCAAGGGCGGCACCTCGGGCAGCGGCACGCTGTTCGCCAACACCACCAACAGCTTCGGCAACGGCCTGGCCTCCAACCGCGAATCCGCCGGCGTGGACGCCCAGTTCGGCGCGGCGGCCACCTGGGACTACTACAAGAACACCTTCGGCCGCAACGGCATCAAGAACAACGGCGTCGGCGCCTCCAGCCGGGTGCACTACAGCACCAACTACGTCAACGCGTTCTGGGACGACTCCTGCTTCTGCATGACGTACGGCGACGGCTCCGGCAACTCCCGCCCGCTGACCGCCATCGACGTCTCCGGCCACGAGATGAGCCACGGCGTCACCTCCGCCACCGCGAACCTCAACTACTCCGGCGAGTCCGGCGGCCTCAACGAGGCCACCTCGGACATCTTCGGCACCATGGTCGAGTGGTCCGCCAACCTGCCGGCCGACCCGCCGGACTACCTGATCGGCGAGAAGCTCAACATCAACAACAACGGCACCCCGCTGCGCTACATGGACAAGCCGTCCAAGGACGGGGCCTCGGCCGACTACTGGTCCTCCACCGTCGGCAACAAGGACGTCCACTACTCCTCGGGCGTCGCCAACCACTTCTTCTTCCTGCTCGCCGAGGGCAGCGGGTCGAAGGTCATCAACGGGGTCAGCTACAACAGCCCGACCTCCAACGGATCGAAGATCACCGGCATCGGCCGGACCAAGGCGGCCGCGATCTGGTACCGCGCGCTGACCGTCTACATGACCTCCACCACCAACTACAAGGCCGCCCGCACCGCGACCCTGAAGGCCGCCACCGACCTGTACGGCGCGAGCAGCACCGAGTACAACACGGTCGCGGCCGCCTGGAGCGCGGTGAGCGTCAACTAGCGACACCCGTCGACCGGGCGCCGAACGCCGGCCCGCCCGGCCCGAGCCACTCCCGGTAAGAAACGGCGACAGGCTGCCGCGGCCCTTTGGGAGAGGAGGCCGTGGCAGCCTGTCGACCGTCCACGCGGAAGCCGGGGATCAGGCGGTGGCGGGCTTGAGCTCGCCCCGCTCCTCCTTGGCCAGCATCCGCTCGGCGAAGAAACCGCCGGTGGGCACCACCGCGAGCACGAACATCAGGACGCCGCGCTTGGCGTCCCACTTCTGCGTCTGCCAGGCCTGGATCCAGAAGACCACGTACAGGATGAACAGCACGCCGTGGACCATGCCCATCACCGGGACGGCGTCGAACGAGGTGGTCCGCTTCAGCACCGAGCAGATCAGCAGCAGGATGAAGGAGACCCCTTCGGGGCCGGAGACCAGGCGCAGGCGGTGGACGGCGCTGCTGTTCACGATGGGTTCCTCAATACGTGGGGTCGGAGGCGCGGGCGAGCTTGTGAAGCGACTCACAAGCCTTCGGCCCATTATCGCCGAGCACACGCCCCGGCCCCCGGCCGGGGGTGGCCGCCGTGCCCGATCTCACAGCGCCCGCCGGCCGTGTCACAGCTGTGTGCCGGAACCCCGCCGGGCGGGACCGCCCGCCCCCGGAAGCCCCTATCCTGCTGCCCGCGCGCCCACCGATCCGGGCGCCGACGCATCGCACACGGGGGTAGTCACCGCATGTTCACACGCGACTGGGACCGCAGGACCTGCGCCAAACGCGGCCACGTCACCTACGCGCCGACCGAGCCTGGGCTGGCCTCCCGGCTGCACGCCTCGACCGCCCTCGGCGACGCCTGGCGCTGCCTGCGCTGCGGCGACTTCGCGCTGGGCGCCCCGCACGGCTCCGGCCCCGCCGACGAGGCCCCGCTGGTGCCCCGCGGCAAGGCGCTGCGGGACCTGTTCATCCTGCGCTTCCTGGCCGTCGAGCGGGTGCTGCGCGGGCTGCTGATCATCCTGGTCGCCTGGGCCGTGTGGAAGTTCTCCAACAGCCAGGACGCGGTGCACCGGGTCTTCGACGAGAACCTCACCGTCTTCAGGCCGGTCACCGACCACTTCCACTGGGACCTCGAACACGCGCCGATCGTCGAGACGATCCGCAAGACCTTCGAGTTCAGGAAGAGCACCCTGCTGATCGTCGCGGGCGCGCTGCTCGTCTACGCGGCGATCGAGATCATCGAGGCGGTCGGCCTCTGGCTGAACAAGCGCTGGGCCGAGTACCTGACGGTGGTCGCCACCGCGGCCTTCCTGCCGCTGGAGGGCTACGAGTTGAGCCACCACGTCAGCGCGCTGAAGATCTGCACCCTGGTGCTGAACATCGCGGCGGTGCTCTGGATCATACTCTCCAAGCGCCTGTTCGGGCTGCGCGGCGGCGTGGCCGCCTTCGAGGCGGAGCGCCACTCGGCGTCGCTGCTGGAGGTCGAACAGGCGGCCGGGACCGTTCCGGGCCCCGGACAGGGGGCGCGCGCCCGGACCTGACCGGCGCGTTTGTCGCAGCCCGGTACCAGTTGGCCCGCGCACTCTCCCCGTATCGCCTCCACAGCGGCTAGATTGCGGCCGTGGCACAGTTCAGACTCCAGGGATCACGCGTGCTCGCCGTCGAGCTGGGCGGGGACGGCGTCAAGGCGCGACACGGTTCGATGGTCGCCTACACCGGGCAGATGGCCTTCAAGAAACTGACCGGCGGCGGGGACGGCCTGCGCGGCATGGTCACCCGACGACTGACCGGCGAGAAGATGACGGTCATGGAGGTGAAGGGACAGGGCACCTGCTACTTCGCCGACAAGGCCACCGAGATCAGCCTCGTCCGGCTGAACGGCGAGACGCTGTACGTCGAGTCGGACAACCTGCTCTGCACCGAATCAGGCCTGCACACCGGCACCAGCTTCACCGGGCTGAACGGCATGTCCTCCGGCAACGGCCTGTTCACCACCAAGGTGGAGGGGCACGGCTGGGCGGCCCTCACCTCCAACGGCCCCGCGGTCATCCTGCGGGTCGACAAGAGCATGCCGCTGCGGGTGGACCCGGGCGCGTACGTGGCGCACACCGGCACCCTGCACCGCAGCCTGAAGTCGGGCGCGGGCTGGACCACGGTGATGGGCGAGGGCGGCGGCGAGGCCGTCCAGATCGAGTTCACCGGGGAAGGTCTGGTGTACGTGCAGCCCTCCGAGAAGACCACCATCGGGGGTGACGTCTGATGGGCTTCACGAAGATCAACGGCAAGATGGTCGAGGCCCAGGTGCTGCCCGGGCAGCGGCTGTTCAGCCAGCGCGGCGCGATGCTCGCCTACAGCGGCGAGGTCCGCTTCACGCCGAACATCACCGGCGGCCAGGGCGGCGTGATGTCGATGATCGGCCGCCGGGTGGCCAACGAGGACACCCCGCTGATGACCGTCGAGGGCCAGGGCCGGGTGATGTTCGGCCACGGCGGCCACCACGTCCACGTGATCGACCTGTTCGGCGACACCCTGTACGTCGAGGCGGACCGGCTGCTCGCCTTCGAGGGCACCCTGCGGCAGTCCACCATGTTCATGGGCTCGCAGGGCGGGGTGATGGGCATGGTCCGCGGCCAGGTCACCGGGCAGGGCCTGTTCACCACCAAGCTGGAGGGCCAGGGGTCGGTCGCGGTGATGGCCCACGGCGGCGTCTTCGAACTGCCCATCGTCCCCGGCCAGTCGGTGCACGTCGACCCGCAGGCGTACGTGGCGCACCGCGGCGACGTACGCAACAAGCTGTCCACCGCGCTCGGCTGGCGCGACATGATCGGCCGCGGCTCGGGCGAGGCGTTCCAGCTGGAGCTGTCCGGACAGGGCGCGGTGTACGTCCAGGCGAGCGAGGAGAAGCTCTGATGTCCTACCCGCCGCAGCCCCCGTACGGCTCGCCGCACGACCAGCAGACCCAGCCCGGCTTCGCGGTCCCGCCGCCACCGCCGAACCACGGCCCGCAGCAGGGCTATCCGCCGCCGCCCGGCGGGTACCCGCAGCAGGGCTACCCGCCACCGCCGCCGCCCGCCCAGCAGCCCCAGCAGCAGCCGTACGCCCAGCAACAGCCGTACGCCCAGGAGCAGTTCGGCGGCCCGGTGGCCCCGCTGCCGAGCGGCCACGGCGGCACCGGGCCGGTGGTGTGGGACGTCCACAGCCTGCCGGCCGGCGACAACGTCAACCCGTACGCCTTCTCGGTCGAGCTGAACGGCTCGTACTTCCTCCAGAAGGGCAAGATGGTCGCCTACTACGGCGACATCACCTTCAAGGGCGTCGGCGCCGGGGCGCTCGACCGGATGCTCGGGCAGCACTTCAACTCGCCGATGCACGCGTCGGACTGGGTGGTCGCCGAGGGCCGCGGCAAACTGCTGCTGGCCGACCGGGCGTACGACCTCAACTCGTACGACCTGGAGGACGGCAACCTGACCGTCCGCTCCGGCAACCTGCTGGCCTTCGACCCGGCGCTGCGGCTCAAGCAGTCGATCATCCCCGGCTTCCTGACCCTGCTCGGCACCGGCCGCTTCGTCGCCGCCTCCAACGGCCCCGTGCACTTCGTCGAGCCGCCGCTGCGGGTGGACCCGCAGGCGCTGGTCGGCTGGGCGGACTGCCCGGCGCCGTGCCACCACTACGACCACGACTACATGCACGGGCTGATCGGCGGCCTGCGCCGGCTGACCGGCCTCGGCGGCGCCTCCGGCGAGGAGCACCAGTTCGAGTTCATCGGCGCCGGCCAGGTGCTGTTGCAGTCCAGTGAGAAGCTGCTGGCGGAGCGCTCGGTCGGGCAGGTCGACGCGGAGGCGGGAGTGCCGGTCGGCGGAGTGCCGAACCAGCCGGCGGCCCAGGCCGGCGGGAATCCGAACGTACCGGGCCTCGGTAACCTGGGCGACCTCGGACGACGTTTCGGCCTGTAAACTCGTACAAGATTGAACTAAATCGGCTATGCTGGACGGCATGGAATCGCACACGATCGACACTGCGGCCACCCCTCCGTCGCAGCCCGAGGAGGAGACTCCCTGGCTGACCGCCAGGGAGCAGCGGATGTGGCGCGCCCATCTGGAGGTCGCCAAGCTGCTGGAGTACCAGCTCAGCCGTGAACTCCAGCCGCACAACCTGGCGATCAACGACTACGAGATCCTGGTCGTGCTCTCCGAGGCCCAGGACCGCCGGCTGCGGATGACCGACCTCGCGACCGCGACCCTCCAGTCGAAGAGCCGCCTCTCCCACCAGATCACCCGCATGGAGAACGCCGGTCTGGTGCTCCGCCAGGAATGCCCCGGCGACCGCCGGGGCCTCTACGCCCACCTCACCGAGCACGGCTGGGAGACCATGCAGCGGGTCGCCCCCGACCACGTGCGCAGCGTCCGGGCGCACTTCATCGACCGCTTCACCGAGGAACAGCTCGACGCCATGTACGAGGCCCTCGCCCCGATCGCGGAACACCTGCGCGGCCTCCGCGGCCGACCGTAGGGCCCGGCAGCCCATCGCGGTTCCCCGCCGCCCCGCCGCGACCGTGACCGCGGCGGGGCGGCGGGGGAACCGCTCAGCTCGTGGTCAGGCCCGCGACCAGTTCGTCGGCCGCGCCGTACGGGTCCAGCGCGCCCCCGGCCACCCGCTCGGCCAGCACGGCCAGGTGCCGGTCCCCGCGCAGGTCGCCGATCCGGGCGCGCAGTTCGGCCAGCGCGATCGCCTCGATCTCCTCGGCGGCCCTGCGGCGGCGCCGCGCGGCCAGCTCGCCGTGCTCCTCCAGCCAGGCGCGGTGCTTCTCCAGCGCCTCGACCACCTCGTCCACGCCCTCGCCGCGCGCCGCGACGGTCTTGACGATCGGCGGGCGCCAGTCCCCCGCCTCCCTGGCCTCGCCGAGGCCCAGCATGTGGTTGAGCTCCCTGGCGGTGGCGTCGGCGCCGTCCCGGTCGGCCTTGTTGACCACGAAGACGTCGCCGATCTCCAGGATCCCGGCCTTGGCGGCCTGGATGCCGTCGCCCATCCCGGGGGCCAGCAGCACCACGGTGGTGTCGGCCTGGGCGGCGACCTCCACCTCGGACTGGCCCACCCCGACGGTCTCGACCAGGATCACCTCGCAGCCGGCCGCGTCCAGCACCCGCAGCGCCTGCGGCGCCGCCCAGGAGAGCCCGCCGAGGTGGCCGCGGGTGGCCATCGAGCGGATGAACACCTCGGGGTCCGTGGCGTGGTCCTGCATCCGGACCCGGTCGCCCAGCAGCGCGCCGCCGGAGAACGGCGAGGACGGGTCGACGGCCAGCACCCCGACCCGCTTGCCGAGCCGCCGGTAGGCCGAGACCAGCGCCGAGGTGGAGGTGGACTTGCCGACCCCGGGCGAGCCGGTCAGGCCCACCGTGTACGCCCGCCCGGTGTACGGCGCGAGCGCGGCCATCGCCTCCCGAAGCTGCGGAGCGGCGTTCTCGACCAGCGTGATCAGCCGGGCGACCGCCCTCGGCCGGCCCTCCCGGGCCTGCTCGACCAGCGTGGCGACATCGATCATCAGGAGCTCCTAGCGCAGATGCCGAAAGGGGCTGCGGACCGCTGGTGGCGGTCCGCAGCCCTGGAGGCCGGATCGGCCGGTCAGACCTTCGGGACGCGCACGATCAGCGCGTCGCCCTGGCCGCCGCCGCCGCACAGCGCGGCCGCGCCGACCCCGCCGCCGCGGCGCTGGAGCTCCAGCGCCAGGGTCAGCACCACGCGGGCGCCGGACATCCCGATCGGGTGGCCGAGCGCGATGGCACCGCCGTTGACGTTGACGATGTCGGAGGAGACGCCCAGGTCCTTCATCGACTGGTGGGCGACGGCCGCGAACGCCTCGTTGATCTCGATCAGGTCGAGGTCGGCGACCTCCAGACCCTCCTTGGCCAGCGCGTGCCTGATCGCGTTGGACGGCTGCGACTGGAGCGAGTTGTCCGGGCCTGCCACGTTGCCGTGGGCGCCGATCTCGGCGAGCCAGGTCAGCCCCAGCTCCTCGGCCTTGGCCTTGCTCATCACGACCACGGCGGCGGCGCCGTCGGAGATCTGCGAGGAGGTGCCGGCCGTGATCGTGCCGTCCTTGGTGAAGGCCGGGCGCAGCCTGGCCAGGCCCTCCACGGTGGTGTCGGCGCGGATGCCCTCGTCCTGACTGAACAGCACCGGCTCGCCCTTGCGCTGCGGGACGGCGACCGGGGCGATCTCGGCGTCGAAGACGCCGTCGGCCTGCGCCTTGGCCGCCCGCTGGTGGGAGGCAGCGGCGATCTCGTCCTGCGCCTCGCGCGGGATGCCCAGGCGGGTGTTGTGCTTCTCGGTGGACTCGCCCATCGGGATGTTCTCGTAGGCGTCGGTGAGGCCGTCGTACGCCATCGCGTCGAGCATCTCGATCGCGCCGTACTTGAAACCCTCGCGGGACTTCGGCAGCAGGTGCGGGGCGTTGGTCATCGACTCCTGGCCGCCGGCGACCACGATGTCGAACTCGCCGGCCCGGATCAGCTGGTCGGCCAGCGCGATGGCGTCGAGGCCGGAGAGGCAGACCTTGTTGATCGTCAGCGCCGGGACGCTCATCGGGATGCCGGCCTTGACGGCGGCCTGGCGGGCCGGGATCTGGCCGGCGCCGGCCTGGAGCACCTGGCCCATGATCACGTACTGGACCTGGTCGCCGGTGACACCGGCCCGCTCCAGGGCCGCCTTGATCGCGACGCCGCCGAGGTCGGCGCCCGAGAAGCCCTTCAGGGAGCCGAGCAGGCGGCCCATCGGGGTCCGCGCACCGGCAACGATCACAGAGGTGGTGTTGGTCATGGGACGGGCCCCTTCGCACGTCGTGGCCAGGTGAGAATGCGCTCAATGTACTGACCTGTTACCCGCCCGTCACCGGAGCGACGGTGTGATCGAGCGCACTGGCACCATCCAGTCAACACCGTGCCGACCCGGTCCGGGTGAACCGCCGACCGTGTGAGCAGGCTCGCACGCCGGGTACTGGCGTCCGTCGCCGGCCATGCGCTGCACTGGGTGCACCTTCTCCCCACCACCCGGAGGTCACCGTGCTGACCCGCATCGACCACATCGGCATCGCCTGCCGAGACCTCGACAAGACGGTCGAGTTCTACCGCGCCACGTACGGTTTCGAGGTCTTCCACTCCGAGGTCAACGAGGAGCAGGGCGTCCGCGAGGCCATGCTGAGGATCAACGGCACCGACGACGGCGCAGCCTCCTACCTCCAGCTGCTGGAGCCCATCAGGACCGACTCCCCGGTGGGCAAGTGGCTGGAGAAGAACGGCGAGGGCGTGCACCACATCGCCTTCGGCACCGCGGACGTGGACGGCGACTCCGAGGCCATCAGGGACAAGGGCGTCCGGGTCCTCTACGACCAGCCGCGCAGCGGCTCGATGGGGTCGCGGATCACCTTCCTGCACCCCAAGGACTGCGGCGGCGTGCTGACCGAGCTGGTCACCTCCGCACAGCAGGCCCAGGACGGGCACTGATCGGTGCCAGGACCGCCCCGGGGCGTGCGGCGCCCCGGGCGGCAACCGACGCCCCGTCGGTCATGACCCGTCAGTAACCTGGCCGGAAGAGCCGGAAAACCCCCCTGCGGCCATTCCCCCGCGGTGCGCTCCCACTACAATGCCCAGGTGCGCGAAGGCTCCGGGGGACGGAGGCGACGGGCACGGCCGATGACAGGCCCGTCCGCCCTCCGGTGGTGGGCCCGTCGCAAGGGGAGTCCATTACGCGGGCACGGCTGAACAGTCGCAAGACGGATCTGTCACCATTCTCCACAAGGCAAGAGTTCGCCCAGGAGTCCACTCGGACGGGGGAACGCGGAAAATCCCGCGCTCCCGCGCCCCGGACTCCGACGACCGCGGCGGGCGGCCCCTGATTGGCGGGGAGCCGTCCACCGGCCGCGGATGCAAGGACCAGTCGGACCGGCCCCCGGAAAACGGGAGCCCGGCACCGGCCGGGTCGAGGACGCGACCAGGAGATGGATGGGACCGCGGAGTGCGGGGCAACGACCGCTACGAGGTTGACGATCACCTCTCCCAGTTCGAGGCCGAGATGGGTCGGACTCGGAAGGAGCGGGACAAGGCAGTCGAGCATGCCGAGGACCTCGCCTACCAGGTGGAGGTGCTCCGGGCGAAGCTGCACGAGTCCCGCCGCATGCTCGCCCAGCCGCGCGCCTTCGACGCCGTTTCCGGCCAGGCCGAGCAGATGCTCCGCACCGCCGAGATGCAGGCCCAGCAGCTGCGCGCCGACGCCGAGCGCCAGCTGCGCGACTCCCAGGCCGCCACCCAGCGGATCATGGCCGAGGCCGCCGAGCGCACCTCCCGGCTGGAGGCCGAGCTCACCGCCCGCCGCCGCCAGCTCGAAGACGAGCTCGCCGAGCTGCGGCGCTCCGCCGAGCAGCACGTCAACGGCTGGGCCGAGCAGACCAGGGCCGGCTCCGAGCAGGAGGCCCAGCGGCTGCTCCAGGAGGCCCGCGCCGAATCCGAGCGGATGGTCGCCGCCGCCCGTGCGGAGGCCGTCGCCCTCGCCGACCAGGCCCGCGCCAGGACCGCCGCCGACGTGGACGCCGCCCGCGGTGAGGCCCAGGCCGCCGCCGAGGCCGCCCTCCACCGGGCCCAGACCGATGCCGAGCGCCTGCTGCGCGCCGCCTCCGAGCAGGCCCAGCAGGCCGGTGCCCAGGCCGCCGCCGACGTGGAC
>NZ_MSJQ01000075.1 GCF_014596515.1 Streptomyces sp. CBMA156
CGCCGCCGGCGTGGTCACGGTGCCGACCTGTGTCGTGCCGGCCGCCCGGAGTGCCGCCGCCTCCTCGGCCGTCGGCAGCCCGAAGGTGTACGAGACCACCGGCACCGGGTCCGCGAGCAGCGCGGCGAGCTTGGCCTCCCAGTCGTCCCGGTCGGGCCCGGCCTCCTCCGGCAGCGCCACGTCCCACCGCTCGGCCTCGGGCCGCAGCCGCTCCCGGTAGGCCGCGACGGCCGCCCGGTCCCCGGGCGGACCCGGCACGAAGAGGTTCACCCCGAACGGCCGGCCGGTCGACTTCCGCACCGCGGCGATCTGTTCGGACATCCCGGCGGCGGTCTTCATCCCGGCGGCCAGGAACCCCAGGCCGCCCGCCCGGTTCACCGCCGCCACCAGCTCGGGCGTCGAGGGCCCGCCCGCCATCGGGGCGGCGATCACCGGTACGGCCAGCTCGTCGAGTCGGACGGTCATCGGGCGCTCCTCACACTGCGGGGACGGAACACGGCCACGGGCGCGCGCCCGGAACACCCCCACCCTACGCTCAGCGGATCAGCCCCCGCCGCCGCGCCTCGCGCACCGCCGACGTACGCGAGTCCACCCCCAACTTCGTGTAGATGTGCACCAGATGGGACTTCACCGTGGCCTGGCTCAGGTGCAGCCGCTGACTGATCTGCTGGTTGGCCAGCCCGTCCGCGACCAGCCCCAGCACCTCGGTCTCCCGCGCGCTGAGCGCCGCCGCGGGCGTCCGCATCCGCTCCAGCAGCCGGTCCGCCACGCTGGACGCCAGCGCGCTGCGCCCGGCCGCGGCGGCCCGGACGGCCTGCGCCAGTTCCTCCGGCGGCGCGTCCTTCAGCAGGTAGCCGGTGGCGCCCGCCTCCAGGGCCGGCAGGGTGTCCGCGTCGGTGTCGTACGTGGTGACGACCAGCACCCGCGGCGCGCCCGCCCTGGCGGTGATCGCCGCGGTGGCCTGCGCCCCGTTCATCGCCGACCCCGGACCGAACTGGAGGTCCATCAGCACCACGTCCACACCAGGATCCGCGGCCAGCTCGACGGCCCGCTCGGCGGTGGCCGCCTCCGCCACGATGGCGAAGTCCGGCTCGCACTCCAGCACCGCCCGCAGCCCGGCCCGCACCACCGGGTGGTCGTCCGCGATCAGCAGCCGGATCACTGGCCGGCCTCCGGAGCGACCGGCAGCTGCACCGCCACCGTGGTCCCCTCCCCGGGCGCCGACTCCACCGTGAAGCCGCCGCCGAGCGCCCTGGCCCTGGCCCGCATCGAGGGCAGCCCGAACCCGCCGTCCCCGCCGGTGCGGCCGGCGACCGCCGCCGGGTCGAACCCGGCCCCGTCGTCGTACACGTCCAACGCCACCTCGCCCTCCATGTAGCTGAGTGTCACCTCGGCCCGCGAGGCCCCCGCGTGCCGGACGGTGTTGCCGAGCGCCGACTGCGCGATCCGCAGCAGCGCGACCTCCTGCGCGGCCGGCAGCCGGAACGGATCGCCGGAGAGGTGCAGGTGGACGGGCAGCGCGCCGTGCGCCGTCGTGGTCGCGCACAGCCGCTCCAGCGCGACCGGCAGCGGATCGCCGTCCAGCGCGGGCGGGGTGAGCGCCCGGACGAACCGGCGGGCCTCGTCCAGGTTGTCCTGGGCGGCCTGCCGCGCCTGCTCGACGTACCCGCCGGCGGCCTCGGTGCGCTCCGGCAGGGCCCGCTGGGCGGCGCGCAGCAGCAGCTGGATGGAGCTGAGGCCCTGCGCGAGGGTGTCGTGGATCTCCCGGGCGAGCCGCTCGCGCTCGGCCAGCACCCCGGCCGCGTGGTGGGCGGCGGCGGCGTCGGCGCGGGCGGCGGTCAGCTCGTCGATCAGCCGCCGGCGCTCCTCGCTCTCCCGGTACAGCGCCTGGTAGCCGAGCACGGTGGCGGTGGCGACGGCCGCGCCGAGCGCGGGCCCGATCGACGCGGCGAAGCCGAAGCTGTGCTGGTGCCAGGACCAGGCGGCGATCGACGCGGCGGCGGTCAGCCCGACGGCCACCAGCCCGGCGCGCCGCCCCAGCAGGTGCAGCTCCAGGAAGTACAGCGGGAACGCCAGCCAGACGCCGTCCTGGGTGGCGACCAGCACGCCCGCCCAGGTGACGCCGAGCAGTGCCAGCCAGAGCGCGGCCGCCCGGCGCGAGCGGCGCACGGAGGCCAGCTGCGGTCCGACCGCGTAGACGGCGGCCATCGCGGTGGCCGCGGCGGCGACGGCGGCCGGATCGCCGCCCCGGTCGACGAGGACGGCACGGGCGACGGCGAGCGCGAGCAGGCCCGCCACGAGCAGGTGCAGGCAGACCTGGAGGACGCGGGCGACGGGGGTGGTTCTGAATCGTTCGGTCGCCATCCGTCCAGCCTAAGTTCCGTGCCCGCACCCGGCATCAATCAAAAGGTTGAACTCGGCCTCTGCCCTTTGATGCCCAGGATGCAATCCCCGGCGCGATGCCCGCGGGCCCGCCGATCCGGGACGGTGGAAGAGTCGAAAGCACCTGTGCAGAGGAAGGCTCACCGTGTTCGTCGCCTGGAGGGACCTGAGGTTCGCCAAGGGGCGGTTCGCCCTGATGGGGACCGTCATCGTACTGATCACCGTCCTGGTCGGCCTGTTGTCCGGGCTCACCGCCGGGCTCGGCCGGCAGAACATCTCCGCGATCACCGGCCTGCCCGCCGACCACCTGGTGTTCGGCAAGCCGGCCGACGGGCAGAAGCTCTCCTTCACCGACTCCCAGGTCACCCCCGAGCAGTGGCAGGCCTGGGCCCACGAGCCCGGCGTCACCTCCGCCCAGCCGCTCGGCATCACCACCACCAAGGCCGCCGCGGGCAAGCGCACCGCCGCGCTCTCCGCCTTCGGCGTCCCCGAGGGCTCGGACCTGGCCCCGCGCGGCACCCGGGTCGCCCCCGGCCAGGCGGTGCTGTCCAGGACCGCCGCCGAGAACCTGGGCGGCCTCGCCCCCGGCGCCGACTTCACCCTGGCCGGGCACCCGCTGCGGGTCGCCGCCGTCGAGGGCGACGCCGCGTACAGCCACACCCCGGTGATCTGGACCAGCCTCGGCGACTGGCAGCAGGCCGCCCCCGGCGGCGCCGGCCACGCCACCGTCATCGCGCTCGACACCGCGAAGGGCGCCGACCTGGCCGCCGCCGACGCCCGCCACGGCACCGAGACCCGCACCCGCGACGACGCCCTCACCGCGATCGGCTCCTACACCTCGGAGAACGGCTCCCTCCAGCTGATGCGCGGCTTCCTGTTCGCCATCTCGGCCCTGGTGATCGGCGCGTTCTTCACCGTCTGGACGATCCAGCGCAGCGGCGACATCGCCGTCCTCAAGGCCCTCGGCGCCTCCACCCGCTACCTGCTGCGCGACGCCCTCGGCCAGGCCGTCCTGCTGCTGGTGCTCGGCACCCTGCTGGGCACCGCGGTCGCGGCCGGCTTCGGCGCGCTGATCGGCTCCGCCGTCCCGTTCGTGCTGGACGCCCCGACCGTCCTGCTGCCCGCCGTCGTCATGATCGCCCTCGGCGCGATCGGCGCGGCCCTGTCCATCCGCCGGATCACCTCCGTCGACCCGCTGACCGCCCTGGGGAGTGCCCGATGAGTTTGGC
Source organism: Streptomyces sp. CBMA156 (assembly GCF_014596515.1). GTDB lineage: Bacteria > Actinomycetota > Actinomycetes > Streptomycetales > Streptomycetaceae > Kitasatospora. The sequence continues at coordinate 3,612 of NZ_MSJQ01000075.1, forward strand.
CCTCGACCGCATCACCCTGACCTACCCGGACGGCGACGGCCGGCTCACCGCCCTCGACGACGTCTCGCTGACCGTCCCCAAGGGCTCGCTGACCGCCGTCGTCGGCCCCTCCGGCTCCGGCAAGTCCAGCCTGCTGGCGGTCGCCGCCACCCTGATCACCCCGGACTCCGGCCGGGTGGTCGTCGACGGCACCGACACCACGGGCCTCAGCCGGGCCGAACTCACCGCGCTGCGCCGCACCAGGATCGGCGTCGTCTTCCAGCAGGCCAACCTGCTGCCCTCGCTCACCGCCGTGGAGCAACTCCAGGTGATGGCCCACCTGGACGGCCGCTCCCCGCGCAGCGCCCTCCCCCGCGCCCTGGAGCTCCTGGACGCCGTCGGCCTGCGCGACCAGGCCGCCCGCCGTCCGCACCAGCTCTCCGGCGGCCAGCGCCAGCGGGTCAACATCGCCCGCGCCCTGATGAACGACCCCACCGTGCTGCTGGTCGACGAACCCACCAGCGCCCTGGACCACGAACGCGGCGCCGCCGTCCTCGACCTGATCACCGACCTGACCCACCGCCGGGCCACCGCCACCGTCCTGGTCACCCACGACCGCACCCACCTGACGGCCGTCGACCAGGTCGCCGAGGTCCACGACGGCCGGCTGACGGTGCCCGCGGCGGCGGTCTGAACTACTTCTTCGCCGTCAGCACGTCGTCCACCGAGAGCGTCACCGACGCGCCGATCGACTCCGGCAGCGTGAAGGACTGCCCGGGGTGGTGGACGGCGTGCACCCGGTACTCGCCGTCCTTGGGGTCGGTCAGCACCATCACGCGCTGGTTCGTCCGGTCCACGATCACATAGACGGGCACCCCTGCCTCCGCGTACAGCGTCGGCTTGACCTTCAGGTCGACCAGGTGGTTCGACGATGTCACTTCCAGCACGAGACGGAAGATCGCCGGGTCGTAGCAACCGTATTCAAGAATCCGGTCATCACTGTCGGCGTCGACGACCACCAGGTCCGGTACGGCGAAGTCATAGGGGCCGTTCGGCAACCAGATGCCAATGCCCTGAAAGACTTCGGATTCTCCGCCGTCCAGACCAGCCGCTTCGAACAGGCGGTCAAACCTCTTGATCGATCGACCATGCTTGAAGTTCGGCGGCGGCGTCACGGTGATCTGGCTCCCGACGATCTCGACCCGGTAGCCGGGGAACTGCTGCGAGATCAGTTCGGCGGCTTCGAGCAACGTCGGCTGCCCCATGGGTTCTTCCACTGCTGCGGCGGACATGGATTTCCTCCTGGCTGCCGATGTCGAGGACCATCATCGTAGGACCCGGACACCCTCCGACGCCCGATCCTCAACCATCACCCGAACGAGCGGTTCAGCCCTGCCGGGCCCCGAGCCGCAGGGCCGAGGGCTCCGGCTCGGCCGGCTTCTCCTCGCCGGCCCACAGCGACCGGACGTGGCTGAGGTGGCGGGTCATGCAGGCCTCGGCCCCGGCCGCGTCGCCGGCGATCATCAGGTCCAGCAGCTCCAGGTGCTCCTCCGCCGAGGAGACCAGCTCGCCGCGCTCGTCCAGCCGGTTGAGGCCGTACAGCCGCGAGCGCTTGCGCAGGTCGCCGACCACCTCGACCAGCCGCGTGTTGCCGGCCAGGCCCAGGACGTCCAGGTGGAACTGGCGGTCGGCCTCCAGGTAGCCGATCAGGTCGTGCTTGCGGGCCGCCGCGACGATCGCCTCGGCCTGCGGGCGCAGCCGCTCCAGCTGCTCCTTGGTGGCCGTGCGCGCGACCTGGCCGACGGTCGGGACCTCGATCAGGGCGCGGATCTCGGTGTAGTCGTCCAGGTCGCGGTCGGTCAGCTCGGTGACCCGGAAGCCCTTGTTGCGGACGGCCTCGACCAGGCCCTCGCGGGCGAGGTCGAGCATGGCCTCGCGGACCGGGGTCGCGGAGACGCCGAAGTCGGCGGCGAGAGCGGGTGCGGAGTAGACCATGCCGGGGCGCAGTTCACCGGAGATCAGGGCCGCCCGGAGTGCGTGGGCGACCTGGTCGCGAAGCCGCTCCTGTACGGAGATCAGGGTGCGGGATTTGAGGTCGGACATGGTGTTCCTCCGGGTGGGTGCAGAACACCAGCGTACAATGTCACGTTACGTTGCGTGCGCGTCCGTCAGCGATTCGAACACCCGCCACCCGGGCCCCTCATGGCGTCGAACGCCATGGTGACAGCGGCCGTCGGCCGTGACAACGGCCGACGGCACACGATCTTCCGCTTGGCACGGACGGCTACGCCCGGCGGAGGCGTCCCACCAGCGCGCTCAGGCTGGCCGCGCCGTCACCGCCCTCCACGCCCCGCCGGACCAGCTCCGCCAGGACGGCCGGCAGCGCGCCGTCCACCCCGGAGTCCTCCGCGGTGTGCCGGACGTGCTCGATGCTCGCCAGCGCCATCGTCATCCGGTCGACGTCCCCGCGGTGGTCGCCGGCGGTGATCCGCGGCGCGTAGAACTCGATCAGCCCCGGCATCAGCGAGGCGACGGAGACGGCGTGCGGCAGGAACTCCGTGGCCGGGATCCCGTTGGCCTCGGCGACGGCCGTGGCATGCAGGTAGCCGACCATCGAGGACCAGAACAGGTCCATCTGGATCTGGTAGTACAGCTGCGCCAGCCCGGGGTCGTCGCCCCGGTAGTCGGCTCCGGTGAGCACCTCCAGGGCGGCCCGGTGCTGCCGGAACAGCTCGACCGGCCCGCTGTAGAAGGTGGACGACTCGGAGCTGCCGATGCCGGACGGCGGCACCTGCACCCCGCCGGTCAGGTGCCCGGCCCCGCGCTCGGCCAGCCAGCGGGCGGCCTCGCGGGCCCGGTCCGGGGTGTCCGAGCTGAGGTTCGCGACCACCTTCCCGTCCAGCACCGGCTCCACCGCCTTCAGCACCTCGAAGACCGCGTCGTAGTCGGTGAGGCTGAACACCACCAGCTCGTTCGCCGCGATCGCCGCCTCCGCGCCGGCCGCCACCACCGCACCCCGGGCGACCAGCTCCCCGGCCCGCCCGGCCGACCGGTTCCACACCGTGACGGCGTACCCGGCGTCCAGGAACGCCCCGGCCATGGCCTGCCCCATCGGACCGAGCCCGATCACCGTCACGGACCGCTGCGCCTGCTGCTCCACGGACATGTGTCTTCCCCTCGCTCTGGAACGAACGCTCTATTCAGAGCGCCGGGGCCGACGCTAGCACAGGACTGGAACGAACGCTCTACTCAGCACCTCGGCTAGAATCACGGCGTGAAGACGCCCGAGAAGACGCCCGAGAAGACCTCCGCGACGGGCGCCGCGAAGAACGGCGCGACGGGCGCCGCGAAACCCGGCACCCGCGAGCGGATCGTCCGGGCCACCTCCCGGCTGCTGCAACGCCAGGGGTACGAGGGCACCGGGATCAAGCAGATCTCCCGCGAGGCCGAGGCCACCCTCGGCTCCGTCTACCACTTCTTCCCGGGCGGCAAGCAGGAGTTGGCCGCCGAGGCGATCCGGCACGGGGACGAGGAGTTCGCCGTCCTGCTGCGCGCCGGGCTCGGCTCCTCGCCGGACCTGGGCGAGTCACTGGCTTCCTGCACCCGGCTGCTCGCCGAGGAGTTGCGCGCCTCCGACTGGCAGGACGGCTGTCCGATCACCACCACCGCGCTGGAGACGGTCGGCCGGGTGCCGGTGATCGAGGAGGCCGTCGCCGAGGCCTTCGACAACTGGCGGGCCATCGTGGCGCAGCGGCTGCGCACCGCCGGCATCGGCGAGGAGGACGCCGTCGAGCTGGCCGGCACGGTGATCAACGCCCTGGAGGGCGCCGAGCTGTCCGCCCAGGTCGCCCGCAGCGAGCAACCGCTGCTGGTCACCGGCAGGCACCTGGTCCGGCTGCTCGCCGGCTACACCGACGACCGGGGCTGACCGGCCCGGCCCGTTGCCGGAAAACGTCCCGGCCCGGCCCGCCACCGGAACCCGCCACCGGAGAACGTGAGGAGCCGGCGCAGCGGGGGATCCCTTCCCGCTGCACCGGCTCCGGCTCCACAACTCCCGACCAGGGCCAGGAGTAACGACATGTCGATCGACATCGCGCTGTACGACGGCCACCCGAACGGCGGCCGCCGTACCGGCCCCAGGATGCTGCACCTGTCGAGCCCGGGCGAGGCCCTCACCATCGCCCTGGCCCGGCACACCGATCCGGCCCGCCACCGGCTCGGCCGGATCGACCCCTACGGGGACACCCTGTTCGACGAGCAGGACGCGGGCGCGGCCTTCGAGGAGGCCACCGCCCTGCTCGCCCGCTGCACCACCGAGGCGGAGCGGGCGGCCGTCCGCGAACTGCGGAACCTGCTCGCCGAGTGCGCGGCGACTCCGGGGAGCCGGCTCGAGTTCCTGGGCGACTGAGCGGCCGCCGGACGGCTACTGCTGCCGGTACACCTCCGCCGCGACGGCCAGGTCCTCCCAGGCCATCCCGACGCTCTTGAAGAACCGCGGCCGCCCGTCCGGCACCAGCGCGTCACCGCGCACCAGTTCGGCGAGGTTCCACAGCTGCCGCCCGGCCACGCCGGCCATCAGCAGGTCCCCGGCCTCCCGGGCCGCTACCGTACGCGCCTCCACGTACAACTCGGCCCGCCGGACCAGCAGTTCGTCGACCTCGCGGGCGTCCGGCTCGTGCGAGCCGACCGCCGCCACCGCCGCGTGTGCCGGCACCAGCGCGCCGTCGAACAGCGGCGTGCGCGCGGTGGTGCAGCAGACCACCAGGTCCGCGTCGCGGACCGCCTCCGGCCCGCCGGCCTCGGCCGTCAGCCCGAG
>NZ_MSJQ01000076.1 GCF_014596515.1 Streptomyces sp. CBMA156
GGGCGTCGAAGCCGGCCGCGACCGCGGCGTCGGCGGCGTTCACGGCGGCGGCCAGAGCGCTGGGCGGCGCGGGGGCGGGGGTGGGCGCGGCGGTGGCCGGCCCCGCGGTGGCGGCGAACATGCCGGCCAGCACGGTCAGGGTGGTTGCCGTGGTTCACGGCGGCGGCCAGAGCGCTGGGCGGCGCGGGGGCGGGGGTGGGCGCGGCGGTGGCCGGCCCCGCGGTGGCGGCGAACATGCCGGCCAGCACGGTCAGGGTGGTTGCCGTGGTCAGCAACCTTCCTGCGGTAATCCTGCGTTGCATCGAGGCTCCTCGCATGTGGGGGTCCTCGACCGCGGACGGTGTGGCTGGTGGCGCACCGCAGGGCCGTGTCTGGGGGGACGGCCGTGCGGGCCGTCCGCGCTCGGGTGCCCGAACACTCACACGGCGTCATGTTCTGGTCAATGGCTGGTGCACGCGATGCAAGGGGTTGGCAAATTCCGTCAAGCTGCGGTTTCCTTCAAGTGGTTGAGACCACGTCATGTACGAGGCGGGCGGCGATCGAGTACCGTCCTCATCATCGGAGTCGTCGGAATCACTGGAACCGTCGGCGGGCCCCGCGCCCGGCCGGGGACGACGCGCCCGGGAGGCAGCCGTGGAGCGGAACCGTGTGACCCCCGCGACAGGGGTTCCGGCACCGCCGACCGGCCGGGGGCAGGACGCCTGGCGGGAGTTCGGCGCCCGGCTGCGGCACTGGCGGCGCCGGGCCGGCCTCACCCAGGCACAGCTCGGTGCCGGGATCGGCTACGACCACACCGCGGTCAGCCGGATCGAGCACGGCGCCCGCCGGGTCACCCCCCGGATCGCCGACCGGATCGACGAGCTCCTCGGAGCCGGTGGCGAGCTGAGCGCGGCCTGTCAGCGTTCCGAGAGTGCCGAACTAGGCGGGCTGGAGGCCCTCCAGCCCGCGCTGCTCCGGCCCCCGCTGCCCGGCGGGGCACCGCTCGGCACACCCGTCCCCGTCCCGGCCCCCGCTCCGCCGCGGCTGCCCGACTACGGACTGCTCTGCCCGCTGCACGGCGCCGAGGGCTGCGAGGTCCCCGGGCCCGACGAAGTCGCCGCCCTGCACGCCGAGTTCTGCGCCCCCGGGGCGCTCGCCGACCCGGCCGCCGCGCGCCCGCTGGACGCCGAGACCGTGCACGCCCTGACCGGGCTGCTCGCCGCCCACCTGCGCTCCGGCGAGACTGGCGACCGGCTCGGCCTGGCCGCCGCCGTCGAGCGCACCCTGCACGCCGTACTCGCCCGGCTGGCCGCCGCCCCCGCCGCGCAGCGCGGACCGCTGGTCCGGCTGGCCGCCGAGCACTCCCACGCGGCGGGGGCACTGCGGATGCAGGACGGCCGCAACGCCACCGCGATGGCCTGCTACGACCGCGCGCTCACCTGGGCCGGGCTGGCCTCCGACCGGGCCACCCTGGTCGGCACGCTCAGCGACATGAGCATCCTGGCCCGGCTGGACGGCGATCCGGTCGCCGCCCTCGGCTACGCGGGCGAGATCGAACGGGCCGCCCCCGGCCGGCCCTGGGCCGGCGCGATGGGCCGGATCAGCCGGGCCAGGGCGTACGCCCTGACCGGGGAGGTCAGGGCGACCGTCCGGGAGATCGGCCTGGCCCGGGCGCACCTGGACCACATCGGCGCGGAGGACGAGGCCGACGTGCCCTGGCTCTCCATCGCCTCGATGCGGATGCGGGTGGAGTCCGCCGCGGCGGCCGCGCTGCGTGACCTCGCCGCGGCCACCGACGATCCCCGGCTGGCCCGCCGGGCGCTGCGCGCCACCGAGACCGCCCTCGGCCTGCTCGGCCCGAACCAACTGCCGTCCAGCCGGCTGCTCTTCGTCGTCCGGGCGGCCGACTGCCTGGTCTGCGCGCACGATCCGGATGCGGCCGTCGAACTGCTCGCCCCCGCCCTGGAGGCGACCGGGGCCACCGCCCTGCCCGCGCTCGTCGAGTACGAGCTGCGCGGTCTGCGCGACCGTCTCGCGGCGCACGCGCCCCGCGCCGCACACCGGTTGACGGAACCGGCCCGCTCCTGACCGACGGCCGTCCGGGGGACCGTGACGTCCGGTGCCCGATTGGCCGGAACGAGGGCGGCGCAGGGCGGCGCGGAAGGGGCGTGCGAGGGCGCTCACCTGCTGGAACGACAGCGGTCGTGCCCCGGCAACTCCCGCGTAATTCACACAATGCGCCCCCTTTGCGCCGCCCAAACGTCAACTTTGTGCGCGTATAGTCCGCCGATCGGGTCATTCATGGAGTTAACACGTCGAATGACTGTCACGACGCAGATCTGCCGCTAGAGTCTCTGACGTTTCCAGTCGTTAGTTCGCGAAGAACGGGGGGCGCGTGCTGTCAGCCATTGCCCGCCGGCTCGCCCATCCGCTCCTGCTCCTGGGTGTGCTGTGCACGGCCGTTGCGACCCTGCACTTCCACTGGGCGACGGACCGGGTCTCCTCGCTCTTTCTGATCGCCGTCATCGCCTACCTGGCAGTCCTGGAACGGGTCATCCCGTACCGGACCGACTGGCATCCGAATCGTCGCGAACTCGGCTGGTACAGCGTCTACTTCGTGCTGAGCATGGTCGGCGGCGGACTGGCCCAGGGGCTGGTCGCGACGCTGGTGGTACTGCTCGGCCCGGCCCACCCGGCGCTGCCGTTCGCGGTGGAGATCCCACTCGCGCTGCTGGTCGGCTCGCTCGGCGACTACCTCGTGCACCGCTGGTCCCACCGCAACCGGTGGCTCTGGCGGCTGCACGGGGTGCACCACGTCCCGGGGAAGGTGAACGTCGCGAACAACGGCGTGAATCATTTCCTGGACGTGTTCGCCGCGCAGTCCGTGGTCCAACTGTCGCTGGCGCTCATCGGCTTCTCACCGGATTCAGTGTTCGTGGTCGGAATATTCGTCCTGGCTCAGGGGTATTTCGTCCACGCGAACATCGAAGTCCGAATCGGCCCGCTCGGCCATATCCTGGCCGGCCCGGAACTCCACCGCCTGCACCACAGCACCGACCTCGCCGAAGCCGGCCACTACGCCTCCGACCTCTCGCTCTGGGATCACGTGTTCGGGAGCTTCACCTGGCGGCCCGGCAGAGTGCCGAAGGCCGTCGGCCTCACCGACCCGGCCGCGTTCCCCGCCACCGGGGAGTTCGGCGCCACTCTGCTGCACCCGTGGCGCCGGGCCAAGACCACCGAGCAGTCCGTCTGAAACCCCGGCCCGCGAGGCCGCCTCCACCTGACCGCGTCCCCGGCGCCACGCCATCACCCTCGGATTGGATCATGACTTCCTCGCCCTTCGCCGTGCCCCGCGAGCGCATCGCGATCACCGGTATCGGCTGCCGCCTGCCGGGACACGCCAACGACCACCGTTCCTACTGGCGCAACCTGATCGAGGGCCGGGACTGTCTCACCGAGACGCCAGCCGACCGCTACGACACCGCGACCCTGGGCAGCAGGGACCGGGCCAAGCCGGGGCGGCTGATCGGCGGCCGGGGCGGCTACATCGACGGCTTCGACACCTTCGACCCGGACTTCTTCGGGATCAGCCCGCGCGAGGCCGAGCACATGGACCCGCAGCAGCGCAAGCTCCTGGAGGTCAGCTGGGAGGCCCTGGAGGACGGCGGCCTGCGCCCCGGCGCACTGGCCGGCCGGGAGGTCGGCGTCTACATGGGCGCCTTCACCCTCGACTGGAAGATCCTCCAGTTCGCCGACCTCGCCTTCGACACCATCGCCGCGCACACCGCCACCGGCACCATGATGACGATGGTGTCCAACCGGATCTCGCACTGCTTCGACTTCCGCGGGCCGAGCGTATCGATCGACACCGCGTGCAGCTCCTCCCTGGTCGCGGTACACCTGGCCTGCCAGAGCCTGCTCCGCGGCGAGACCGAACTAGCCCTGGCCGGCGGTGCGTTGCTGCACATGGCGCCGCAGTACACGATCGCCGAGACCAAGGGCGGCTTCCTGTCCGCGGACGGCCGATCGCGCGCCTTCGACGCCTCCGCCGACGGCTACGTCCGGGCCGAGGGCGTCGGTGTGGTCGTGCTCAAGCGGCTCTCCGACGCGCTGCGCGACGGGGACCCGGTGCACGCCGTCATCATCGGCAGCGGCGTCAACCAGGACGGCCGCACCAACGGCATCACCGTCCCCAGTGCGGACGCCCAGGTCACCCTGATCGAACGGGTCTGCGCCGAGGCCGGGGTGCTGCCCGGCAGCCTCCAGTACGTCGAGGCGCACGGCACCTCCACCCCGGTCGGCGACCCGATCGAGGCCGCCGCCCTCGGCCGGGTGCTCGGCATCGGCCGCCGTGCCGGGGACCGCTGCTACGTCGGCTCGGTGAAGACCAACATCGGGCACACCGAGGCGGCGGCCGGCGTCGCGGGGCTGATCAAGACCGCGCTCGCGCTCAGGCACCGCCGCATCCCGCCGCACCTCAACCTGGAGCGGCCCAACCCCGGCATCGACCTGGCCGCGCTGCCGTTCGAGATCCCGACCGCCCCGGTCGAGTGGCCCGAGCACCGGGGCCCGGCCAGGGCCGGCGTCAACTCCTTCGGGTTCGGCGGCACCAACGCCCACGTCCTGCTGGAGGAGCCGCCGCAGGCGGGCCCCGCCCTGCCGGTCGCCGAGCCGGCCCGTACGCTGCTGCCGCTGAGCACCAAGGACACCGCGGGACTGCCCGAACTGGCCGCCGCCGTACGGCAGGAGCTGGCCGGCGGGACGTCCCTGGCCGACCTCGGCCACACCCTGGCGCACCGCCGCCAGCACCTGCCCGAGCGGCTCGGCGTGGTCTACTCCACCCGGGAGGACCTGGACGAGGCGCTGGCCGCGTGCGAGCGCGGCGAGGAGCACCCGCGGGTGGTCCAGGGCCGCGCCAGGGAGCGCCGACAGCGCCGCCTGGCCTGGGTGTTCACCGGTATGGGCCCGCAGTGGTGGGGGATGGGCCGGGGGCTCCACGAGCACGAGCCGGTCTACCGCGAGGCCGTGCAGGCCGTCGACCGGGAGATCCGCGCGCAGGCCGGCTGGTCCCTGCTGACCGAGCTGGGCCGCGACGAGGCGGACTCCAGGATGGCCGAGACCTGGCTCGCCCAGCCCGCCAACTTCGCCGTCCAGGTGGGGCTTTCGGCGCTCTGGCGGAGCCACGGCCTGCGCCCCGACGCGGTCGTCGGCCACAGCACCGGCGAGGTCGCCGCCTTCCACGAGGCCGGGGTGTACGACCTGGCCGACGCGGTGCGGGTGGTGCTCGCCCGCAGCCGGCTCCAGCAGCGCCTGGCCGGCACCGGCACCATGCTCGCGGTCGGCCTGCCGGAGGCCGAGGCCGAGCGCCGGATCCGCCCGTACCGCAGCCAGGTCTCGCTCGGCGCGGTCAACAGCCCCTCCGCGGTGACCCTGGCCGGGGACACCGAGGCGCTGCGCGAGCTGGCCGGGGAACTGCGGCAGCAGGGCGTCTTCGCCCGCCTGCTGGACGTCGAAGTCCCGTACCACAGCGTGCGGATGGACCCGATCCGGGACGAGCTGGTCGCCGCGCTCACCGTCATCAAGCCGCAGGAGGCGCGGCTGCCGCTCTACCTGACCGCCCGCGAGGGGCTCGCCCGCGGGCCGGAGCTGGACGGCGCGTACTGGTGGCAGAACGTCCGCAACCCGGTGCGCTTCCGGGCCGCCGTCGAGCGGATGGCCGAGGACGGGCACGGGCTGTTCCTGGAGCTCGGCCCGCACCCGGTGCTCGGTCACGCGATCCGTGAGTGCGCCGAGCAGACGCACACCCTCCCGTCGATCCGCCGGCAGCAGGACGAGCCCGAGCGCTTCGCCCGCAGCCTTGCCGAACTCCACACCCTCGGCGTCGAGTTGAGCTGGAACGCGCTGCACCCGGCCGGCCGCCCGGTGCCGCTGCCTGCCTACCCGTGGCGGCGCGACCGCTACTGGGTGGAGCCCAGGCCGGTCGAGCAGGTCCGGCTCGGACGGCTCGACCACCCGCTGCTCGGCCGCCGCACCGCGAGCGCCCAGCCCGGCTGGACCAGCGCGCTCGACCCCGAGCGGCTGCCCTACCTGAGCGACCACCGGATCGAGGGCCAGGTGGTCTTCCCGGCCGCCGGGTACCTGGAGATGGCGGCCCAGGCCGTCCGCACCCTGACCGGCGGCACCGAGGTGACGCTGGCCGAGATCGAGCTGAACCGGGCGCTGTTCCTCTCCGAGACCGAGCCCGTCCCGGTCCAGTTCGGCTACGCGCCCGAGGACGCCCGCTTCACCGTCACCTCCACTCCGGCCGGCGGCGAGCCGGGCGTGCACGCGAGCGGCCGGGTCCGCACCGGCCAGCGCCGCTCGTACGGGCCCGCCCTGGACGTGGACGCGCTGCGCGCCCGCGGACGGCACCTCGACGGGCCGGACTGCTACCGGCAGCTGGCCGAGCGCGGCTACCACTACGGACCGGCCTTCCAGACCGTCGCCGAGGTGTGGACGGGCCGGGGCGAGGCGCTCGCCCGGATCCGGCCGACCGGACAGCTCGGCCCGGACGCGGCCGGCCACCACCTGCACCCGGTGCTGCTGGACGGCTGCTTCCAGGCCCTGCTCGCCACCCGGCTCGACGCGCCCGAGGACGGCAGCGTCCGGCTGCCGGTCTCGATCGAGGAGGTCAGGCTCGACGAGATCGGCGACCGCCCGCTGTGGGTGCACGCCACCGTCACCCGGGACAGCGGCGAGGAACTCGTCGGCGACCTCGCGCTCCACACCGAGGACGGCGCCCCGGTCGGCAGGATCACCGGCTTCCGGGTCGCCGACGTCGCCCAGGCCCCGGCCTCCGTCGGGCTCGCCACCATCGACGGCTGGCTCACCGAGGTCGCCTGGGTGGCCGCGCCCGAGCCGGCCAGCGAGGGGACCCCCGGCGACCTGCTGCTCTTCGCCGACGAGGGCGGTCTCGCCGAGCGGCTGGCCGCACTGGCCGCCGAGCGCGGCGCCCGCTGCCACCTGATCAGGCCCGGCACCGGGTACCGGCACGGCGACGGGCACTCGACCGTACGGCCCGACTCCGCCGAGGACGTCCAGCGGCTGTTCGCCGACCTCGACCCGGGCTTCGGCACCGTCGTCCACCTCTGGAACCTCGACCAGCCCGCGCTGGCCGCCACCGCCGCGGACCGGCTCGGCCCGCTCGCCGCCCTCGGCGGCTACTCCCTGATCACCCTCGCCCAGGCCCTGCCCGCCGCCCGCCCGGACGGCCGGCTGCACATCGTCACCCGGGGCACCCAGCCCGCCGTCCCCGGCGACCGGGTCGAACCGCTCGGCGCCCCCGCCTGGGGCATCGGCCGGGTGCTGTGGCAGCAGGAGCTGGTCGCCCAGCGCGGCACCCTGATCGACCTCGACCCGGCCGTCGGCGCCGCCGACCAGGCCGAGGCGCTGCTCGCCGAACTCACCGCCCACGACGAGCAGGAGATCGCGCTGCGGGCCGGCGCCAGGCTCACCAGCCGGCTGCGGCAGGCCGAGGGCCTCACCCGCCCGCTGCCGCCGGTCCTGCGCCCCGACGGCAGCTACCTGGTCACCGGGGCCTTCGGCGCCCTCGGCCGGCTGCTCTGCCGCACCCTCGTCCGGCGCGGCGCCCGGCGGCTGATCCTGGTCGGCCGCACCGCCCTGCCCGAGCGCTCCCAGTGGGCGCACACCGACCCGGACACCCCGGCCGGCGAGCGGATCGCCTTCCTGCGCGAACTCCAGGCGCTCGGCGCCGAACCGCTGATCGCCCCGGTGGACGTCACCGACGAGGCCGCCCTCGCGGACTGGCTCGCCGACTACCGGCAGCGCCAGCGCCCGCCGATCCGGGGCGTGTTCCACCTCGCCGGGCAGGTCAAGGACACCCTGCTGGCCCAGATGGACCGGCCGTCCTTCGACGCCGGCTACACCCCCAAGGTGGTCGGCGGCCACCTGCTGCACCGGCTGCTGAGCGACGAACCGCTCGACCACTTCGTGCTGTTCGCCTCCGTCGCCTCGCTGCTCACCACCGCGGGGCAGACCAACTACGCGGCCGGCAACGCCTTCCTGGACGCCCTCGCCCACCACCGCAGGGCCGACGGGCTGCCCGGGCTCAGCCTGGACTGGGGCCCCTGGGCCACCGGCATGATCGAGGAGCTGGGCCTGGTCGCCCACTACCGCGACGCCCGCGGCATGAGCTCGCTGCCGCCCGACGCCGGAACGGCCGTCCTGGAGCGCGTCCTCGGCCAGGACCGCGCCCAGCTGCTGGTCGCCACCGTGGTCGACTGGCCGACCTTCCTCGCCTGGTACCCGGCGCCGCCGCCGCTGGTCGCCGACCTGGCGGCGAACGCCGCCGAGCAGGCCCCGGCCGCGACCGGCGGCTTCCTGGACGCCTACCGCGCGGCCGACCCGCAGACCCGGTCCGAACTGGTCACCGAGCGGCTCACCGCCGCCGCCGCGGCCGTCCTGCGGATCGGCGCCGAGCGGATCGACCGGGACACCAGGCTCGGCGCCCACGGCCTGGACTCGCTGCTCGCGATGGAGCTGCGCGCCCGGGTGCACGGCGAACTGGGCGTCGCCCTGCCGGTGGTGGCCCTGCTCGGCAACGGCACCGTCGGCGACCTGGCCGACCTGCTCACCGAGGGCCTGGCCGAGCGGCTCGCCACCGACGGCGGCCCGGCCGAGGCCGAGGTGGAGCTGTACACCGACGAGTCCCGCCACCCGCTCACCCACAACCAGCAGGCGCTCTGGTTCCTGCGCCTGCTGCACCCGGACGGCTTCGCGTACAACATCGGCGGCGCCGTCGAGGTGCGCGCCGAGCTCGACCCGGACGCGATGTTCGCGGCCTTCCGCCTCCTGGTCGCCCGGCACCCCGAGCTGCGCGCCGCCTTCACGGCGGAGGAGGGCCGCCCCGTCCAGCACATCAGGGCCGAGGCCGAGGCCGACACCGGGCTGTTCGACGTCGAGGGCCGGCCGTGGGAGGAGATCCACGAGCTGATCGTCCGCGAGTACCGGCGGCCGTACGACCTCGCCGAGGACCCGCTGGTGCGGCTGCGGCTGTTCCGGCGCGGGCCGGACCGCTGGGTGCTGATGAAGGCCGTCCACCACATCGTCTCGGACGCGATCTCCACCTTCACCTTCATCGAGGAGCTGTTCGAGGTCTACGAGGCGCTGCGCCAGGGCCGCACCCCGGAACTGCCCCCGGTGCCCGCCCGCTACCTGGACTTCCTCAACCACCAGAACCGCTTCCTGGCCGGGCCCGAGGCGCGGCGGATGCTCGACTACTGGCGCGAACGCCTGCCGGCCGGGATGCCGGTGCTGGCGCTGCCCACCGACAAGCCGCGCCCGGCCGTGCAGACCCACAACGGCGCCTCCGAGTTCTTCCGGCTGGACGCCGAACTCACCTCCAGGGTCCACGAGCTGGCCCGCGCAAACGGGGCCACCCCGTTCATGGTGCTGCTCGGCGCCTACTACCTGCTGCTGCACCGGTGGTCCGGGCAGCCGGACGTCGTGGTCGGCAGCCCGGTCACCGGCCGCACCCAGGAGGAGTTCGCCTCCGTCTACGGCTACTTCGTCAACCCCCTGCCGCTGCACGTGAGTCTGGCGGGGGAGCCGACGGTGGCCGAGCTGCTGGCCAGGGTGCGCGAGAGCGTGCTCGGCGGGCTGGACAACCAGGAGTACCCCTTCCCGCTGCTGGTCGAGCAGCTGGGGCTCCAGCACGACCCGAGCCGCTCCGCGGTGTTCCAGGCGATGTTCATCCTGCTCACCCACAAGGTCGCCGTGGAGCGCTTCGGATACCGCCTGGAGTACATCGAACTGCCGGAGGAGGAAGGACAGTTCGACCTCACGCTGTCCGCCTACGAGGACCGCGCGGACGGCTGCTTCCACTGCGTCTTCAAGTACAACTCCGACCTCTTCGAGCCCGCCACCGTCCGACGGCTCGCCGCCCACTACCGCAACCTGCTGGACGCCATGACCCGCTCGGCCGGGGCGGAGCCGGTCGGACGGCTGCGGATGCTGGGCGACGCCGAACGCCGTGAGATCCTCACCGGCTTCAGCGGCGCCGAACGCCGGATCGAGCACGACACCCCGGTGCCGGAGCTGATCGCCAAGGCCGCCGCCGAGCGGCCGGAGGCCATCGCCGTGGTCGCGCCGGGCCGGGACCGGATCCGCCGGCTGACCTACGGGGAACTGGACCGGCGCTCCCAGCGCACCGCCGTACGGCTGCGCGAACTCGGCGTCGGCGAGGGCTCGGTGGTGGCGGTCTGCCTGGACAAGTCACCCGAGCTGATCACCGTCCTGCTGGCGATCTGGCGGGCCGGCGCCGCCTACCTGCCGCTCGACCCCGGCCACCCGGCCGACCGGATCGCCCACCAGGTGGCCGACGCGGGAGCCGCGCTGGTGGTGGTCGACCAGCGGCGCCCGCTGCCGGCCGCACTGCCCGCCACACCGGTGACCCTGGAGGAGCTGGACCGGCCCGCGGGCACCGCGGTGGCGCTGCCCGCCGCGGACCCGGACCGGGCCGCCTACGTGATCCACACCTCGGGCTCCACCGGCCGCCCGAAGGGGGTCAGGGTCGACCACCGCAACCTGGCCGCCGTCACCGCGGGCTGGCGCGCCGAGTACCGGCTGGACACCGACGTCCGGGTGCACCTCCAGATGGCCGGCACCGCCTTCGACGTGTTCTCCGGCGACCTCGCCCGGGCGCTCAGCACCGGCGGCACCCTCGTACTGGTCGACCGCGAGCTGCTCTTCGACACCGCCCGGCTGTACCGGGTGATGCGCGAGGAGGCCGTGGACGGCGGCGAGTTCGTGCCCGCCGTGGCCCGCGCGCTGCTGGCGCACTGCGAGCGCGACGGCCTGACGCTGGACTTCCTGCGGCTGCTGATCGTCGGCTCCGACTCCTGGAAGGCCGCCGAGCACCAGCGGGTGCGCGCCCTCTGTGGCCCGCGGACCAGGCTGGTCAACTCCTACGGGCTGACCGAGGCCAGCGTCGACAGCACCTACTACGAGGGCGCGGCCGAGCGGCTGGAACCCGGCCGGATGGTGCCGATCGGCCGGCCGTTCCCGAACAGCGCGGTGTACATCCTCGACCCCTACGGCGAGCCCGTCCCGGTGGGCGTGCCCGGCGAGCTGTGGATCGGCGGCGCCGGCGTCGCCGCCGGCTACCCCAACGACCCCGAGCAGACCGCCGGCCGCTTCGTCACCCTGGAACCCGACGGCACGCCCCTGCGGCTCTACCGCACCGGCGACCTCGGCCACTGGGACACCGAAGGCACCGTGCACCTGCTCGGCCGGATCGACAACCAGGTCAAGGTCCGCGGCCACCGGATCGAGCTGGGCGAGATCGAGGCCCACCTCACCGCCCGCCCCGAACTCGCCCAGGCCTGCGTGGCGGTCCGCCAGGACACCAGGGGCGAGGCCGTGCTCGCCGCCTACGTGGTGCCCGCCGAGGGCACCACACTGGACCGCCGCGAACTGCGCCGCCACCTGGCCGAGCACCTGCCCACCGTGATGATCCCCTCCTACCTCACCGAGCTGCCCGCCCTGCCGCTCACCCCGAACGGCAAGGTGGACCTCGCGGCGCTGCCCGAACCGAAGGCCGACACCGCGGGGGCCCAGCACGAACCGCCCGTCACGCTCTACGAGACCAGCGTCGCCGAGCACTGGAAGAACCTCCTCGGCCTGGCGGAAGTCGGTCTCCAGCACGACTTCTTCGAGCTCGGCGGCAGCTCGATCCGGCTCATCGAACTGATCCACCACCTCCAGAGCGAGTTCAACATCGCCATCCCGGTCGGCCTGCTGTTCAAGGTCACCACCCTGCACGGCATGGCCCGCACCGTCGAGCAGATCATCACCGGCGAGGTGGCCGGCGGCGAGCCGCACCTCTGGTTCAACCCCGAGGCACCCGAGGACCGTACGGTCTTCTGCTTCCCGCCGGCCGGCGGCCACGGGCTGGTCTACCGGCAGCTCGCCGCGCACCTGCCCGAGCACCGGATCGCCGCGTTCAACTACCTGACCGGCGACGACAAGACGGCCCGCTACGCGGACCTGGTCGAGCAGCTGCACGCCTCCGGGCCGTACGTCCTGCTCGGCTACTCGCTCGGCGGCAACCTGGCCTTCGAGGTGGCCAAGGAGCTGGAACGGCGCGGACGCACCGTCGGCTCGGTGCTGATGGTGGACGCCTACCGGGTCACCGAGGCCTTCGACCTCGGCGAGGAACACCTGGCCGTCTTCGAACGCGAACTCCACGAGCACCTGCACCGCCACACCGGCTCGCGGATCGTCGCCCGGGAGACCCTCGAACAGGCCAGGGACTACCTGGAGTTCTGCAGCCGCACGCCCAACACCGGCACGGTGACGGCCCAGCTGGACGTGGTCTGCGAACGCGAGCGGCTGTCCGTGCACGTGGGCGGCGAACCGGGCTCCTGGCACGGCGCCTCCACCACCGGAACCGCGGTGTACGTCGGCCACGGCGTCCACGCCGAGATGCTCGACGGGGACTTCGCGGCCCGCAACGCCGAACTGGCGGGCGCCATCCTGGCCGGGGGCACCGCCGATGCCCGTGGCTGACCGCGGACCCGACTGGTCCACCAGGGAGCGGGCCCCCGGCGGCCCGCCCCGGGTCATCGTGATCGGGGCCGGCCTGGCCGGCCTCGCCACCGGCTGCTACGCGCAGATGAGCGGCCTGGAGACCCGGATCTTCGAGAAACACGTGCTGCCCGGCGGCTGTTGCACCGCGTGGTCCCGGCACGGCTACCTCTTCGACTACTGCATCGACTGGCTGATCGGCACCGCCGAGGGCACCGGCGCACACCAGGTCTGGAGCGAACTCGGCGCCCTGGACGGCAAGTCGGTGACCCTCTTCGACACCTTCAACCGGGTGGTCGACGAACACGGCAGGGCCGTCACCTTCTACGGCGACCCGGACCGGCTGGAGGCCCACCTGCTGGCCGTCGCGCCCGGCGACGCCAAGCCGATCCGGGCCTTCTGCCGGGACCTGCGCCGCTTCGCCGCGACCGAGCTGCCCTGGGACCTCACCCCGCCGCCGCTGCGCACCACGGCGGAACGGCTGCGCACCCTGCGCGCCGTCCTGCCCGCGTTCCGGCTGTTCTGGCGCACCGCCACCACCCCGATGAGCGGCTTCGCCGAGCGCTTCCAGGACCCGCTGCTGCGGCGGGCTTTCCCCAACATGTTCCTCCAGGAGCCCGCGGGCTTCCCGCTGCTGCCGTACCTGTACACCCTGGCGGCCGCGCACAACGGCAACGCGGGCTTCCCGCAGGGCGGTTCGCTCGGGCTGGCCCGCTCGGTGGAGGAGCGCTACACCTCGCTCGGCGGGGTGATCGGCTACCGCCGCCGGGCGGAGCGCATCCTGATCGAGGACGGGCGCGCGATCGGGGTGGAACTCAAGGACGGGTCACGGCACTACGCCGACCACGTGGTGGCCGCCTGCGACGGCCCGACGGTGCTCGACCGGCTGCTGGAGGGCCGCTACTCCAGCCCCGCCACCGAGAAGCTGTACGGCGAACTGCTCGACAAGCCGGGCAACCTCTACCCGGCGGTGGTCTCCGCCTTCGTCGGCATCGACGGCCCGCTGCCCGAGGGCGAGCCGCACAGCACCACCTACCTGCTGTCCCCCGAGGACGGCGACCGGCTGCCCGGCACGCTCCAGCGCAGCCTGGTGGTGCAGCTGCGCTCCTCCTACGCGGACGGCTTCGCGCCGCCGGGCAAGTCGGTGCTGCACTGCACCTACTTCAGCGACTACCGCTCCTGGAAGGACCTGCGGACCGGCGACCGCCGGGCGTACCGGGCCCGCAAGCAGGAAGTCGCCTCGTTCGTCCGGGAGTTCCTGGAGCGGACGTACCCCGGGCTCGGCCGGCGGATCGAACTCGTGGACGTCGCCTCACCGGTGACCACCGAGCGGTTCACCGGCAACACCTACGGCAGCATCCTGGCCTGGCAGGCCTTCTCCGAGGCCGAGGACGCCGCCAACCGGCTGGTCAACCGGGACCGGATGCGGCTGCCCGGGCTGAGCGGCTTCTCCATGGCGGGCCAGTGGACCGCGCTCGGCGGGCTGATCCGGGCCGCCACCAGCGGCCGGTTCGCCGCGCAGTACCTCTGCCGGGAGCTGGGCGTGCCGTTCCGGGCCTGGCCCAGCGACAACCGAGAACCCTGGCACCCGGGCAAGTGGGGCCGCCTGCCGCAACTCGGCCGGGCCACCGTGGGGCTGCCGGAACCGGGCGTGTCGGACGTGGGCGTGCCGGAACCGGGAGTGGCGGAAGTGGGAGTGGCGGAGTGAGCGGGACGACGACCGGCGACAGGCGGAGCATGGTCATCATCGGCGGAGGGCTCGGCGGCCTGTCCACCGGTTGCTACGCCCAGATGAACGGCTACCGCACCCGGATCCTGGAGATGCACGAGATCCCCGGCGGCTGCTGCACCGGCTGGGACCGCGGCGAGTTCACCTTCGACTGCTGCATCAGCTGGCTGCTGGGCAGCGGCCCCGGCAACGAGATGCACCAGATCTGGCTCGAACTCGGCGCGTTGCAGGGCAAGCGGATGCGCAACTTCGACGTCTTCAACGTGGTGCGCACCCGGGACGGCCGGGCGGTCTACTTCTACTCCGACCCGGACCGGCTGGAGGCCCACCTGCTGGACCTCGCCCCGGAGGACGCCCGGCAGATCCGGCAGTTCTGCGCAGGGCTGCGCAAGTTCCGTCTGGCGCTGGCCCGTTACCCCTTCCTCAAGCCGGTCGGGCTGATGGGCCGGTGGGAACGGACGCGGATGCTCGCCTCCTTCCTGCCGTACTTCAACGTGATCCGGCGCTCGATCACGGTGCTGATGAGCGACTACTCGGCGCGGTTCAGGAGCCCGCTGCTGCGCGAGGCGTTCAACTTCATCCTGTACGAGAAGCATCCCAACTTCCCGGTACTGCCCAACTACTTCCAGCTCGCCTGCCACGCCGGGCAGTCGGCCGGGGTGCCGGAGGGCGGCTCGCTGGGGCTGGCACAGTCGATCGAGCAGCGCTACCGGCGGCTGGGCGGCGAGATCACGTACAACACCAAGGTGACCGAGGTCCTGGTCGAGGACGACCGGGCGGTGGGGGTGCGGCTGAGCGACGGCCAGGAGGTGCGGGCCGACATCGTGGTGGCCGCCTGCGACGGGCGGACCACCATGATGGACCTGCTCAAGGGCCGCTACCTGAGCGACACCTACCGCCGGCTGTACACCCAGACCATCTCCGAGCCGGGCATGGTCTTCCCCGGCTACATGACGGTCTTCCTCGGCCTGCGCCGGCCCTTCCCCGCAGGGGACCCGTGCACCACCTACCTGCTGGAGGACGAGGTCGCCGAGCGGCTCACCGGCATCCGGCACCCGAGCATCAACGTCCAGTTCCGCAGCCGGCACTACCCGGAGCTGTCGCCCGCCGACACCACCGTGGTGTACGCCAGCTACTTCTGCGACATCGAGCCCTGGCGGGAGCTGAGCACCGGACCGGAGCAGACGCCCCGGGTACGGCGCGGCGAGGAGCTCCACACCCTGCCGGTCGGCCGGGGGCGGGAGTACCAGCGGGAGAAGCGCCGGGTGCGCGACACCATCGTCGAGTTCCTGGACGGCCACCACCCCGGGCTGAGCGAGGCGGTGGCCGTCAAGGACGTCTCCACCCCGCTCACCCAGGTCCGCTACACCGGCAACTACAACGGCACGGTGCTGGGCTGGCAGCCCTTCGTGGAGAGCGGCGAGACCCTGGAGGAGGAGGTCAAGCGCAACGGCCCGGGGCTGCCCGGCCTCGCGAACTTCTACCTCTCCGGAGTCTGGGCGACCACCGGCGGGCTGATCAGGGCGGCCGCGGCCGGCCGGCACGTCGTCCAGTTCGTCTGCCGGGACGACGGCAGACCCTTCACCGCCGAGGTGGACGACAGCGCACCACTGCCCACCCTGCTCATCGAACCGGTCGGCCCCTCCGACCGGCAGTTTGGAGTCACCTCGTGAGGATCGAGAAGTGGGTCGTCCGGGAGCACGTGGACGGTGTGCCGGACGTCGACCGGATGTACCGGAAGGTCGTGGAGGAGGTGGACGTCGGGCTCGCCGAGGACGAGATGCTGCTGCGCACCCGGTACGTCTCGGTGGACCCGTACCTCCAGGGCATCGCGCTGGACACCCCGATCGGTGACCACATGGGTGCGGACTCGATCATGGAGGTGGTGGAGGCGGGGCCGGCCGCGCGCTTCGCGGTCGGCGACCTGGTGCAGGGCTTCGGCGGCTGGCGCACCCACCTGGTCAGCAACGGCGAGCAGCGGCTCTGGCAGACCGGCACCTTCCCGATGGTCTTCCCGGCCTTCCGCCGGCTGGACCCCTCGCACTACGACGAGACCCTGCCGCTGACCACCGCGCTCGGCGTCCTGGGCGGGCCGGGGATGACGGCCTGGGGGACGGTCGAGAAGTTCCTCGACGTGCGCCCGGGGTCGACGGTGCTGGTCAGCGGCGCCTCCGGGGCGGTCGGTTCGCTGGTCGGGCAGCTGGCGAAGCACCGGGGCGGGCGGGTGATCGGCACCACGGCGTCGCCGGAGAAGGCGGCGCGGCTGTGGGAGCTGGGCTTCGACGGGGTGCTGCTGTACCGCGACGGCGACGAGCCCGACCGGCTGGAGAAGGAACTGGCCGAGCTGGCTCCGGAGGGCATCGACCGGTACTTCGACAGCCTCGGCGGGGTGCTGACCGACGTGGTCTTCGGGATGCTCGCGGTGGAGAGCCGGGTGGCCGTCTGCTGGCAGTGGGGGAGCCAGGTCGGCGGGGACTGGGCGGGGCCGCGGCTGCTGCCGATGATCATGTTCCCGCGTACCACGATCCGCGGCATCTTCTCGCTGGAGTGGTTCACCGAGGAGAACTGGGCCGCGCTGCGGCGGGACCTCGGGGCCCTGGTGAGCAGCGGGGAGCTGACGTACCAGGAGACCGTGCACCAGGGGTTCGACAGCATCCCGGCGGCCTACCGCGGCCTCTACCTGGACCGCTCGGCCAGCCGGGGGAAGGTGCTGGTCGAGCTCTGACCGGGGCTGCCTCCGGCGAGGGAGGCCGCGGGAACGGGCAGGGCCCCTTCGGCGGATCCGCCGAAGGGGCCCTGCCGCGCGGTCAGTTCAGGGTGAACCAGGTGCTGCGGGACTTCTTCCACTCGGGGTGGGTGAGGTCCTTGGCGGCGGTGGCGTCGCCGTACAGGTCGGCGGAGCCGTCGTCGGTGATCAGCTGGGCGCGGGCGCCGGGGGCGTCCAGGTCCGGGACGTCCGGGACGGCCTCCCAGGCGCCGTAGTCGCTGGTCGGCAGGTCGGTCAGCTTGGTCGGCTGGGAGCCGGGCTGCCCGTTCCAGCGGTAGAGCGCGTACGGGGCGGAGTTGTCCTCGGCGGACCAGGAGCCGGCCACGATCAGGTACTGGCCGAGGTCGTTGCGGCGGATGTCGCGGATCGACAGGCCGCCGAGGTTCAGCTCGATCGCGTCGCCGAAGGTCGCGTGTGAGGCCGAACCATTCAGCAGCGAGGGGAAGTTGGTGACCGGGACGAGCAGCGCCCGGCCACCGGTGACGGCCGGGGTGAGCGGCGCGCGGAAGCCGATGTAGGCGGTGCTGGTGCTGCCGGGCGCGAACTCCAGGCCCTCGACGTTGAACCCGTCGATCTGCTTGGGCACCTGGCCGTCGGCGGCGCCGGCCGCGAAGCCGTAGTGCTTGCCGTGGGCGTTGTCCCAGGCGATCAGGTCGTCGCGCAGGCCGTGGTACGAACCGGTCAGGGACAGCTGGGTGTCGGCGCCGGAGCCGGTGACGGTGGTGGCGAAGACGGTGTGCCGGTCCGGCTTGACCACGCCGTCCTTGTTGTTGCCGAGCGAGCCGGTCCAGTAGATGGTGTTGCCGACCCGGGTGGCGCCCTCGATGTCGATCTCCTTGGAGACGCCGAGGGCCGAGCTGAAGTCCCAGGTGCGCACTGGCGCACCGGAGTTGTTGCGGTCGTACAGGCGCAGGGTGTTGGACTCGTCGTCGCCGACCACGAGGTAGCCGCCGCCCGCGTCCACGGCGGCCGAGGCGTCGCTGGAGCCGGTCAGGTAGCGGCTGGTGGCGGAGGACTGGACGGCGGGGGAGGCGGCGTAGTGCAGGGTGCGGGTGGCGCTCTTGCCGCCGAGGCCGGTGACCTTGATGGTGAGGTCGGCGTAGCCGACGCCCTGGGCGGCGACCGCGAGGGTGCGGGTGCCGGTGGTGCCGGTCACGGTGACGTCGCCGGTGCGGGCCACGGCGCTGCGGGTGGTGGCGGAGGCGGCGACGGTCAGCGCCGAGACCGAGGCGCCGGACTGGGCGACCGTCACGGTCACGGTCGGGTCGCCGGTGGCGCCGACCGCGCCGGAGAGGTACCCGGCCGAGAAGGTGATCGTCGGGGTGCCGTACGAGACCGCGCCGGCCGGGAGGGCGGGCAGGGCGAGCACGGGCACCGCCGCGACGGCGACGGCGAGCGGGAGCAGGCGGCGGAGGGGACGCGACACGGTGGCTACCCTTCGACATGCGGGGGGAGTTGACGGAGGGTGTCAGCCTGCTGGCGCTCGGCGAACACCGACCCTACGGCGACCTTACGAGGGCGGACGGGCGGGCGAACAGCAGGCGTGCGCAGGGTGTCCGCCGACGATCGGGGCACCCGGGTTCAGCCGGTGATGCCGGCCTCGCGCAGCACTCGGCTGACCGCCTCCCACTCGGGGGCGACCGGATCGGTGCGACGGGTGCCGACGCCCGAGTCCTTGAAGCCGCTGGACGTCGACACGCAGACCACCGGGCCGTCCGAGAGGTCCGGCTCGCCGAGGCTGCGCAGCCCGGCCAGGCCGGCCGCCGCCGACAGCTCGGCCCAGAGCCCGGCCCTGGCCATCTCCTCCTTCGCGTCGGTGAGTTGGGCGTCGGTCAGGGTCAGCGCCCGGCCGCCGCTCTCGCGGACCGCGAGCACGCCGCGATAGCCGCTGACCGGGGAGTTGATCGAGTACGCCGCGCTCGGGCGGACCGTCACGCGGGCGGCGGGCAGCCCCTCGGCGACCGCCCGGGCGAGCGGCCCCGAGGTGACCGTCTCGCAGGAGTGGACGCGCGGCACCCGGTCGGTCAGACCCAGCCGGACCAGCTCGGTGAACCCCTTCCAGACGCCGAACAGGAGCTCGCCGTAGCCGGTGGGGACGAACACCGCGCTCGGCAGGCCGACGTCCTGGAAGATCTCGTAGGCGATGGTCTTGTAGCCCTCGGGGCCGTACGCGTGCCCGGTGTGGGTGGTGGTCAGGTTGCTGACCGGGTGCAGGCCCAGCCGGTCGACCACCTGGCGCAGCAGCGGCCAGCGGGCCTCCCACGGCACCGGGAGCACCACGGCGCCGTAGGCGTCGAGGAAGGAGTCGACGTTCGGCGGGACGTCCGGGCCGGTGAACACCACGCAGCGCAGTCCGGCGCGGGCGGCGTAGGCGGCGGCCGCGGCGCCGTGGTTGCCCGAGGAGGCGACCGCGATGCCGGCGGCGCCGACGCCCACGGCGGCGCTGGTGGTGCAGCGGTTCAGCCGGTCCTTGTGGCTCCACGTGGGGTTGCGGGACTCGTCCTTGACGTACACCCCGGGCTCGATCTCCACCAGCGGAGTGGCGCCCTCGCCCAGGCCGGGCGAGAGCAGCGGCGGCAGCAGCGGGGCCCAGCGCTCCAGGCCGCCGCGCACCGGGGCGGGGGCGAACAGGGCCGCCGGGTCGGCCTTGTCGTAGGCGTAGTCGACCTCGACGGGGTAGGAGACGTCTTCGGTGCTGGTGCGCGGACAGCCGGCGGTGAGCGGGGGCCAGAGCGGGAAGTCGAGGGCGGGGTCGCCCAGGGAGCGCTGGCCGGTGGCGAGGGAGTGTTCTGTCGGCATGACAGGAGACTAACCGGGCGGGCTCCGCCGGTGGCCGGGCTCCGGCGTGAACTCGTGCGTGGGGCAACGGTTTCCGGCGGGTTCGGGCCGGTCCCGGCGGTTCGGCCGGGTCAGCCGCCCTGGCGGATCGCGGAGATGTCGAACTCCAGGACGATCTTGTCGCCGACCAGGACGCCGCCGCCCTCCAGGGCCGCGTTCCAGGTGACCCCGTACTCCTTGCGGCTGATCGTGACCGAGCCCTCCAGGCCGACCCGGAGGTTGCCGTACGGGTCGACGGCGTTGCCGGTGTACTCGAAGTCGATGGTGACCGGGCGGGTGGTGTCCTTGATGGTGAGGTCGCCGGTGACCCGGTAGTCGGTCTCGGAGCGGGCCTCGACCGCGGTGGCGCGGAAGGTGATGTCGGGGAAGTTCGGCGCGTCCAGGAAGTCGTTGGTGCGCAGGTGCTGGTCGCGCTGCTCCACGCCGGTGTCGATGCTCTCGGCCTTGATCACCACCTGGCCGGTGGAGCGGGTCGGGTCGTTGCCGTCCAGGTGGGCGGAGCCCTCGAACTGGTGGAACGCGCCGCGGACCTTGGTCACCATCGCGTGGCGGGCGACGAAGCCGATCCGGGTGTGGGTGGGATCGAGGACGTAGTCGCCGGTGAGTTCGGAGAGTTTGGCGGTCATGGTCGGCATGCCTCCTGCTGGGGGTCGTGGGCCCGGGCCCGGCGGTGTCCGGGCGGTCCCCGGACCACGCTAGGGGCAGTCTCCACGGGTCGCGCGCCGGGTTGGGCCCAAGCGGGGGCGGGAAGGCTCGCGGGGTACGCCGGAGGAGCGAACGGAGCAGGGGGCCGCGATGGACAGTGGGGTACGGGCGATGGTCGACGCGGTCGACGAGGCGCGGCGGCAGCTGCGGGAGAACGCGCTGCCGAAGGCGCGGGACAGCGGCCGCGACAAGGTCCCCGAGTCGGAGGAGGCGGTGCTGCTGGCGGCGCTCGCCGGGCTGGTGGAGGCCGTCGTCGAGCTGGCCGACGCCGCCTCGGACCGGATGGCCACGGGCGACAGCCGTGAGACGTACGTCAAGGTGGCCCGGCGGCTGCGGGACCAGCCCGGCTACCTGCGGGACGACGCGGCGGCGGTCGCGCGGCGGGTGCGCGGACCGCGGTGACCGGCCGCCGGGCCCCTGCTGGAGGGGCCCGGCGGGGTCGGTCAGCGGTGGCTGGAGAACTGCACCACCTGCTGGTAGGTCGGGCGGTTCTGCCAGGTGCTCTTGGGGTCGGTCACCCCGCCCAGCGGGCGGTGGATGATCGCGTCGGCGCACCACTGGTCGCCGGCCGGGCAGTCTGCGTCGCCGGGGTAGACCTGCGCGGAGGTCTGGGCGGCGGCCTGCTTCAGGGAGTTCAGCAGGACCGTCCGGCAGGCCGCGAGGTCGCCGCCGCCGCAGAACGGGCGGGCCAGCGGGCCGGCCACCTGGTCGCCGAGGACGGAGCGCAGGTCCTTGTCCAGATAGCTCCACCAGCCGTACTGGAAGGCCGAACCCTTGTGCGGGATGGCCTCGTTGGCGTTGGTCGGGCCGCTGCCGGGACTGGTCTGGCCACCGGAGGGGGACTCGTTGATCTGGAGGGCGCCGGTCAGCGCGCCGAACAGCGGGTCACCGAGGCCCGGCCGCATGACGCCCTCGGCGACCAGCGGCCACCAGGCGTCCATCACCCGGATCGCGGTGGCGTCCGTGTAGCTGTGGCTTCCCGGTGAAGTCTCCTTCCGCTGACCGCCGTTGGCGAGCCAGGCCTCCAGCTGCTGGACGGCGGTGAGGGTGGCCTGGTCGGTGACGGGCGCGCTGCGTAGCACCCGGATCAGCTCGGGCAGCACGTCCTCGGCCCGCAGGTCGGTCAGGGCGGCGCTCTCCATGGCCTGGGTGAGCGAGACCCGGCTCGCCTTCCCGCCGTTGCGGAGCAGGGACTTGACCCGGTCGTCCAGCAGGTTGCCGCGGTGCACCGAGCCGTTGCCGAAGCCGGCCGAGGTGTAGCCGTTCGCCTGCTTGTTGTTCCAGGAGATGTAGTAGTCCTGGTTGACGGACTGCGGGTGCTGGGCCGCCGGGGTGTACCGGGCGGTGTTGGCGGTGGGGTCGAAGTCGGCCCACTCGTAGGCGGGCTGGGCCTTGACCGGCAGCCCCGGGTCCACGCCGGGGGCGCGCACCGGGTTGCTGCCGGAGTTGTAGTACGCGATGTCGCGCGAGTCGGCGTAGAACCAGTTGAAGGTGTAGTTGATGTCCTGGGCGGCCTGCTGGAAGCTCGCCGCGTCGTGCACCGTGCCCGGGTCGTTCAACTCCTGGAAGCCGACGATGGAGTCGACCTCGTGCCGGTAGGTGGAGCGCAGCGAGGTGAAGGCGACGGGTGCGCCGCCGACCGTGCCGCGGGCGGACACCAGGCCGTACTTGGAGCGGTACATCACCAGGGTGTACGAGCCGGCCGCGGTGGAGTCGGCGGTGGTCGGTTTCCAGGCGTTCTTGCGTTCCAGCCGGTCGAAGGGCAGGCACTGGCCGTGCCAGAGGTAGGAGTTGGCGGCGGTGGTGACCGGGGAGCCGTCGGTGGTGCAGAGCGGGACGGCGTAGGTGTCGGTGATGTCCTGCCCGGCCGAGGTGGCGCTCCAGGCGTAGTCCTGGCCGCGGCCGAGCTGCACGTAGAAGCTCAGGCCGG
Organism: Streptomyces sp. CBMA156; assembly: GCF_014596515.1. Classification (GTDB taxonomy): domain Bacteria; phylum Actinomycetota; class Actinomycetes; order Streptomycetales; family Streptomycetaceae; genus Kitasatospora. Next base: position 22,534 of record NZ_MSJQ01000076.1, read on the forward strand.
CGAAGGCCGCGCCGCGTGCGCTGATCCCGGGGCCCTGGATCTCCTCCAGCATCAGCAGCTGAGGGGCGAAGTAGCCGGTCTGCGGGCCGAACACGGCGGCCGGGTGGCCGTCGTCGGTGTGCGCGCCGGAGACCAGCAGGGCGTTGGACATCCCGTGCTTGGCGCTCAGCAGGTTGCCGGGCAGGACGCCGTTCGCCTTGGTGGTGGCGGAGTTGGCGGAGCCGGTGGGGTCGTAAATCACCCGCTCGGGCACCACCGAGCCGGGGTCGGGCAGCGCCTCGCCCTGCGGCTGGGCCGGGACGGTCGCGTACGGGAAGCTCTGTCCGTCGTGCAGGGTCTGGACGGCCTCGGGGTCGTCGGACTCGCGCAGTGACTTCCAGACCACGTCGCCGGCGTCCTTGCCGTACTTGGCCTCGGCGGCCGCCTTGACCTGGGCGGAGGAGAGTTCGCCGCCGCCGCCGGAGCCGAACAGCGCGCCGACCACGGAGGCGAGGGCGACCAGGTCGGTCAGCTTGAACGGTTCGATCGAGCCGGCGTTGGTGATCGGGTCGATGTGCCCGGTCAGGTCGTACTCGCCGGGGAAGGTGCGGGCGTTGTAGGACTCCTGGGCGTACTTGTTGATGCCGTCGAGGTAGGCGGTGGCGTCGGAGAGCGCCTGGGTGGCCCGGCCGCCGCGGGCGGCCATGGCGTCGATCTGCTGTTGCAGCTCCGCCTCGGTGTACGGCGCGGCCTGCCAGAAGGTCTGCTCCAGCTGGCGGTTGGCGGCGGCACCGCCCGCGAAGCCGGACAGCTGGCCGCGGCCGACGTGCCGGAAGAGGTCCATCAGCCAGAGCCGGTCCTGGGCGGCGGCGTAGCCGGCGCCGAACTCGGTGCCGTAGCGGGTGGTGCCGGTGATGTGCGGGACGCCGGTGGCCTTGTCGCGCACGATGGTGACGTCCGAGCGGGGGCTGATGCTGCTGGCCACCTGGTCGGCGGGGACGCCGAAGGAGGCGTCGTTGAAGAAGTCGCGGAGCTTGGCCTCGGTCAGGCCGGGATAGCCGGAGGCGAGGGCGGCGTACGGGGCGAGCTGGTCGTCGGTGTGCGCGGGGCGGGTGCCGAAGGCCCGGTTGAGCAGGATGTCGGAGAGGGTGGCGTTGCCGTTCTCGCCGGGCGGCAGGATGTCGGCGCAGTGGCCGCCGCAGTAGTCGTTGGCGGCGACGGCCGTCGTCGCGGCGGTGGGCGCGGCGGTGGCGCTGGGCGTGGTGGTCAGGGCGGCGGTGGCGAGCAGGGCCGCTGCGGTGGCGGCGGCCGGGAGCCGGAGGGGGCGGGTTCGCTGTCGTTGGCGTGGACGCAAGGCGGACTCCTCCGTCGGGGGCGCGGAAGAGTCGACGCTAGGGGTGCTACTGGACGGTTGACTAGTAGCGTGCATGTCATTTACCGGGCGCCGGTGGGGAGTTGCCGGGTTCGGCAGGTCCGGCGGGGTACCTCCGAGGAGGGTCCCAGTGGGGGCGGACCGGGGCAGTAGCCTGGGCGCCTCTTCGGGACGGCGGGCAAGGGGTGTAGCGGTGGGCGGCAACGGATCCGTGCGGGCGTCGGCGCGGGTGGTGTGGCGGCGCAAGGAGCTGGTGCTGCTGCCGGCGACCGCCACGGTGGTGGTGGGCGGGCTCCTGGCGCTGCTGGTGTGGGCGCAGGTGCGGGTCGGCGGCAGCGTCGTGCTGGGAGTGGTGGGGGTGCTGCCGGTGGCCGTGGTCGCCACCTTCCTCAACGCCGTGACGGTGCTGGCGGCGGACGACGCGCTGCGGGGGCGGCCGGTGGCGGTCGGGGCCTGCTGGGCGCGGGCGGCGGCGCGGTGGCGGGTGATCGTGGCCTGGGCGGCGTTCGGGCTGCTGGGCCTGCTGGGGTCGCTGCTGCTGGTGGGGACGGGGTGGTCGATGGCGAACTACCTGGCGCTGCCCGGGCTGGTGCTCGACGGGGCCGGGGTGCGGGAGGCGCGGCGCAGCTCCCGGGAGGCGTACCGGCGGGACCGCGGACGGTTCATGCGGGGGTCGGTCCGGAGGACGATTCCGGTCCAGCTGGCGACGTTCCCGTGCTTGGTGGTCTTCGTCGCGGGCCTCGTGGCGACCGACCGCGGGCTCGGGGCGCGGCTGATGGCCGGGTCGGCGCTCTGCCTGGGCGCGGCCGTGACGGTGACGGCGAGTCTGTACGGGGTGTTCCGGGCCGCGCTGTACCGGGAGTCCGCCGGGGCCGAGGTGGAACGGGCGCCGGCGCCGGCGTCGGCGTCGGCGTCGGCGCTGCACGTCTCGGCGGTGGAGTAGCCGGGCGCCGCCGGACCTGCCGAGGGGCGCGAGGCGGCGCCGTACCCGCCGGGCTCAGTCCGGTGGGTACGGCGCCGGGTCGGCGGGCCGCCGGGGCGGGGCCGGTCAGGGCTTGAGCACCAGGCGGATCGGGTTGCCCTCCTTGCGCTCCAGTGCCTCGACCGCGCGGGCGGCCTCGGCCAGCGGGAAGGTACCGCTCACCGAGCGGGAGAAGTCCAGCCGGCCGCCGCGGACCAGGTTGACCAGGTCGACGACGTCCTGGCCCTCGGAGCCGTAGTGGCCGCGGATCTGCTGGCGCAGGTAGCTGACCAGGGTGCCGTTGGTGACGGTCAGCGGCTTGTCGGTGAGGCCGACCAGCACCAGCCGGCCGTGCTCGCCGAGGGTGGCCATCGCCTGCTCGCGCACCGGGGCGACCCCGGCGAAGTCGAAGGCGACGGACAGCGGGCGGCCGCCGGTGGCCTCGCGCAGCAGTCCGGCGAACCCGGGGTCGGTCGGGTCGAGGGCGGCGTCGGCGCCGAAGGCCAGGGCGCGCTCGCGGGCGGCGGGCAGCGGGTCGACGGCGACGATCGGGAAGGCGCCGATCGCGCGCAGCAGCTGCACGCCGTGGGCGCCGAGGCCGCCGACGCCCCAGACGCCGACCGCCTCGGCCGGGCGCACGGCGCCGGTGGCGGTGATGGCGGCCCACGGGGTGGAGACCGCGTCGGGGATGAAGCAGGCCTGCTCGAAGGGGAGCTCGTCCGGGATCGGCACCAGGGTGGTGGCGGTGGCGAGCGCGTACTCGGCCCAGCCGCCGTCGTAGTCCACACCGCGGGTGTACACGACGCCGTCGCGGCTCTCGCCGGCCTGGAGCAGCACCCGGTCGCCGACGGCCGCGGTGGTCACGCCCTCGCCGAGGGTGTGCACGGTGCCCGCGACCTCGTGGCCCAGGGTGACCTTGTCGCCCTTGAGGTGGAGCGGCTTGAGCATGCCCTCGATCAGGTGGACGTCGGAGAGGCAGACGCCGGCGGCCTCGACCCTGATCAGGACCTCGCCCGGGCCGGGGGCGGGGACGGGGACCTCCTCCACGGCGAAGGCGCCCTTCGCGACGTCGAGCCGGCCGGCGAGCATCGTGGCGGTCATCGGGACTTCCCTTCTCACGGGGGCGGCGGGTCGGGGGGTGGGCCCGCTGCTCCGGAAGTTACTTGTTAGCCAACAAGCAAGTTCACCGTAGCATGGTGCTATGCCTACGCACGATGAGGACCGCGGCGACCGGGACCCCCGGGACGTGCCGCCGCGCCGGACCCAGGCCGAACGGCGCGCCCGGGCCGAGACCGCACTGATCGCCGCCGCCGCCCGGCTGATCGCCGAGCACGGCAGCACCGGGGTCACGCTCGCCAGGGTGGGGGAGGAGGCGGGCTTCAGCCGGGGCCTGGCCACCCACTACTTCGGCTCGAAGGCCGCGCTGCTGGCCCGGCTCCAGGAGGCGGCACTGGCCGAGGCGATGGCGGCGGCCGCCCCGGAGCGCAGCGGGGCGGGTGCGCTGGAGGAACTGTGCGGGTTCGCGCGCGGCTGCCTGGAGGGCGTGCGCAACCCGACCGACCTCGGCCGGGCCTTCGTGGTGCTCGGGGCCGAGGCGCTCGCCGGGGCCTCGGAGCTGACCGTCGCGGTCGCGGAGCTGGACGCCAGCACCCGGCAGTGGACCGCCGAGGTGGTCGGGCAGGGGCAGCGGGAGGGGGAGCTGGGCGCCGGCGTGGACCCGGGGGCCTTCGCGCTGGCCTTCGTGGGACTGCTCAAGGGGCTGGTGGTGCAGGCCGCGGCCGCTCCGCAGGCCTTCGACGTGGGGGTGGCGATCGTGGAGTCGGAGCGCTGGATCCGGCTCGCGCTCACGGCGGGCTGAGGCGCCACCCGCCGCCGCACGGTCGGCCGTGCGGCGGCGGACGGCCGGGC
>NZ_MSJQ01000077.1 GCF_014596515.1 Streptomyces sp. CBMA156
CCTCCTGCGGGAACCGCCCCTGCTCATCCACCTCCGCCGCGAACGGAGCGATCTTCGCCTCGGCCAGCGAACGCACCGCCTCACGGAGCATCCCGTGCTCCTCGGAGATACGGAAGAGATCGAAGTCAGCCGCCCCTGCGCTGCCCGCCATGATGCCCGCCTCGTCGTCCAGTGGCCGACGTCCGACCGGCGTCCGATCGACGTCCGGTCCGAGTCGAATCCGCGGTTAACTACCGTTCAGTAGAGATCCTAGGGGCGCCGACCTGCGGCTGCCTAGCGTCCGGGCGTGCAGGTGATCCCGGCGCGTCCTCGCCGGGCGGATAGCATCAGGGCATCCGTACTGGTCGCGTCCGCATCCAAGGAGAACCCGTGACCCTCCGCATCTCCGTGATCGGCACCGGCTACCTCGGCGCCACGCACGCCGCCGCGATGGCCGAGTTCGGCTTCGAGGTGCTGGGCCTGGACATCGATCCCGACAAGATCGCCATGCTGACCGCGGGCCGCGTCCCGATGTACGAGCCGGGGTTGTCCGACCTGCTGCTCAAGCACGTGGCCGGGCACGAGGGTTCGACCGGGCGGCTGCGCTTCACCACCTCCGCCCAGGAGGCGGCCGAGTTCGGCGACGTGCACTTCGTCTGCGTCAACACCCCGCAGCGCAAGGGCGAGTTCGCCGCCGACATGTCGTACGTCGACACCGCGATCAACGAGCTCGCACCGCACCTGACCCGCCCCGCCCTGGTGGTCGGCAAGTCCACCGTCCCGGTCGGCTCGGCGGCCCGGCTGGCCGAGCGGCTGGCCGCGCTGGCGCCGGTCGGCGAGGCCGCAGAACTCGCCTGGAACCCGGAGTTCCTGCGCGAGGGCTTCGCCGTGCAGGACACCCTGCGGCCGGACCGGATCGTGGTCGGCGCGCAGAGCGAGCGGGCCGAGCGGGTGCTGCGCGAGGTGTACGCGGAGCCGATCGCCGCCGGGGTGCCGTTCATGGTCACCGACTACGCGACCGCCGAACTGGTCAAGGCCGCCGCCAACTCCTTCCTGGCCACCAAGATCTCCTTCATCAACGCGATGGCGGAGGTCTGCGAGGCGGCCGGCGCGGACGTCACCCAGCTCAGCAAGGCGCTCGCCTACGACGAGCGGATCGGCGGCAAGTTCCTCAACTCCGGCCTCGGCTTCGGCGGCGGCTGCCTGCCCAAGGACATCCGCGCGTTCATGGCCAGGGCCGGCGAGCTCGGCGCCGACCAGGCGCTGACCTTCCTGCGCGAGGTCGACTCGATCAACATGCGGCGCCGCTCCCGGATGGTCGAGCTGGCCCGCGAGCAGTGCGGCGGCGGCTTCCTGGGCCGCCGGGTCGCCGTGCTCGGCGCCGCCTTCAAGCCCAACTCGGACGACATCCGGGACTCCCCCGCCCTCAACGTGGCCGCCCAGATCCAGCTCCAGGGAGCCCAGGTCACCGTCTACGACCCGAAGGCCGTGGACAACGCCCGCAAGATGTTCCCCTCCCTCGCCTACGCCCGCTCCGCCCTGGAGGCCGCCGAGAGCGCCCACGTCGTCCTCCACCTCACCGAGTGGTCCGAGTTCCGCGAGCTGGACCCGGCCGAGCTCGGCGCCGTCGTCGCCGAACGCCGGCTCCTCGACGGCCGCAACGTCCTGGACGCCGACGCCTGGCGCGCCGCCGGCTGGACCTACCGCGCCCTCGGCCGCCCGAGCTGACGCGACCGCCCGCGCTCCCCCGAAGTGCCCGCCCCCGACCCCGGGGGCGGGCACTTCCGCTTTCCCGGGGTGCCGGTATTTGAACATGTTCAACCCTCGTGCGAGGATCGGGGTCTCCGCCGTCCGCGGCACTCTGGAGACCGGGGGTCCTTCATGCACAGGCGCAGGTTGTTCATCGGGCTGGCCATCGCGTGCCCGACGGTCGTCCTCCTGCTCGTCTTTGTCGCGAGCCGCTTCCTGGCCGCCGTCGACGACCTCGCCTCCGGCAGGCCCGTCGAGGCCGACTGCTCGAAGGTCGTGGACTTCGCGGGCGGGTCGATGCCCGCAGAGGCCACCGGAGCCCGCTGCACGGACACCGGCGGCTGGCAGGAGCAGGGCTACGAGGCCGAGTTCCGGATGCCCAGGGCCGACCTGGCCGCCCGGCTGACCGCCGCCTTCCCGCGCGTCCGGCTGGTCGACGAGGGCACGTCGCGCATGAGCCTCAGGAACCGCGACGAGACCGACGAGAACCGGCCCCGGGGGAAGGCCATGCTCGTCGAACTGGACGTCGCGTACGAGAGCGACACGACAGCCCTGGTCAAGCTCAACGCCACCGATCTCTGACCCCAGGAATCCGGTGCCCCCGGACGTCGTTGGTACCGGCATGACGAGCTACGGCGACGACGCGACCATCCGCGGGATCCTCACCGGCACGGGCGACACCTGGGCGGTGGTGGGGCTGTCCGGCAACACCGCCCGGGCCGCGTACGGGGTGGCCCGGGTGCTCCAGCGGTACGGCAAGCGGATCGTGCCCGTGCACCCGAAGGCCGAGACGGTCCTCGGCGAGCAGGGCTACGCCTCGCTCGCCGAAGTCCCGTTCCAGGTGGACGTGGTGGACGTGTTCGTGAACAGCACGCTGGCCGGGGAGGTGGCCGACCAGGCGGTGCGGGCCGGGGCGAAGGCGGTCTGGTTCCAGCTCGGCGTCATCGACGAGGCCGCCTACGGGCGGACCCGGGAGGCCGGCCTGGCCATGGTGATGGACAGGTGCCCGGCCATCGAGATCCCCCGGCTCGGCTAGGAGTCCGCGCCGTCCAGCCGCGCGATGGTGGCGATGGACGGGCGGCGGGTGGTCCGCAGCCCGGCGGCCGCCGACTCGGCGTCGCGCAGGACGCGGACGGCGTTGTGCCAGGTGAGCTTCGCCAGGTCGGCCTCCGACCAGTGGCGGCCGAGGAGTTCGGCGACCAGATTGGGGTAGCCGGCCACCGAGTCGAGGCCGTCCGGCAGGAAGGCGGTGCCGTCGAAGTCGCCGCCGATGCCGATGTGGTCGACGCCGGCGACCTCGCGCATGTGGTCGAGGTGGTCGGCGACGGTGGCCGTGGTGGCGGTCGGGCGCGGGTGCCCGGCCTCGAAGGCGCGCTGGCGCTCCATGGCCGGCGGGGTGGTGTCCAGCGGGTGGAAGCCGTGAGCGCGCATGTTCTCGTCGGCCGCCCTGGTCCACTCGATGGCGGCGGGCAGGATGAACTTGGGCACGAAGGTGGCCATCGCCATCCCGCCGTTGGCGGGCAGCTGGGCGAGCACGTCGTCGGGGATGTTGCGCGGGTGGTCGCAGACCGCGCGCGCGGAGGAGTGCGAGAAGACGACGGGCGCCTCGGTGACCCGCAGGGCGTCGCGCATGGTGTCGGCGGAGACGTGCGACAGGTCGACCAGCATGCCGAGCCGGTTCATCTCCCGGACGACCTCCTCGCCGAACCGGGTCAGCCCGCCGGCCGCCGGCTTGTCGGTCGCGGAGTCGGCCCACGGCACGTTGTCGTTGTGGGTGAGCGTCAGGTACCGCACGCCCAGCTCGTACAGGGCGCGCAGGGTGGCGAGCGAGCAGTCGATGGAGTGGCCGCCCTCCGCGCCCATCAGGGACGCTATCCGGCCCTCGGCGCGGGCGGCCTCCATGTCCGCGGCGGTACGGGCGAGCCGCATCCGGTCGGGGTAGCGATCGACCAGGGCGTGGACGAAGTCGATCTGCTCCAGGGTGGCGCTCACCGCGTGGTCGCCGTCCGGCGAGGACGGGACGTAGACGGACCAGAACTGCGCGCCGACCCCGCCCTCCGCGAGGCGGGCGAGGTCGGTGTGCAGGCGGTCGCTCTGGTCGGCGGCGAGGTCGAGCACGCCCAGGTCGTACCCGGCCTGCTCGCGCATCGCCCACGGGAGGTCGTTGTGGCCGTCCACCACGGGGGCGGTGCGCAGCAGGGCGCGGGCGCGGTCCAGGAGGGTGAGGGAGTCCGTCCGAGAAGTCATACGGGCTGTTCTACCCCACCCCCACCGGTGGGATTACTTGCCGAAGCCGAAGGAGGAGGAACCGGCCACCTTGGCGCGGAGCTTCTCGCCCTTCTCGGTGGCCTGGTTGTTCAGCTCGGCCTGGAAGTCGGTCATCTTCTCGGTGAGTTCCGGGTCGAAGGCGGCGAGCATCCGCACCGCGAGCAGGCCGGCGTTGCGCGCGCCGGCCACCGAGACGGTCGCCACCGGCACGCCGGCCGGCATCTGGACGATCGACAGCAGGCTGTCCATGCCGTCCAGGTAGCGCAGCGGCACCGGCACGCCGATGACCGGCAGCGGGGTGACCGAGGCGAGCATGCCCGGCAGGTGGGCCGCGCCGCCGGCGCCCGCGATGATCGCCTTCAGGCCGCGCCGGTGCGCCTGCTCGCCGTACGCGACCATCTCGCGGGGCATCCGGTGGGCGGAGACGACGTCCACCTCGTAGGGGATCCCGAACTCGTCGAGCGCCTGGGCGGCGGCCTCCATGACCGGCCAGTCGGAGTCCGATCCCATCACGATGCCGACGACGGGGGTGGCAGCGGAGCTCATTCGGTGATCGTTCCTCGCAGGTAGGCGGCCGCGTGGCGGGCGCGCTCGCGGACGTCTTCGAGGTCGTCCCCGAAGACGTTGACGTGGCCGACCTTGCGGCCGGGCTTCACGTCCTTCCCGTACATGTGGATCTTCAGCCCGGGGTCGCGGGCCATGCAGTGCAGGAAGGGGTGGTACATGTCCGGGTAGTCGCCGCCGAGGACGTTGACCATGACGGTCCACTTGGCGCGGGGGCGGGGGTCGCCGAGCGGGAGGTCGAGGACGGCCCGCAGGTGGTTCTCGAACTGCGAGGTGACCGCGCCGTCCTGGGTCCAGTGCCCGGAGTTGTGCGGGCGCATGGCCAGCTCGTTGACCAGGATGCGGCCGTCCCTGGTCTGGAACAGCTCGACGGCGAGGTGGCCGACGATGCCGAGGTCCCCGGCGATCCGCAGGGCGAGCTGCTGGGCCTCGTCGGACAGGGCCGGGTCGAGGTCCGGCGCGGGGGCGGTGACCTCGGCGCAGACGCCGTTCTCCTGGACGCTCTCCACGACCGGGTAGGCGACGGCCTGACCGCTGGGCGAGCGGACCACGTTGGCGGCCAGCTCGCGGACGAAGTCGACCTTCTCCTCGGCCAGCACGGCGACGCCGGCCAGGAACGGGGCCTGCGCCTGCTGCTCGTCTTCGACGACCCAGACGCCCTTGCCGTCGTAGCCGCCGCGCACGGTCTTCAGGACGACCGGGTAGCCTCCCGCCCGTCGCCCACCCCCGCCCTCGGCCGACAGGGCTTCGCCCTGGTCCCTCTTGAGCTCGTCGGCGAAGGCGGTGACGTCGGCCGGGTCGGTGACGATCCGGTGCCGGGGGCAGGGGACGCCGATGGAGTCCAGCCTGGCCCGCATCACGCCCTTGTCCTGGGCGTTGACCAGCGCGTCCGGGCCGGGGCGGACGGCGATGCCGTCGGCCTCCAGGGCCCGCAGGTGCTCGGTGGGGACGTGCTCGTGGTCGAAGGTGATCACGTCACAGCCGGCGGCGAAGGCGCGCAGGGTGTCGAGGTCGCGGTAGTCGCCGAGGACGACGTCGGACACCACCTGTGCGGCGGAGTCCTGGGGCGTGTCGGCGAGGAGTTTGAACCTGACCCCGAGCGGGATGCCCGCCTGGTGTGCCATGCGGGCCAGCTGCCCGCCACCGATCATGCCCACCACTGGAAAATTCACATTGCCCGGGGAAGTCACGCGGCCCAGGATATCCGGGCCGGTCGGAGGCGGTGGAGCCGCCGGTGGGCCGACCGGAGCGGACGCGCGTAGATGTCAACCCCTGCCCCGGACGGCTGAGCCGTTCGGTGGAAGCGGGTAGCCTGAACGGCTAGGTCCTCGTCCGCGCGGTCGGATCATGTGCGTGCACGCAGGGCTCAAGGGGTGGCTCCGGCCCAGTGGGACACCCTTTTCCCCGCAGGCACATGGAGGCCACCCGGTATGGCGACGACCGCAGCTTCGGAACCCACGCTCATGCAGAAACTGCGTGGGCTCAGGGGTGAGGTGGTGAAGTTCGCCATCGTCGGCGTGACCGGCGTGATCGTCAACGCCGGTGTCTTCTGGGTCTGCCTCAAGGCGACCGGTCCGGTCAACTCCTTCTCGGGCTACATCGCCACCAGCGTCGCGATCGGCACCAACTACCTCGGCTACCGCTACTGGCTCTACCGCGACCGGGACGCGGCCTCCCGCAAGCGCGAGATCACCCTCTTCCTGATCTTCAGCGGCATCGGCATGCTGATCGAGAACGGCATCAACGCCTTCTCGGTGCACGTGCTCGGCTACCACTCGGCCACCAGCCAGCTGATCGCCAAGAACGTGATCGGTCTGATCGCCGGCACGACCTTCCGGTTCTTCTCCTACCGGACGTGGGTCTTCAAGGCGCTGCCGGAGACCGAGCAGGCCGTCGACACCGCCGACGGCCAGGAGCTGGCCGCCCAGGCCGAGCTGATGCTGGCCACCGAACGGATCCGCTTCGCCAAGGCCGAGTAGGCCGGACGGGCCCCGCGGCCCGCACCGCCCCGCACTCTCCGCAGCCCCGGCAGGCCGAACCGGCCGCCGGGGTTCGCCGTGTCCGCCGGGGCTCCACGGCACGGACCCGCCCGGCCCGCCGGACCGCCCGCCGCACGGGCCCGCCCGGCGAACCGACCCGCTCAGTCCTCGTGGCTGCGCCCGAGGAACAGCGCGAACACCGCCGGCTTCAGCGACAGCAGTTCGAGCCGCCCGCCGTCCGCCTCCGCGAGGTCACGGGCGACGGCGAGGCCGATGCCGGTGGAGTTGCGCCCGCTGACCGCCCGCTCGAACACCCGGTTGCCGAGGTCGGCGGGCACGCCGGCACCCTCGTCCTGGACCTCGACCACCGCCGAGGTGCCGGACGGCCGGACCCGCAGGGTGATCGTCCCGGCGCCGTGCATCAGCGAGTTCTCGATCAGGGTGGCCAGCACCTGGGCCACCGTCCCCGGGGTGCCGACCGCGGTGACCCCGCGCAGCCCCTCCAGGGACAGCACCCGGTCCTGCTCGCGCAGCGTCGGGCCCCACTCCTCCACCTGCTGCTTGATCACCTCGTCCAGGTCGAAGGCGACGGCGGTGGGGCTGCGCGGGTCGCGCTGGGTGGTGAGCAGCCGCTGGACCACGTCGGTGAGCCGCTCGACCTGCTGGAGGGCGATGGTCGCCTCCTCCCGGACCGTCTGCGGGTCCTCGGCGAGGGCGGTGATCTCCTCCAGCCGCATGGAGAGCGCGGTGAGCGGGGTGCGCAGCTGGTGCGAGGCGTCGGCGGCGAGCCGGCGCTCGGCGGTGAGCATCCGGGCGATCCGCTCGGCGCTGGTGTCCAGCACTTCGGCGACCCGGTCGAGCTCGGGCACCCCGTAGCGGCGGTCGCGCGGGCGAGGGTCCCCGGAGCCGAGCCGCTCGGCGGTCTCGGCGAGGTCGGTGAGCGGCCGGGCGAGCCGCTTGGACTGCCAGACGGCGAGCGCCACGGCGGCCTGGACGGCCAGCAGGGCGACCACGCCGAGCAGCAGCAGGTTGTTGGCGATCTCGTGGTCGACGTCCTCGCGGGACTGCTCGACGGTGACGGTCTCGCCGCTGTTGCCGCGCTCGACGGCCTTCAGCAGGTGGCTTCCCGGCGGGCGTTCGCCCGCCGACACCACCGGCTGGCCCGGCACCTGCACCTCGACGTAGCTGCCCTCGGTGATCTGGCTCTCGAAGGCCCGCCCGGTGACCGGCTCCCCGGCGGCGAGCCGGCTCTCGACCAGGGCGAGCACCCGGACGGCGGCCGCGTCCACCCGGTCCTGGGCGGAGTTGACGATGGTCCGCTTCTCGACCAGGGCGAGCGGCACGCAGAACACCACGACCACCACCAGGACCACGCCCAGCAGCGAGTTGATCATCCTGCGTTTCACGCCGCTCCCGGGGTGTTCAGCCGCCGCGGGCCGAGGGCCCGATGTCCGTCAGGGGCTAGTTCTTCTCGAACCTGAAGCCCACGCCGCGCACGGTGGCGATGTAGCGCGGGTTCGCCGCGTCGTCCCCGAGCTTCTTGCGGAGCCAGGAGATGTGCATGTCCAGGGTCTTGGTGGAGGTCCACCAGGTGGTGTCCCAGACCTGCCGCATGATCTCCTCGCGGGTGACCACCCGGCCGGCGTCCCTGACCAGGACGCGCAGCAGCTCGAACTCCTTGGCGGAGAGGGTCAGCTCCTCGTCGCCGAGCCAGGCGCGGTGCGACTCGATGTCGATCTTCACCCCGTGCGCGCCGGTGGTGAGCTGGTCGACGTTGCCGCGCCGGAGCAGGGCCCGGACGCGGGCGAGCAGTTCGGCCAGACGGAAGGGCTTGGTGACGTAGTCGTCGGCGCCTGCGTCCAGGCCGACCACGGTGTCCACCTCGTCGGCGCGGGCGGTGAGCACCAGGACGGGGCAGCTCTTGCCGTCGGCGCGCAGCCGGCGGCAGACCTCCAGGCCGTCCATCTCGGGCAGGCCGAGGTCCAGGACGACGAGGTCGACCTCCTCGGTGAGGCCGGCGGCGAGGGCGGTCGGACCGTCCTCGCGGACGAGCACCTCGTAGCCCTCGCGTCGCAGGGCCCGGGCGAGCGGTTCTGAGATGGCCGGATCGTCCTCGGCGAGCAGCACACAGGTCATGGGGTGATGGTAGTCCGCCGGGGTATGCCCGTATGCCCTGTGAGGTAGTTCACAGAGCGTGATCGTTACATACAGCCTCGGCCGGACTCAACGCCGCGCGACAGACCGGCCGTTCAGCGAAGAATCTCCTTTTGGATCTTGAAACCGAAGGAAGACACGCCCGTCTACCATCGATAGATCGGGCGGATCTGCGGCCAACTTTGCCATTCCCCTACCTGATTCAAGGCTTTTGTCATCTGATACGGGCAAATGTCGCCACGTAGAGTGGTTTCGTCCACGTCCGCCGCCACACCCCCCGGGCGGACGCTGTCAGGCAAGGAACCACTACTCATGGCGTCTAAGACCCTGGACACCGACGTCCCGTCGGCCAATCCCAGCGGCAAGACCTTCCTCGGGCACCCCCGGGGGCTCGCCACCCTGTTCATGACCGAGATGTGGGAGCGCTTCTCCTACTACGGCATGCGCGCCCTGCTCATCTACTACCTGGTCTCCGGAGGCGCAGACGCCGCCATCGGCAGCCAGGGCGGTGGCCTCGCCATGAAGGCGACGACGGCGACGGCGATCTACTCCGTCTACGTCTCGATGGTCTACCTCATGGCCTACCCGGGCGGCTGGTTCGGCGACCGGGTCTGGGGCGCCCGCAAGACCGTCGCCATCGCCGGGTTCGTGATCATGTCCGGCCACATCGCGCTGGCCGTCCCCGGCCAGGCGGCGTTCTTCTTCGGCCTGCTCCTGGTCGCGCTCGGCTCCGGGCTGCTGAAGGCCAACATCTCCACGATGGTCGGCCAGCTCTACAACGGCCCCGAGGACCCGCGCCGCGACGGTGGCTTCACCGTCTTCTACATGAGCATCAACCTCGGTGCCTTCGTCGCCCCGTTCGTCATCGGGACGATCGGCAAGGAGTACAACTGGCACCTGGGCTTCGGCCTGGCCGCGGTCGGCATGGCCGTCGGTCTGACCCAGTTCCTGCTCGGCAGCCGCCACCTGAACCCGGTGAGCAGCGAGGTCCCCAACCCGCTGGTCCCCGAGGAGCGCAAGCGCCTGCTGGCGAAGGCCGGCCTGACCCTGCTCGCCGTCGCCGTCTTCTACGGCGCCGTCGTCGGCCTGGGCCACTACACGCTGAACTGGGTCCTCGTCCCGCTGACCGTCGCCGGTCTGCTGATCCCGGTCACCGTGCTGACCCGGATCAAGCGCGACAAGGACCTGACCTCGGACGAGCAGTCCAAGATGTCCGCGTACATCTGGTTCTTCGCCGCGGCCGCGATCTTCTGGATGATCTACGACCAGGGCGGATCGACGCTCTCCCTGTTCGCGGACAAGAAGACCGCCGACAACCTGTTCGGCTTCGGCTTCTCGGCCACCTGGTACCAGTCGCTGAACCCGCTGTTCGTGATGGCGTTCGCGCCGGTCTTCGCGTGGCTGTGGCTCTGGCTGTCCCGCCGGGACAAGGAGCCGAACACCATCGTGAAGTTCTCGATCGGCCTGGTCCTGGTCGGCGTCTCGTTCTTCGTCTTCATCATCCCGATGACCATGGCGGACAACGGCACCCTGGTCTCCCCGCTGTGGCTCGTCTCGATCTACCTGATCCAGACCATCGGTGAGCTGTGCCTCTCCCCGGTCGGCCTCTCGGTCACCACCAAGATGGCGCCGCGCAAGTACGCCTCCCAGATGATGGGCGTCTGGTTCCTCGCCGTCACCGCCGGTGACTGCACCACCAGCCTGCTCTCGCTGGCCGGCGTCAGCCTCAACGGCACCGGGATCATCGCGATGCAGGCGTCGCTCGCGGCCCTCGCCGGGTTCGCCATCTTCACCTACCGCAAGAAGGTCCAGGCCCTCATGGGCGACGTTCACTGACGCACCGGTCTCCGGCTCACGACTCCGGGGCCGCCGTGGATTCCTGAGATCCACGGCGGCCCCGGTCGTTTTCCCGCCCGGTCGCTTTCCCGCCCGGTTGTCCTTCCGCCCGCGCCGGCACCGCCGCCCTCCGCCGCGGCGGTATTCCGCTCGACAGCCACGCGCCGGCCGTGCCTATGGTGCCCGGCATGACGACCGACTCCTTACCCCGCCGGCTGGCCCGCACCCACCGCTTCACCCTGGGCGTCCCGGTCCGGCCGGAACCCTCGCCGGACGGCAGCACCGTGCTCTTCCTGCGCGGCCGGGGCGGCACCGACCCGCTCACCTGCCTCTGGGCCCTGGACACCGCCACCGGCGCGGAGCGGCTGATCGCCGACCCGGCCGCCCTGGGCTCCGCCGAGGGCATCGCCGAGTACAGCACCGACGCCGCCGGCTTGCTCGCCGCCTTCGCGCTGGACGGCGCCCTGTGGCTGGCCGACACCGCCGCCGGCACCGTCCGCGCCGTCCCCGTCCCCGGCCCGCCGCAGGACCCGCGGCTCGACCCGGCCGGCCGCCGGATCGCCTACGTCAGCGGCGGCGCCCTGCGGGTGGTCGGCACCGACGGCACGGGAGACGGGACGGACGGCGGCACGGACGACCGCCCGCTCGCCGAACCCGAGGCCGACGACGTCGCCTACGGGCTCGCCGAGTACGTCGCCGCCGAGGAGATGCACCGCGACCGCGGCCACTGGTGGTCCCCCGACGGCACCGCGCTGCTGGCCGCCCGGGTCGACCACCGCCCGGTCGCCCGGATCTTCCTGGCCGACCCCACCGACCCGCACCACCCGCCGCGCACCATCCGCTACCCGCTGGCCGGCACCGCCAACGCCGAGGTCTCGCTGTGGCTGCTCGGCCTCGACGGCACCCGCACCGAGGTCCGCTGGGACCGCGCCGCCTTCGAGTACCTCACCGCCGCCGGCTGGGACGGCCACGGCCCGTACGCCGCCGTGCAGAGCCGCGACCAGCGCACCGTCCGCACCCTGGCGATCGGACCGGACGGCGCCACCCGGGTGCTCGCCGAGCGGCATGACCCGCACTGGATCGAGCTGCTCCCCGGCCTGCCCGCGCGCACCGCGGGCGGCGCCCTGGTGGACACCGCCGACCTCGACGGCACCCGGCACCTCACCGTCGACGGCGAACCCGTCACCCCGCCGGGGCTCCAGCTGCGCGCGGTGCTCGGCACGGAGGGCGAGCAGGTGCTGTTCACCGCCTCCGACGAACCCACCGAGACCCACCTCTGGACCTACCGGCCCGGCACCGGCCCACGGCGGTTGAGCAACGGCCCCGGCCTGCACACCGGGGTGCGGCGCGGCGGCACGCTGGTGCTCACCACCCGCTCCCCGGGGCACCCCGGCGGCCACTCCACCGTCCTGCGCGAGGGCCGCCCGGCGCTCCCGTTCACCTCGTACGCCGAGCCGCCCGTCGGCACCACCCGGCCCGAACTGCTCCGGCTCGGCCCGTACGAACTGCGCGCCGCGCTCTTCCTGCCCACCGGCCACCGCCCCGGGGACGGCCCGCTGCCCGTCCTGCTCGACCCGTACGGCGGGCCCGCGACGCAGAAGGTCACCACCGGCGGCCTCTGGTGGGACCAGGTCTCGCAGTGGTTCGCCGACCAGGGCTTCGCGGTGCTCGTGGTGGACGGCCGCGGCACCCCGGGACGCGGGCCGCGCTGGGACAAGACCATCCACGGCGACAAGGCCGAGCCCGCCCTCGGCGACCAGGTCGAGGGCCTGCGGGCGGCCGCCCGGCTGCGGCCCGGGCTGCTCGACCTCGACCGGGTCGGCATCCGCGGCTGGTCCTACGGCGGCTACCTCGCCGCCCTCGCCGTGCTGCGCCGCCCGGACGTCTTCCACGCCGCCTCCGCCGGGGCCGCCCCCAGCGACTGGCGGCTCTACGACACCCACTGGCAGGAACGCTTCCTCGGCCACCCCGACGAGCACCCCGAGCACTACGACGGCGGCTCGCTGATCGCCGAGGCGCCGAAGCTCCGCCGCCCGCTGCTGCTGATCCAGGGCCTCGCCGACGACAACGTCCACCCCGCCCACACCCTGCGGCTGTCCGCCGCCCTCCTCGCCGCCGGCCGCCCGCACGAGGTCCTCCCCCTGCGCGCCACCGGCCACCGCCCCACCGACGAAGCAGTGGTCGAGCACCTGCTGACCCACGAACTGCACTTCCTGCGGCGCTCGTTGGGCATGGAATAGGCAGGCCTTCGCCCCGTCGAGCCGAACGAGCTCGACGGGGCGAAACGACGGAACGAATCAGTTTCGGAGCGGCACCGGGTTCTCCGGGGCGTCGAGCCACACGGTGTGGGTGTCCGGGGTGACCGTGAGGCCGAACCGGGCGAAGCCGGGGCGGCCCTGGTCGTCCCACCAGTGCCAGGCGGCCTCCACCTCGTCCCAGAGGTTCCGGGGGCCGGACTGGTAGACCTCGTACTCCGTGCGGCCGCGCTCGTAGTCGGCGGACGCCCACGACCGGGTGTCCCGGCTGTAGAGCCACAGCGTGTACGCGCCGTCGTCGTAGCGCTCCGCCCTCCAGAAGGCGCCGGGGACGGCCACTCCGATGAGGAACTGCTCGAACCAGCCGCCGGTGTCCGGCGGGGCCAGCGCGGTGGTGCTTCTCACCCCGTCGGCGGGCCACTGCCGGCCACGCAGGTAGTCCTCGAAAGGGGGCCGGTCGGTGCGCTGCTGGCGCAGTCGCATGAACGCCGAGCTCCGGGTGAACCTGCCGCTCGCACCGGTGCCGTCGTCGTTCACGGTCAGCCGGACGATCTGCTCGCCGCCGTACTCGGTGCCGAACGGCGCGACGATGATCCCACCGGGGGCCGTCTGCGCCAGCCACGCCGAAGGGATCTCCAGCAGGGAGCAGGTGGCGATGATCCGATCGTACGCAGCACCCTCCGGCCACCCGGAGCGTCCGTCGCCCTCGACCACGGTCGGTGCGAGTCCGGCCCGGGCCAGGTTTGCCCGGGCGCCGCGGGCAACGTCCGGGTCGTACTCGACGGTCACCACGTTGGGGCTGCCCAGGCGGTGGGCGAGGAGGCCCGCGTTCCACCCCGTGCCCGCTCCGACCTCCAGCACTCTGTCGCCTGGGCGAACGTCGAGGTCCCGGAGCATCGAGAACACCATCGTGGGCATGGAGTTGGACGACGTGGGGGTCGTTCCGAGCCCGTCCCCTGCGTGGTCGCCGTCGTCCCACTGCGTGGTCAGCGGGACGTCCGAGTAGACCGCCGTCCGCCACGCTTCGGGGTCCTGCGACCGGTGCACCACGGGGTTCTGTTTCGTGCCGTCCGCGATGCCCGGCCAGATGCGATCCGGGACGAACAGCTCACGGGGCACGGCCTTGAAGGACGGGAGCCAGTCCGAGGTAAGCGCGCCGCCGGCCACCAGCGCGGAGGCGAGCCCCTGGGGACCCGCCTCCTTGAGCGTCTCGCCGGTCACTTGCCGCCCGCCGGGCTCTGGCCGTCCGAGGTGTTGCCGCCCTCGTCGGACCCGCCACCGCCGTGCCCGGCGCCCTTGTTGCTGTCGTCCTGCTGCCCGCCGCCCTTGCCGTCGCCGGAGCCGCCGCCGTGATTACCCATGTTCTTTCCCTTTCTCCTGCTTGCCGATGCAGGAAACGCTAAGGACGGTAGCGTCTTGAGATCCACGGGCTTGCATGGGCTTGCACGCCAATTATCGTCAGACATACAGAGATTGACGGAATGTCTGCTAATTCTTGATGCCGATGAAAGCCCGAGCGAGATTTCGACCAGGGAGCCGGCCATGGCTGTAGAGTTCGTTGGCATCGACCCCAACACCGACCGGGACCACTGCCCCACCGTGTGGGTGGACCCGGACGCTCAGGAGATCCTCTTCCAGGGGTGGAACCCGCGCCCCGAGACCCAGGCGGATTGCGAAGGAACCAGTCCCGCGAACGGGCCGGTGCCCGACGATGAGGCCATCGTCAGGCTTCCGGCCCGGATGGTGCCCGTGATCAGAGAGGCATGTGATGCCATCGAGCGTGCCCAGCTTCGCTGAGCTGCTTGGGCGGTGCCGGCGATCCGCAGTCCATCTGGAGCTGCGGGACTCGTACGCCCCGACGGAGCGGTTCGAGGCATGGCAGCGCGGTGAGCGGATCAACTGGGAGGACCGGCAGTCCTGGTGGCACCCCTATGACCAGCTGATCACGGACACCGTGGCACGGGGTGTGGTCATCCGTCGAGCCCGGGTCATCTCCGAGCCCGTGTCCGAGTACATCAAGTGGGAGCACTACGTCACCCACGCCAACGTCACGGCGGGCGAGCAGGTCCGCTGGCTGCCACGGCGGCAGGCCACGAGCATCCCCCTGCCGGGAAACGACGTCTGGCTGTTCGATGGTGCGCTGCTTCGGGTGCACCACTTCTCCGGGGACGGCACCGTGGTCGAGGATGAGATCACGACAGACCCGGACGCCGTGAAGCTGTGCACCACCGCGTTCGAAGCAGTCTGGGAGCGAACGCTCCCGCACCATCTGTACGAGATCTGACGAAGGCCGGCTCCTTGCCAGCGCACCCCTCTCCAAGCGTTCAGAAGGCCCGCGAAGTCCTTGCCGGTCGGCTGAGCGAAATTCGGAAGGACGCGGGGATCAGCGGCGGGAGCTGGCCGCCAGGTGCGGCTGGTCGGAATCGAAGTCGTCCCGGATCGAGAACGCCAAGACGCCTCCCTCCGACGCCGACATCAGGGCATGGTGCCGAGCCTGTGACGCCGACGGTCAAACCTGAATTGACACGTCAGCGCGGAGCGGAGGAATGCGGTCTCGCCGTTGCCTCGTCTCGTCGGACAGCGGGCGCACCCCGCGAGGCCCTCGCCCTGGGTCTTGGGTTCCAGTGGTCGTTGCAACACCGTCTGGTTCTCAGGTGGTGAGTAGATCACGTAGACGCTCGGCTGGAGTGTTCCAGCCGAGCGTCTTGCGTGGACGGCCGTTGAGTTCCTGGGCGACGTGTTCGAGGTCTTCGGGGCTCCTCCGGAAGGATGGGGTCGCGGGTCACGCGAGGGAGTCCAGCTCGTACCAGATGGATTTGCCGCGCTTCTGCGGGTCGACGCCCCAGCGATGGGTGAGCCCGGCGACGAGCTGGAGGCCCCGGCCGGACTCGGCGGAATCGGCGGGCGTTCGCTGCCGAGGGAGGGCGTCGCTCTCGTCGGAGACGGTGACCCGGAGGGTGCGGCCGAGGACGGAGAACCAGACGACGGGCGCGGGGGTGTCGCCGTGCCGCCAGGCGTTGACAACGAGCTCCACCAGGGCGAGTTCGGCGTTGAAGATGGTGTCGCCGTCCCAGCCGCCGCTGCGGGTCATGGCGTCCCGCAGGGCCTGGCGGGAGAGGGTGAGCGAGGGGGTGTTACGGGTGCACACGGGAACCTCCGTGAGGCTGTGGTGTGGGGAGGGGTGATGACGGTCGTCACCGTGAGCCAGGCCGGGGCGGCGGTTGCTCTTCGGTGCGCGGGCAGCAGGCACCTACTGCCCTTGATGCAGGCATTACTGACGATTCGTCGGATCGATCCGGGAACGACAGTAGCGCACCCGCTCTTTAATTAAAGCCAAACGGGAGAAGGTTCCTCCTCACGGGGGAAGAAGCCCGGATGGATCCGCAGGCGACCGGCGCGGCACACTGTCCTCTGCACCGGCAGAGAGGACGCCATGACCCTTCGAGTCCCCACCCTCCGTCAGCGACGCCTCGGCGCCGAACTGCGAAGGATGAGAGAGCAAGCCGGCTTCGGCGGCAGCCACCTCGCCAGACTGCTCGGGGTGACTCCCGCCCTGGTGAGCCAGATGGAGATCGGGAAGTCAGCTGTCAGCGTGGCGCGCCTGCATGAGATCGCGGAAGCCTGCATGTGCGCCAACGCACCTCTGGTCGAAGCGCTCGCCGACATGGCCAGAGAGCGGGACTCGGCCTGGTGGGATGAGTACCGGACGGCACTCGCGGCCGCTCCGATCGATGTGGCGGAAATCGAAGGTCGCGCGAAGAGACTCAAGAGCTTCACCATCGGCATCATCCCGGGACTGCTACAGACGAACCCTTATGCGAGTGCGGTTTTCGCAAGGGGGTTCACCCATCTCCCCGACCGCGAGGTCGATCGCAGGGTGAAGTTCCGCCTGCGGAGACAGCAGGTCATCCGGTCCGGCGAAACGCCGTATACGGCGCTCATCCACGAGGCGGCGTTGCGCATCCAGTACGGCGGGCCTGCGGTACTCAGAGACCAGCTTGATTCACTCGTCAGTGACTCCGACCTCTCCGGCGTCTCACTGCGAGTCGTGCCCTTTGCCACGGCCGACTTCCCTGGCCCCAGTGAGAATCTGATCTATGCGGAGGGACCGGTGCCCGAGCTGGACACGGTCCAGGCCGACTCGTCTCACGGCTCCCACATCTTCGACTCGCCCGCGCAGCTGGCGGGCTACCGCGCAATCTTGGAGCGCATCGAAGCCGTCGCGCTCCCGGAACGCGAGTCGCGAGATCTTATTCGCTCGATCACGAAGGAAATGAACGACAAGTATGAATAGCACCGATTGGCAGAAGTCCAGCTTCAGTGAAGCAGCCAACAACTGCGTCGAGGTACGTGCGCTTGGCGGGCTGATCGAACTCCGGGAGTCCGATGACGGCGAGGTCATCGTTCGCACCTCCGCTCTCAAGTTCGCCACCTTCCTTCAGGGCGCCAAGGCCGGCGAGTTCGACCACCTCACCACCACCCCCTGAGCGAATCGTTCCGGCGGCCTCTTGCTCCCCGCAAGAGGCCGCCGGCAGGGAGAACGCGGCCAAGTCGGCAGAGCTGGATTCCACCTGCGGCCAGAGGATGCACTCTTGACCCTCGCCGCCGGACGCCGCTGATCGATTTCGCCACCAGCATCCACCTCGCAGGGGCCTTCCTCCCTATACGACGCCTGTGCGCGCCGCAAGCTCCCGTACGCCGGGCACCGTGACCGGCGCGTACAGCAGGTCCGCTGTGAGCGCCCGCAGAGCAGGCCGGCGCACCTCCTCCGGGGCGACCTGCTCGATGAACCGCAGCAACGTGAACGTCTTGCGGTGGGCGCCGAGGCGGTGCCACATGCGCGCACAGTCCGTGCCGTACCGAGCCCGGCGCTCAGTGGTCGACAGCTGGTCTGGCGCGATCCGCGCCGCATACGGCACGCCCTCGTCGGGGGTGCCCAGCGCCGTGTGTACACCGATCCAGTACAGGTCCACCTGCGCACTGGTGGCGTCGACCGTGAACAGCGGGGAGCCAGGCAGGAACCTGGCGCTGGTCAGACGGTCGACGGCTTCCTCGGCACCTGCCATGAGGTCGAGGGCTGCACCTCGGCGCTGTCCGCATGCGGCCGTGTAGGCGGCCGTCATCAGCAGGGTCGCCGCCACGGCCCCGGGCACGTCGCCTTGGCCTCGAGAGAGCGAGTCTGCGGTGCGACGTAGGAGATCGACGGCGGCGACCGGGCGTCCGGAACGCCGCATCGTGATCGCCAGAACCCGAGCCGCCTCTCCGTGCACCACCGGGTCGCCACTGGCCTGGGCCGCCGCCAAGGCCCGGTCCGCCGCCGGCCACGCGACATCGGAGTGAGCCTTCAGCGCGAGCTCCGTCGCCAGCACCCAGGCGCGGGCCACACAGGCATGGGCCTCCTCACGGGACCGGCCGGACAAGGCCTCACGGGTCGCGTGCGCCGAGCCCAACAAACCGGGCAGGAAGTCGCCGAGGTTCTGGTAGCGCGCCGCCGCGAAATGTGCGCGCGCCGAGGCCAGCGATGCCTTGAGCTGCTGCAACGACATGGGTGCGGACGGTTCGGATTCGTACAGGGCCCCAACGATCCGGGCCGACGCGTCCGGGCGCGCGGCAGCAGCCGAGGCGGATGGAAGCACGGACACCCCAGCTGCCGCCATGCCGGCCACGAGCAGCTGCCTGCGGAGCATGGCGTCCTCCTGATCCAGAGTCACATCCCGCGCCAGCGTAGCTGGTCGGCCCAGCCCAATGGCGTCAAGAGGCAGGTCCAACGCCTGGGCAATCCGCAGAAGCGCCTGCTCGGCCGGCCGGAGCGCGCCCGCCTCAACCCGACTGATCGCGGATGCGGAGTAGCCACACGCCCGGCCCAGCTGGGTCTGAGTCATCCGCCGCGCACACCGAGCGGCCCTGATGACCGCCCCAAGCTGACGTTGCCGTGACATAGCGTTGCCCTTCGACTGCGCGGAGTGTCCACCGTATCGACAGGGCAGCGCCTCCAGGCAGGGCGTGCACGAGGTGTGCGGGGCACGCACACGGCGTGCGGGAGCCCCCGGCGGCATCCGTGTCCGGACCCGCAGCCGGGTTTCCTGGGTGATGCCCGGCCGGCGCACTTCTGCCACTCCATCCTGAGGGAGACGTCATGAGCAGCGCCCTGCTCGACAAGCCCGTCACCGAGACTGAGCCCACCACCGCCCCGACGCCCAGTACGCTGCTGGAGCGGGCCGACGAGCCGAGTGCCCGCGCCTGCCCGGTCTGCGGATCGAGCGCCACCTACCAGACCATGGACGGCCGATGGGGCTGCACCGCGTGCGGCTCCACCTGGGCCTGACCCCGGGGAGGATCCGATGGCGGACTGCATGCAGTGCTCTGCTCCCGCAGTGATCGAGGATCTCGACGTACACCCGCCACAGCCCTGGTGCCTCGGGTGCGCGACCACCCTCGTACGAGCCGGCGATCCGGTCATCAACTACCGCTCGCTCAACGGTGAGTGCGACTACGAACGTGTCTTGGCCGGTGGCAGCACCCAGGTCCTGCGCTTCGGCTGACAGGCACAGGCACACCGAAGTGGCCCGCTCCCTGTGCGCAGGGAGCGGGCCACTCTCGATGTCCGCCCCCGAATCATCAGCGCCCGAACACGTCGCCCCGTCGAGCTGGTGCTCGACGGGGCGACGCGAACTACCCGATCGTTCCGGCGGCCTCTTGCCCCCCGCAAGAGGCCGCCGGTAGAGAGGATGCGGCCAAGTTGGCGAAACCTGGCACCAACTACGCCAGTGCGTCATGCTCTTGACGATGACTGCCGAGTCGGGGACCGTCATGCAAATCCACGCAACCGAGTTGCAAGGGGAAGTTGCCATGGCACTGCGGTTCATTGGGATCGACCCCAACACGGGCGACGACGAGTGCCCGACCGTCTGGTACGACGACGAAGCCGACGAGATCGTCGTACAGGGCTGGAAGGCTACCGAGAAGCTGCGCGCCACGTGCCGGGAGACCGGGAGCATCCCCGATTCGGAGGATGTGGTCCGGCTACCGGCCCGCATGGTGCCGATCTTGAGGAAGGCATGCGATGCCGCCGAGGGTACTGACATTCGCTGAGCAGTTGGCTGCTGCGCGCTCCAGTGCGGTTCACCTGGAGATGCGTGACTCCTACAGCGTGGTGAAGGAGGCTGAGGCGTTTGCCGCCTGGAGGGACGGCTTCCGGTACGACCCGGCCGACCGTGCGTCCTGGTGGCGTCCGTGGCTGACGCTGATCGAGGAGACCGTGAGCCGGGGTGTCGAGGTTCGCCGTGCCCGGATCGTGTCCGAGCCGGTCACGGAGTACATCCGGTTCGAGCACTCCGGGACGTTCACCAACATCGCCGCAGGCGAGCAGATCCGCTGGCTGCCGCGACGGCAGACGGCGGACCTCGCCCTGCCGGGCTGCGACTTCTGGCTGTTCGACGGCAAGTTGGTGCGGTTCAACCACTTCACCGGCAACGGGGAGAGCGCTGGGCCGTCCTTCAGCGACGACCCAGCGGTGGCCCTCCTGTGCGCCACCGCGTTCGATGCGGTCTGGCAACGGGCCGTGCCTCACGAGAATTTCAGCGTCTGACCGCCGCCGGCTCCGAGCGCCCCAGCGACGATGCCAAGTTCCCCGTCCTCAAGCGTCCAGGCGGCCCGCGTGGCGCTCGCTACCCGCCTCGGCGAGCTGATGCGCAACGTCGGCCTGAAGGGCGGAGAACTGTCCGCCCTTTGCGGCTGGCACCCCGCCAAGACCTCCCGCATCCTCAACGCCAAGGCCGCCCCGTCCGACTCGGACATTCGCGCGTGGTGCCACGCCTGCGGCGCCGACGACCAGGCCCCCGATCTGATCGCCTCCAACAGAGCGGCGGACTCCCTGTACGTCGAGTGGCGGCGCATCACCCGGACCGGCCTGCGCCACGCCCAAGAGGCCCGGGTGCCCCTCTACACCCGCACCCGCCATTTCCGCGCCTACTCTTCCCGCGTAGTTCCCGGCGCCCTCCAGACCCGGGAGTACGCCGGCGCCCTGCTGCGCACGGTGGCCGACGTCCGCCGGACCGTGGACGACGTGGCGGACGCGGTCGAGGCCCGGCTCGCCCGTTCCAGTGTCGTCTTCGAGGGCGGGCGCCGCTTCGTCGCAGTCATCGAGGAGTCCGTGCTGCGCTACCGGATCGGCGACGACACGGTGATGGCCGGACAACTCGGCCAGCTGCTGAGGGTCATGTCGATTCCTTCGGTCTCGCTCGGCGTCATCCCGTTCACGGCCTCCCGCACCATGTGGCCCACGGAGACCTTCAACCTGTTCGACGACCACCAGGCCGGGGTGGAGCTATTGTCGGCCCAGGTCACCGTGACCGCGCCCAGCGACCTCGCCCTCTACGCGCAGGCGTTCACGCGTTTCGCCGCCCTGGCCGTGCACGGCGGCGCCGCCCGCGCACTGATCACCGCCGCGATCGACTCGCTGGGGTGAGGCATCCGCAATTCTCCGCAACTTCCTTGAGTTCCAGGGAACTTAGTCCGTAGATTTCACAGAGCCGTCGGACCGCGCCCGGCGTCACCAGGTGCCCCACCAGCAGTCGGAGGAACCATGGCAACCGCAGTTGCACCCGCCGATCCGATCGTCGGCCCGCTCCGGAACGTGCGCGACCACATCCCCGCCGCCCTGCGGGACAAGCAGGTCGGCCTCCTGATGCGCGACTACCCCTACGACTCCGTCATGGCCGCCCGAGTCCTCGGCCAGGGCTACGCCTACCTGCTGACCGCGATGGCCCACCGCGGCGAGCACCTGAGCCTCGGCCCCAGCTCGCTGGTGGACATCGGCGTCCACACGATCATCCTGGACACCGTCGCCTACGCCGAGCTGTGCCGGAAGCACAACGGCGGCCACTTCCTGCACCACGTGCCGGCCGTCGAGTACAAGGACGACGGCACGGTGCTGCGCACCGCCCATCTGATCGCCGCAGACGGTTGGGACGTGGACCTGCCTCTGTGGTCGGATGCCGCCAAGTGCAGCCCCTGCCACCCCGGCAACGACTCACACTGACCGGACAGTTGCGGTGGCCACAGGCTCAGTCCGGGGCCACCGCGACCCGGAAGGGTGGAGTTCACCCGAATCCCTGCGCCGCCGCACACCGGGCGCAAGTATGACCCGGGTGACGACCGCCTCCTCCCCTGCGCAAGCTGTCGAACCGGACCTCTGGCACCACTACGGCCGCGCCCGCGCCGACACCGACCGGACCGTCCCCGACACCTTCCGCTGGGTCTGGGCCCAGGACGACGGGCCAGGAGTCGAGGTGCTGGGTGACATCACCGGCCTCATCGTGGCCGACCTCGGCGCGGGCGCCGCCCGTCATGCCGCGCACCTCGTCGCCCACCACGCCCCAGCCCGGGTCGATGCCATCGATGCCTCCCCCGCCCAGCACGCGATGGCCTGCGACCTCTACGGCCACCTCGCCCCGCACCTGCGCACGGTGCGCGCCGACGCGACCGCGCACCTGGAGGAGCATCCGGACGAATACGACGTGCTCTACTCGGTGTTCGGCAGCCTCGACTTCGCCGACCCCCGCCGGCTGCTCCCGGCCGCTGCCCGCGCCCTGCGACCCGGCGGCCTGTTGACCGCCTCCACCCTGGGCCACTACCTCGGTGGAGCCTCCGCTGAGCCGGACGTCCAGCACGCTGACGTTCCGGCCCGGACCCCGGACGGCGCCCAGGCAACCATGCGCCGCTGGGTCCTCCAGGAGACCGTCTGGACGAAGCTGTTGGACGAGACGGGGTTCACGAAGATCAGTGTCGACCGGCTCCCTCCCACCGTACCGAGTAGACGCGCTGCCGACACCCTGCTTGTCTGCGCCTACCGTCAGCCCTGACGACCTCGGGAGATAGTGGCATCGGGGCGTGCGGCCGTTCCGGCAAGGCCCCGCAGCACGTCGCCCCGTCGAGCTGGTGCTCGACGGGGCGACGCGAACTATCCGGCGGCTCAGACCTCGCGCACGCCCGCCCGCCAGACGGCCGCCGTCAGCGGCACGCCGGGGCGGTACGCCAGGTGTACATGCGACGGGGCGTCCAGCAGCAGCAGGTCCGCCCGCGCGCCGACCGCGATCGTCCCCACATCCGTCCGACGCAGCGCCTGGGCGCCGCCCGCGGTGGCCGCCCAGACCGCCTCGTCCGGGGTCATCCCCATCTCCCGCACCGCGACCGCGATGCAGAACGCCATCGAACTCGTGAAGCTGGAGCCCGGGTTGCAGTCGGTGGACAGCGCCACCACCGCGCCCGCGTCCAGCAGCCGGCGCCCGCTCGGGTACGCGGCCCTGGTGGAGAACTCCGCCCCTGGCAGCAGCGTCGCGACCGTCGCCGAACCCGCCAGCGCCGCCACGTCCTCGTCGGTCAGGTGGGTGCAGTGGTCCGCCGAGGCGGCCCCCAGCTCGACGGCCAGCTGCACGCCGGGCCCGTACGTGAGCTGGTTGGCGTGCACTCGCGGCGTGAGCCCCTTCTCGATGCCCGCCGTCAGCACCGCCCGCGCCTGATCCCCGTCGAACGCTCCCTTCTCGCAGAACACGTCCACCCAACGGGCGTGCGGCGCACAGGCGTCCAGCATCTCGCCGGTGACCAGGTCGACGTACCCGGCCGGGTCCTCGGCGTACTCGGGGGCCACGATGTGCGCCCCCAGGTAGGTGGTCTCCGGGGTGTGCTCGGCGGCGATCCGCAGGGCGCGCGCCTCGTCCTCGACGGTCAGCCCGTAACCGGACTTGCACTCGATGGTCGTGGTGCCCTGGCGCACCGCCTCCCGGACGAACCGGGCCAGGTTGGCGTCCAGTTCGGCGTCGGACGCGGCCCGGGTGGCCGCCACCGTGGTCCTGATGCCGCCCGCCGTGTACGACTGCCCGGACATCCGGGCGTTGAACTCGGCGGTGCGGTCGCCCGCGAACACCAGGTGGGCGTGCGAGTCGACGAAGCCGGGCAGCAGGGCCCGGCCCCCGGCGTCGAAGCGCTCGTCCGCCGCCGGGGCGCCGGCCGCCGGGCCGACCCAGGCGACGGTGTCGCCGTCGACCACCACGGCCGCGTCGGTCAGCAGGCCGAGCGGCCCGTTGCCCTGTCCGAAGTCGTTGGTGACCAGGCTGCCGATGCCCGTGATCAAGGTGGTCCTGGAGCTCAAGACAAGGCCTTCCGAAGGGGGTTCAGGGAACAGGTCAGCAGTCCAGCGCGCCGATCGCGGAGCGCAGCGCGCCCGGCACGTCGGCCACCAGCAGGTGCACGCCGTCGCGGACGACGTGCCGCCCGCCGACCACCAGGTGCCGCACGTCCGCCGCCGAGGCCGCGAAGACCGCGATCTCGGCACCGAGCCGGGGCGGCGGGCCCGCCGTACGGACGGAGTCCAGCGCGATCACCGTGAAGTCGGCGAGCGCCCCGGCCTCGATCCGGCCGGCCTCCGGCCAGCCCAGCGAGGCGTGCCCGTCCTCGGTGCCGGCCCGCAGCAGCGCGTTGGCCGTCCAGTGGCCGCGGGTCCTGGTGCGCAGCCGCTCGTCCAGCTCCAGCGCGCGGGCCTCCTCGAACGGGTCGATCACCGCGTGGCTGTCGCTGCCCAGGGTGACCGGGGAGCCCGCCGAGGCGAGCCGGCGGGCCGGGCCGATGCCGTCCGCGAGGTCCCGCTCGGTGGTGGGGCACATGCAGACCGTGGTGGAGAAGTCGGTGAGCAGCCGGACGTCCTCGTCGGTCAGGTGGGTGGCGTGCACGGCCGAGGTGCGCGGGCCGAGCACGCCGTGGTCGGCGAGCAGCCGGGTCGGGGTGACGCCGTGCGCGGCGAGGCAGGCGTCGTTCTCGGCGGTCTGCTCGGACAGGTGGACGTGCAGCGGCGCCCGGCGCGTCGCCGCCCACTGCGCGACGGTGGCCAGCTGCTCGGCCGGGACGGCCCGCACCGAGTGGACGGCCGCGCCGATCCGGACGTGTTCGCGCGGCTTGAGCGCGTCCGCCCGCACCGCCCAGGCCTGCGCGTCACCGTCGCTGAACCGCTGCTGCGGCCTGGTCGGTTCGGCGCCGAACCCGGAGGAGAGGTAGCAGGTGTCCAGCAGGGTGATCCGGATGCCGGCCCGGGCGGCGGCCTCGATCAGCGCCTCGCCCATCGCGTTCGGATCGGTGTAGCGGGCGCCGCCGGGCGCGTGGTGCAGGTAGTGGAACTCGCCGACGGCGGTGATGCCGGCCAGCGCCATCTCGGCGTAGACGGCGGTGGCGAGCTCCAGGTAGCTGTCCGGGTCCAGCGCTCCGGCGAACCGGTACATGGTGTCCCGCCAGGTCCAGAAGGTGCCGGAGCCGACCTGGACGTACCCGCGCAGCGCCCGGTGGAAGGCGTGCGAGTGGGCGTTGGCCTGGCCGGGCAGCAGCAGCCCGTCGAGCCGGACGGCGCCGGGCGGGCAGGGGCCGCTGTCCGGGGTGACGGCGGCGATCGTGCCGCCGGGGCCGGTGGTGATCAGCACCTCGCGCTCGACCGCCGGGCCGTTCACGCCCGGCAGCCAGGCGTGCTGCGCCCAGTACGTCGTCGGGGTCACTGACACGCCAGGTCCTCCAGTACGTCGGCGAGGGCGGCGACCCCGGCCAGGCAGTCGTCCTGCTCGGCGTGCTCGGCCGGGGAGTGCGAGACGCCGGTGGGGTTGCGCACGAACAGCATGGCGGTCGGGATCGCGGAGGCCAGGATCCCGGCGTCGTGTCCCGCGCCGGTGGGCAGCACCGGGGCGTCCAGCAGCCTGGCCAGCCGGTCGCGCAGCGGCCCGTCGAAGTCCACCACCGGGGTGTAGGACTCGCGGGTCAGCTCGACCCGGACGCCGTCGCGGTCGCCGCGCTCGGCGGCGGCCTGCTCGATCTCGGCGACCAGCGCCGTGAGGGTGCGCTCGTCGGCCGCCCTGGAGTCCAGCCAGCCGCGCACCAGCGAAGCGATCGCGTTGGTGCCGTTGGGCTCGACCGCGACCTTGCCGAAGGTGGCCAGCGCGCCCGCCTGCCTCGCCTTCTTGCGGGCGGCGAGGACGGTGTTGGCGTACGTCAGCATCGGGTCGCGGCGGTCCTCGATCCGGGTGGTGCCGGCGTGGTTGGCCTCGCCGTGGAAGTCGAACCGCCAGCGGCCGTGCGGCCAGATCGCGCCGGCCACGCCGACCGGCTGCCCCTCGGCGAGGCTGCGGCCCTGTTCGACGTGGAGTTCGACGAAAGCGCCGATCCTGGCCAGCCGGCCGTCGTCCGCGCCGATCGCGGTCGGGTCGTAGCCGGCCCGCTCCATCGCGTCGGGCAGCCGGACGCCGTCGGCGTCGCGCAGCTCGTACGCCTGCTCCGGCGACAGCACCCCGGCGGTCAGCCGGGAGCCGATGCAGGCCACGCCGAACCGGGCGCCCTCCTCGTCGCCGAAGTTGACGATCGCCAGGGGCTTGCCGAACTCGGCTCCGCGGGCGCGCAGTTCGTCCAGCGCGGCGAAGGCGGAGACCACGCCGAGCGGGCCGTCGAAGGCGCCGCCGTCCGGGACGGAGTCCAGGTGCGAGCCGGTGACCACCGCCCCCGGCGCGTTCCGGTCGCCCAGCCAGGCCCACTGGTTGCCGTTGCGGTCCAGCTCGTACGTCAGGCCGCGGTCGCGGGCCTGCTGCTCGAACCAGGCGCGGCACTCGGCGTCGGCGGAGTTCCAGGCGAAGCGGCGGTAGCCGCCGGAGGAGGCGGCGCGGCCCACCGGGAGCAGCTCCGCCCACATCTCCTCGAAGGAGGCCGTCACAGCTCATCCGTCGGGCTGTGCCGGTGCATGGGGACGTGGACGCCGCGCTCGTCGGCGACCTCGACGGCCCGGTCGTACCCGGCGTCCACGTGCCGGATGACACCCATGCCGGGGTCGTTGGTGAGCACCCGGCGGATCTTCTCCCCGGCCAGCTCGGTGCCGTCGGCGACGGTGACCTGGCCGGCGTGGATCGAGCGGCCGATGCCGACGCCGCCGCCGTGGTGGATGGAGACCCAGGAGGCGCCGGAGGCGACGTTGACCATGGCGTTGAGCAGCGGCCAGTCGGCGATCGCGTCCGAGCCGTCCAGCATCGCCTCGGTCTCCCGGTACGGGGAGGCGACCGAGCCGCAGTCCAGGTGGTCGCGGCCGATCACGATCGGGGCGGACAGCTCACCGGAGGCGACCATGTCGTTGAAGCGCTCGCCGGCCTTGTCGCGCTCGCCGTAGCCGAGCCAGCAGATCCGCGCCGGCAGGCCCTGGAAGTGCACCTTCTCCTGGGCCAGCTTGATCCAGCGGGCCAGCGACTCGTTCTCGGGGAAGAGGTCGAGGACGGCCTTGTCGGTCTTGTGGATGTCCTGCGGGTCGCCGGACAGCGCCGCCCAGCGGAACGGGCCCTTGCCCTCGCAGAACAGCGGGCGGATGTACGCCGGGACGAAGCCGGGGAAGGCGAAGGCGCGGTCGTAGCCGGCCAGCTGGGCCTCGCCGCGGATCGAGTTGCCGTAGTCGAAGACCTCGGCGCCGCGGTCCATGAAGCCGACCATTGCCTCGACGTGCCTGGCCATCGACTCGCGGGCCCGCCGGGTGAACTCGGCGGGCTCGGCGGCCGCGTAGTCCGCCATGTCCTCGAAGGCCACGCCGACCGGCAGGTAGCTGAGCGGGTCGTGGGCGCTGGTCTGGTCGGTGACGATGTCGATCGGCGCGTCCATCGCGAGCAGCTGCGGGACCAGCTCGGCGGCGTTGCCCAGCACGCCGATGGAGAGCGGCTGCCGCTTGTCGCGGGCCGCGGTGGCGAGCTCCATGGCGTGGCCGAGGTCCTTGGCCTCGACGTCCAGGTAGCGGTGCTCGATCCGGCGGGAGATCCGGGACGGGTCGCAGTCGATGCAGATCGCCACGCCGCCGTTCATGGTGACGGCCAGCGGCTGGGCGCCGCCCATCCCGCCGAGGCCGGCGGTGAGGGTGATGGTGCCCTCCAGCGTGCCGCCGTACCGCTTGCCGGCGACGGCGGCGAAGGTCTCGTAGGTGCCCTGGAGGATGCCCTGGGTGCCGATGTAGATCCACGAGCCGGCGGTCATCTGCCCGTACATGGTGAGCCCGAGGTTCTCCAGCCGGCGGAACTCCTCCCAGTTGGCCCAGTCGCCGACCAGGTTGGAGTTGGCGATCAGCACCCGCGGCGCCCACTCGTGGGTCTGCATCACGCCGACCGGGCGGCCGGACTGGACCAGCATGGTCTCGTCCTGCTTCAGCCCCTGGAGGGTCCTCACCATGGCGTCGAAGGAGCGCCAGTCCCGCGCGGCCTTGCCCGTGCCGCCGTACACCACCAGCTTGGACGGGTGCTCGGCCACCTCCGGGTCGAGGTTGTTCATCAGCATCCGCAGCGCGGCCTCCTGCTGCCACCCCTGCGTCGTGAGCCCCGTCCCCCGCGCCGCGCGCACCTCACGCGGCCCGCTCGCCTGCTGCTGCACCATGTCCCGGCCTCCCTGCGGATGAATTCATTCAAGCTTTGTTTGGCTGAATATATCTAAACAACCACCTTTCGACCAGACCCCGAACCAATCCGATCAGTCACCGCACCGGCCGACTTGGCTCGCTAGCCTGAACCCGGCGAACACCAGCCACTCGGCCCAGCGCCGGGGAGCGGAGGACACGATGACGGCCATCACCGTGCGGCCCGGCAGGCTCCGAGACGTGGCGGAGGAGATCGAGCGGAGCACGGGACTTCGCGCCCAGATCATCGGAGGAACCCTGCTGATGTCCCCGCCTCCCCGCGGCAAGCACGCGGGGACCGTGCGACGGCTGCGCATCCAGCTGGACCCCCGCCTGCCGGCCGACCTGGGCACCTACGAAGTGTCGTCCATCTACATGCCGGGCAACGACGAGGACTACGCCACACCCGACCTGATCGTCCTCCCCGTCGACTGGGAGAACGACGACCGATGGCTCGCCGATCCCCATGAGGCAGCCCTCGTCGTCGAGGTGATCTCCAATTCGGAGGGAGTGAAGGCCGTCGCCACCAAGACGGACTGGTACGCGAGCGCCGGTGCCGTGGCCCTGCTCGCGCTCGACCCGCGCAACGGCACCTGGACGTTCTACACCCACCCTCGTAACGGGGCGTACCAAGGCATCCTGCACGGCAAGTACGGCGAGCCCGTCCCGCTGCCCGCGCCACTGCCCGCCGAGCTGGACACCTCCGGCCTTCCGCTGTACGCGCCCCGCGACTGACTCAGGCCGCCGCGCCGCCGTCCCAGTCGATGCCGATCTCGGCGAGCCAGCGGCGGTCCTCGGCGTCGGGGGCGGGCGGGGACGGCGGGCGGGGGATGTTCTGGACGGGGCCGAGGCCGTACTTCTCGGCGGCCGCGGCGGCCCTGGCCTCGGGTTCGATGACGCCGACGTGGACGGCGGACTCGTCGCCCGGGTCGAGGACGGTCAGTTCGGGATCGGGCAGCCGCCGCAGGGTGACGCGGCGTCCGCAGGCGGGGCAGGACCATTCGTCGGCACCCGAGGACAGCCGGGCGACGAACTTCATCTCGTGGATCACGCGCATGGGTGGCACCCCCTGCCGTAGGGGATGCCCGGGTCTGTGGCGAGTACTCCCCCGCCCCGGGCCGGCTCTATTCCAGGAAGAGCCCGCGCGCCGCCGCCGAGTGCTCGATCGCCTCCAACCGGGCTTCCGCACCCGGGAGTTCGTCGCACATCGACTGGAGCAGCACCCGGCCGAGCATCATCGGCGCGCACGCGGTGTCGAAGACCAGCCCGGTGCCGACGGCGGCCGGCAGCATCAGGTCGGACAGCTTGGCGACCGGCGCGAAGGCGCTGTCTGCCACGGTGAGCACCGTCAGCCCGCATTCCCTGGCCACCGTCAGCGCGTCCATCAGCTCCCGCGGGTAGCGCGGCAGCGCGAAGCAGAGCAGCGCGCTGGCCCCGGCCGCCCTGGCCTGCTCCAGCCGGTCGGCGAGCATGCTGCCGCCCTCGTCCAGCAGCCGGATGTCCGGGTGCACCTTGGCGGCGAAGTAGGCGAAGCCGCGCGCCTGCGCCGAGGCGGCCCGCAGGCCGAGCACCGGCAGCGGGCTGGAGGCGGCGAGCAGCCGGGCGGCCCGGGTGATCGGCTCCGGGTCGGCGAGGAGTTCGGCGAGGTGGCGCAGGTGCGCGATCTCCGCGAGCACGGCCTGCTGGTGTTCGTTGCGCACCGCGTCGTCCTGGGTCTCCGGCGCGCCCTGCTCGCCCCCGCCGAGTTCGCGCAGCTGCTTGCGCAGCGCCGGGTACCCGTCGTATCCGAGCGCGACGGCGAAGCGGGTGACGGACGGCTGGCTGACGCCCGCGAGTTCGGCGACCTCCACGCTGGACAGGAACGGCGCCTCGGTGGCGTGCCGCACCAGCGAGTGGGCGATCCGGCGCTGGGTCGGCGTCAGCCGGTGGCCCTCGAACAGCTGGAGCAGCCGGGCGGAGGGGCCGACGCTGCCGGCCTCGTCGGTGGCGGTCATCAGCGGTACCTCCGGGTGCGAGCGGTTCGGACGACGACTGTGCAGCAGCGCGCCGCGGCTGGCAAAGACGTCTCGTACGGCGGGACGCCCCGTAAGACGTCCCGAGGATCGGATGGTTCGGGGAGTTCGGACGGTTCGGACGGATCCGACCGGCCCCGGCGGGTCCGGTGGCCGCCGGAAGGGTCCCGGTGGCCACCGGACGGCCGCTCCGGGTCGGGGAAACCCTGATTTGTCCCTGAGCCCGCCCGGATTCCTCCGCGAACGGATGGACCGGACACCCCGTCGGGCCCCACTCTGGGTCCATGGACACTCGTCAGGACGAACTGCGGCGCGACCTCGACGCCACCCTCCAGGCCCGCAAGGAGCTCGGCAAGGAGTACGAGGACGAACTCGTCGACTCCTTCATGAAGCGGCTGGACGCCCGGCTGAACGCCCGGGTCGAACGTTCGGTGGCCGAGCGGATGGACGACTACGAGTCGCCGTCCCGGCAGCGGAGCCACTCCCGCCGCTCCGGCTCCGGCAAGCGCTCCAGCACCGGACTCGCGGTGACCTCGCTGGCCCTCGGCATCCCGCTGACGGCGATCGCGGGCAGCCCGGAGAACGGCGGCTTCGCCGGCCTGGTGGTCTGCTGGGCGGGCATCGTCGGGGTCAACCTCGCCGCCGCCCTGGGCGAGCTGCGCAACCGGCGGACCCCCGCCGAGCGGTCGCCGCGGAGCGACTGGGACTGAGCCCCCGTCACCCCGCGGCGGCGCCATCTCAGGCCAGCGGTCCGGTGACCCGCTCGACCGCCCGCACCAGGTCGCCGGAGGCGACCAGCGCGGCGGCCGCCTCCAGGTCCGGCGACAGGAAGCGGTCGCGGCGGGCGCCGCCGACCCCCGCCTCCCGGGCGACGGCCATCGCGGCCGCGGTGGCCGGGGCGAGCCCGCCCGCCCCGTCGGCCTGCTGACGGATCTCCAGCGCGCGGGCACTGGCGGTGAGCTCGACGGCCAGGATGCGGCCGAGGTTGGCCACCGCCTGGCGCAGCTTGCGCGCGGCCGACCAGCCCATCGACACGTGGTCCTCCTGCATCGCGGAGGACGGGATCGAGTCGACCGAGGCCGGGACGGCGAGCCGCTTGTTCTCGCTGACCAGTGCCGCCTGGGTGTACTGGGCGATCATCAGGCCGGAGTCCACGCCCGGGTCGTCGGCCAGGAAGGCCGGCAGGCCGTGCGAGCGGGCCTTGTCGAGCAGCCGGTCGGTGCGGCGCTCGGAGATGGAGCCGAGGTCGGCGGCGGCGATGGCGAGGAAGTCCAGCACGTACGCGACCGGGGCGCCGTGGAAGTTGCCGTTGGACTCCACCCGGCCGTCCGGCAGCACCACCGGGTTGTCCACCGAGGCGGCCAGCTCGCGCGAGGCGACCAGCCGGGCGTGCGCCAGGGTGTCCCGGCCGGCGCCGGCCACCTGCGGGGCGCAGCGGATCGAGTACGCGTCCTGGACCCGCGGCGCGTCGTCCTGGTGGTGGCCGGTGAGGCCGGAGTCCTTGAGGACGGCCAGCATGTTGGCGGCGCTCAGCGCCTGGCCCGGGTGCGGGCGGATCGGGGCGTGCAGCTCGGGGGCGAGCACCTTGTCGGTGCCGAGCAGGGCCTCCAGGCTCATCGCGGCGGTGATGTCGGCGGTGGTGAACAGCCGCTGGAGGTCGGCGATGGCCATCACCAGCATGCCGAGCATGCCGTCGGTGCCGTTGATGAGGGCGAGGCCCTCCTTCTCCAGCAGCTCGACCGGCTCGATCCCGGCCTCGGCGAGCAGCTCGGCGACGGGCCTCTCCTCGCCGTCCGGGCCGGTGGCGGTGCCCTCGCCCATCAGGACCAGCGCGCAGTGCGACAGCGGCGCGAGGTCGCCGGAGCAGCCGAGCGAGCCGAACTCCCGCACCACCGGGGTGATGCCCGCGTTGAGCAGGGCGGCCATGGTCTGCGCGACCAGCGGCCGGACTCCGGTGCGGCCGGAGGCCAGCGTCTTCATCCGCAGGAACATCAGCGCGCGGACCACCTCGCGCTCGACCGCGGGCCCCATGCCGGCGGCGTGCGAGCGCACCAGCGACCGCTGCAGCTGGGCGCGCAGCTCGGGGCTGATGTGGCGGACGGCGAGCGCGCCGAAGCCGGTCGACACGCCGTAGACGGGGCGGGGCTCGGCCGCGAGGGCGTCGATCCGCGCCCGGGAGGCCGCCATCTCGGCCTGGGCGTCGGGGCCGATCTCGACCCGGGCGTTGCCCCGGGCGACGGCCAGGACGTCCTCGGCACTGACGTCGGCCTTGCCGACCAGGACCAGCGGAGCGTCGGGGGCCACAGCACTGTGCATATCCATATACACCATCACATCAGGTGAATGAAGATATGACAACAGGTGTCCGCCCTCCGGATTCTCCGCCCTCCGGACCGGCGCCGCACACCGCGGCCCCCGGGCACCGCCCCCTCGCTCACTTCACCAGCTCGGCCTCGATCAGGTCGGCCGCCCTGACGGTACCGCCCTCGGCCCGGCCGGCCGCGGACAGCTCCCGCAGCCGCCCGGCCACCGCCGGATCGCCGACCAGCTCCAGCAGCGCGGCACGCAGCGCCTCCGCGGTGGCCTGCTCGGTGTCCAGGCGGCGGGCGACACCGAGGCCCACCAGGGCGTCCGCGTTGGCGAACTGGTCGGCGGCCTGCGGCACCGCGATCATCGGCACGGCGTGGAACAGCCCCTCACTGGAGCCGCCCATGCCCGCATGGGTGACGAAGGCGTCCGCCTGGGCGAGCACCGACAGCTGCGGCACCCACCGGTGCACCTCGACGCTCTCCGGCAGTTCGCCGAGTTCGGCCGGGTCGGTGTGCTTGCCGATCTGCAGCACGGTGTGCCAGCCCGGCAGCTCGCCGAAGGCCCGGACGCAGGCCCGGTAGAAGGCGGGCCGGTGGGTGAAGGCCGACCCCAGCGAGACCAGCAGCACCCGCTCGGCCCCGGCGGGGCGCTCCCACTCCCCCTGGTGGGCCCGGTCGCCGAAGCAGGGCCCGACGAAGCTGATCCGCCGCTCGTCGACCCGGTCGGCGTTGGGCTGGAGCGCGCGCGGTATGAGCGCGATCGCCCGCTCGGGGCGGCCCTTGAAGGCGTCCACGTCGCGCTGCACCGCACCGGCCTCGGCCAGCCAGCCGGCGAACCGCCGGTAGTGCTCGGGGCCGCCCGGACCGTTGCGGGTCGCCTCGAAGACCTCGGCCAGGTCCTCCTCGATGCCCTCCCAGCCGACGAAGGCGGGCGACAGCTGGACCACCGGCACGCCCAGCCGCTCACCGAGCGCCCGGCCCGCGAAGCCCGCGATGTCATGGAGCACCAGGTCGGGCCGGTCGTCCTCGAAGGCCTCCAGCATCGCGGACCACATCGACAGCGTGTCGTCCAGGAACACGTCCTGGATCGCCACCGGGTCCTCCGGCCAGCCGCCCGGGTCGTCCGCGAGCGGCAGCTTCGTCGGATAGGGGACGAGGGCCGCGCCGGTGGACTCGACCAGCTCCCGGAAGGAGGGGTCGTTGACGTAGCTGACCCGGTGGCCCCGGGCGACCAGCTCGGCGATCACGGCGAGGCCGGGGTTGACGTGCCCGTGGGCCGGGACGGAGACCATCAGGATGTGTGCGGGGCGTGCGGGGCGGGACATGGGCACCTCCGGGGTAGCGAGTGAGACGAGACGGACCGTCTCGCTATGTCTTGAGAAGACAATACGTCTCGTCTCGTCGTTTCGCCTAGACTTTTTCCCATGGCATCCAGAACCGCTCCCGATCCCGCCCGCCGCAGCGAGCGCGCCCGCACCGCCGTCCTCACCGCCGCCGCCGAACTCGTCGCCGACGTCGGCTACGGCAAGCTGACCATCGAGGCGATCGCCGCCCGGGCCGGCGTCGGCAAGCAGACCATCTACCGGTGGTGGCCCTCGAAGGGCGCCGTCGTCTTCGACGCCTTCCTCGCCGGCAGCGAGTACGAGGGCAGCCTCGCACTTCCCGACACCGGCGACCTCGCCGCCGACCTGCGGACCGTGCTGCGCCCCACCAGCGACGAACTCTCCGACCCGGCCACCGACCGCACCTACCGCATGATGATCGCCGAGATCATCACCGACCCCGCGCTGCACGCCGACTACCGCGCCCGGCTGCTGGACCCGCTGCTGGAGGTCACCCGCGACCGGCTCCGCAGCGCCCGCGAGGCCGGCCAGATCGCCCCCGACGCCGACCTCGACCTGGCCCTCGAACTCGTCTACGGCCCGCTCTACTACCGCTGGCAGTACCAGCTCGGCCCGCTCACCCACGCGCACGCCGACCGTCTGGTCGACGCCGTCCTGCGGGCCCTCAACCCTCCTGCGGCCGACGGCGGTTCCGGCGCCTGAACCAGAGCACGGCCAGGACCGCGACCAGCACACCGAGCAGCAGGAGCACGGCGAGCCAGGTGAGCAGGGCGCCGGACCCGCCGTGCGAGCCGTGCCGCTTCCCGTGCTTCTTCGACTTGGCCAGCGAGGACTCCGTGATCCGGTGCACCCTGGCACCGGTCCGCAGCTGGGGCGCCCGTTCGGGCACCGTCCGCACCGCCCCGGCCGGCCGCACCGGCGGCACCGCGGACGCCGGGACGGCCCCCGCCACCGCGCCCCCGAGCACCAGCACGCCGGCCACCGCCGCACCCGCCAGTCGTCTGCCCACGGCCGAACCCCCGTTCTCCGAAAGACCGTCGCCCCACCCTCCACCACCACGGCCGCCCCCGGCACCCTCCGGCCGCCGACCGCGACCCACCCGGGACACCCCGGTCACCGGATCCGCACACGGCGCGGGCGGCCGGGCCGGAGCCCGGGCCGCCGGACGGAACGGCCGCCTCAGACCACCGGCGGCGAGGCCGGCCCCGCCAGGGCGACCGAGACCAGGGCGCGCATCGCGCAGGCGGCCTGGCCCAGCGGCAGGGTGGCGTCGTCGGCGAAGAGTTCCACCAGCCAGCCGCCGGCCGGGTTCTGGCCGCCGGCGGCGACCATGCCCCGGTAGCCGGAGACGACGAGCATCGCCTCCTCCGCCGGGTCGTTGCCGGCCGCGCCCGCCCGCAGGGTGAAGGCGCCGCCGCGGACGGCGCGGCGGGTCGTCGGGTAGTGGCGCAGGTCGAAGACCGCGTCGGGGGCCTCGATCTGGGCGCGCTGGGTCTCGGCCCGGCTGCTGGTGGGGCCGCTGGTCATCCGGTAGACGGCGTGCTGGGCGGTGCGCATCAGCTGGGAGCCGGGCGGGACGTACGAGACCCACCAGCCGACGGCGTCCAGCAGCCGGGCCGAGGCCTCGGCGACCACGACCAGCTTGCCGAGGGTGTCCGCCGGGTGGACGGCCCTGGCGGCGGCGGCCCGGTCGAGGGAGGCGAGCACCGCGGTGAGCAGCTGCCCCGGGTCGGCGCTGTGGGCGGCGCCGCGGAACCGCCGCC
>NZ_MSJQ01000078.1 GCF_014596515.1 Streptomyces sp. CBMA156
CGCATGCCGGCCGGCAGACCGCCGGGCCGGGCCCGGGCACCCCCCTCGTGGACGGTGCCCGGCCCCGCTGCGCCCCCTGCGCCCCGCTGTGTCCCCTGCGCCCCGCTGCGCCCCGTGGGGCCGGTGGCTGGTGGCCTGGTGCGCGGGGGGTCAGGGGCGGGTGGTGTGGAGGACGAGTTCGCGGCCGGGGCGGTCGGGGGCGTCGTGGATGGCGGGGTGGGTGTAGCCGTGGGTGAGGAGGTCGGTGGTCAGTTCGGTGCGGGTGCGAAAGCGCAGGGTGGAGTGGGAGGTGAGGGTGGGGCCGTGGGGGTGGAAGGTGTAGGTGCGGCGGAAGGTGACCAGGGGTGGGTGGGCGGTGAGCAGGTCGATCCAGTGGGTGACGTGGGTGCCGTCGGGCAGGGCGGTGGTGGTGTGGGTGGCGTCGCGGTTCCAGTGGTGCCAGGCGTGGTGGTCGGGGTCGCGGGTCTCGAAGACGAGGCGGGCGCCGGGGCGCAGGGCGGTGTGCAGGCGGGTGAGGGTGGTGTGCCAGGCGGTGTCGGTGGTGATCTCCTGGGCGGTGTTGGCGGTCATGACGGCGAGGTCGGCGGCCAGTGGGGGCAGGGCGCGGGCGTCGCCGTGGATCCAGTGGACGTGGTGGGCGCCAGGTCTGGTGCGGGCGTGGGCGATGCTCGCGGCGGCGGGGTCGGCGGCGGTGACGGTGTGTCCTCGGGCGGTCAGGGCCAGGGCGAGGGTGCCGGTGCCGCAGCCGAGGTCGAGGACGTGGCGGGCGTCGAGGCGGCGGGCGAGGGCGAGGTAGGGGTGGAGGTCGGTGCGGTCGGCCTCGATGAGGTCGTAGAGGGCGGCGAGCCGGGGGTCGGTGTACGCC
Organism: Streptomyces sp. CBMA156; assembly: GCF_014596515.1. Lineage (GTDB taxonomy): Bacteria > Actinomycetota > Actinomycetes > Streptomycetales > Streptomycetaceae > Kitasatospora. Next base: position 866 of record NZ_MSJQ01000078.1, read on the forward strand.
TCGTCGGCCACGGCCGGGCCCTTCAGGACCGGGCCGGCGCGCACGGCGCGGCCGGCCCGGCGGGGGAGCGGGGGCAGTGGGGGCAGTGGGGGCAGTGGGGCGGGGCGGGGGTGTGGCGCGGGGCCGGGCGTGTGGTCACGGGAGTGCCGGTGTCGGTGCCCGTGGGGGTGCGGGGTGCGGTGTCGTCGTCCATGACGGTGTCGTAGCAGGGCGTCCGGCCGGCGCGCACCCGTGTTTCGCCCCCGCCGCCCGTGCGGCGGCCCGGCATGTGACGCATCGTCATGTCGGGTGAGGGGGCGGCCGAACGTCAGGGGCCGTCGGTGCCGGGCAGGGTGAAGGGCATGCCGGTGAGGTCCTGGGACAGTTCCCACAGCCGCCGTCCCGCCGTCTCGTCGAGGGCGCGTGGTGCGGGGTCGGTGCGGACCGGGTCGCCGCGCAGTTCGCCGATGCCGCCCGGCCCGTACAGCTCTCCGCCCCGTACTCCGGGTGCGGTGGCGGCGTGCAGCTGTGCCAGGGCGCCGCGTTCGGGGGACTGGGCGAGGGGGCGCAGCAGGTGTCCGAAGAGCAGGCGTACCGGGCCGACGGCGCCGGTGCGGGGCAGGGCGGTGGCGGCGTAGCCGGGGTGGGCGAGCAGGCTGCGCAGGGGGTGGCGGGCGGCGGTCAGGCGGCGGTGGAGTTCGAGGGCGAAGAGGGCGTTGGCGAGTTTGGACTGGTTGTAGTGGCCCATCGGGGAGTAGGTGCGGGTGCCGGTGAGGTCGTCGAAGTCGATGTGTGCGCGGCGGTGGTTGGCGGAGGTGACGGTGACGACGCGGGGGTCGTGGCCGTGGGCGAGGAGGGGGGTGAGGCGGGCGGTGAGGGTGAAGTGGCCGAGGTGGTTGACGGCGAACTGGAGTTCGTGGCCGTGCGGGGTGAGGGTGCGCGGGGGTGCCATGACGCCGGCGTTGTTGACCAGGACGTCGGGGCGGGGGCCGTCGGTGTGCAGGCGGTCGGCGAAGGCGTGGACGGAGTCGGGGTCGGCGAGGTCCAGGTGGCGTACGTCCAGGCGGGCGCCGGGATGGGCGCGGGTGAGCAGGGCCGCGCAGTGGTGGCCTCTGGCCTCGTCGCGCGCGGCGAGGACGACGCGGGCGCCGCGGCGGGCGAGGGCGGTGGTGGTGGCCAGGCCCAGGCCGCTGGTGGCGCCGGTGACGACGAACACCCGTCCGCTGAGGTCCGGGGCGGGGTCGGGCATCGGGTGGTGGCGGGTCATGCGGCTCACGCTGCCCTGTGTGTCACCGAGTGTCAAGACTGACGTTTGATGACGTACGTGGCGTGGGGTCTAGGATGGGCGGCGTGACCTTGCGACCCGCTCCCACCCTGGCCCAGCGCAAGCGCCAGCTCGTCGCCGACGAACTCACCCGCGCCGCCCTGGACCTGCTGGCGGACGGCGGGTTCGACACCGTCACGGTCGACGAGATCGCCGCGGCCGCGGGCGTGTCCAAACGGACGTTCTTCCGCTACTTCGCGTCCAAGGAGGACGTCGTCGTCCAGTTCCTGGCCACCCTGGGCGCCGCCATGCACGAGGAACTCGCCGCCCGCCCGCCCGGCGAGGCACCCTCGACGGCGCTGCGGCACACGGTGTGGGCCTGCGTCCGGGACTGCGCCGGCCACGAGGAACGCGCCCGCAAGGTGGTGCGGCTGATCCTGGCCACACCCGCCCTGCACGCCCGCTTCCTGGAACGCCAGGCCCAGTGGCGCGACCGGCTCGCCGCCGGACTCGCCGCCCGCCTGGACCTGGACACCGGGCACGAGCTCTACCCGCGACTGGCCGCCGACATGGCCCTGTCGGCCTTCCACACGGTCCTCCAGCGCTGGAGCACCGCCGGCCCCGCCGACGCCGCCGCCGGCGGGGACGCCGCGGTGGACATCGCCGCACTGACGGACGGCTGCTTCGCCGTCATCGCCCCGGCCCTGGACGCCGCCGTACGCACCCCCGCCCCGCACACCGGCCCCGCCACCGCCTGACACCGCGCCGGGCGTACCGGCGCCGGCACCGGCGCCCGGGCCCGCGGGCAGCCCGGGGCCCGTAC
>NZ_MSJQ01000079.1 GCF_014596515.1 Streptomyces sp. CBMA156
GGTGGCCGGCGGCCTCGGCGCCCGCCAGGGCGCGGGTCAGCCGGGCGGCGGTGCGGCGGTTGGTGACCAGCAGGCAGGCCGCGAGTCCGGTGAGCGCGCCGACGCAGGTGTCCAGCCAGCGGTCGGCGACCAGGGCACCGGCCGGCTGCGGGCCCGCGAACTCCGTCATCAGCAGTGCCATCGGGGTGACGAAGACCGTCGCCAGCCAGTAGCTGCGGGCGATCGTCGCCTCAGCGCCGAACTGGCAGACCAGCCCGAGCCCGATCAGCGCCACCGGGCCCGAGTGCGCGACCGGCAGCACGGCGGTGAACAGCAGCAGCCCGAGCAGGTTGCCGAGCACCCGTTGCAGCGCGCGCTGCCAGGTGAGCGTGCTGTTGGCCTGGAACACCGAGGCGGCGGTGACCACCGCCCAGTACGGCCGGCCGACGCCGAGCGCCAGCGACAGCCAGCCCGCCGCGGCGCAGCCGACCGCGACCCGCAGGGCGATCGGCAGCAGCGCGGACCCGGGGCGCAGCGCCCGGTGCGGTGTCCGGTGGAACGGACGGCGCGGGGCGGGGAGGCGGGCGCGCAGTTCGGCCTCCTCCGCGTCGGTGAGGTCCAGGAGTGGCAGCGGGCGGTCGCGGCGCAGGTCGCGGGCCCGGGAGAGGTGCCGGTCGGCGTCCTCGGCCCGGCCCGGCCCGGTCAGGGCGGATTCGGCGTGCACGAGCAGCCGTTCCGGTCGGTCGCCGAGCGACCGCAGCCGGTTCGGGGAGGAGAGCGCGAGGCTCTGCCACGCCGCCTCGACCGCGCCGAGCAGCGCGGTACGGGCGGCGGCCGCGCCCGGCCCGTCCCGGTCGGTCCGCAGCAGCCGGGCGGCGGCCTCCAGGGCGCGGGCGGTGGCGATCCGCTCCGGCTCGTACGGGCGCACCAGGGCCGGGGCCATGCAGACCAGCCAGGCCAGTGCGGCGCCGAGCACGGTGAGCGCCAGGTGCGCGGGGACGTCGGAGAGGCGCTGGGGCAGGAAGGCGCAGCTCGCCGTGGTGAAGGTGATGATCAGACTGCCGGGCGGGCCGACCCGGGCGGCGTCGCAGAACAGCTTGTGCAGCGCGGCGAGCACCGCCGCCACCGCGACCAGGACGGCGGCGTCGTGGGTCAGCGCGGCGGCGGTGAGGGCGGCTCCGGTGCTGAGCACGGTGCCGAGCAGCACGCCGGCCAGCGTCCGGGCCCTGGCCCGGTACGGCAGGCCGTGCCCGTACAGGGCGCCCAGGCCCCCGGCGGAGGTGTAGAGGGCGAGGTCGAGCCGGCCGAGACCGAGCAGGGTCAGGTTGAGCGCACCGAGGGTGACCACGGCGCTGAGCGCTGGCTTGTGCCAGATGTCCCCGGACGGGCCGATCCGAAGTGCCTGCCGGAACTGGGCGGTTGTGGCCATGCGCAAAAGGTTAGCAGGTAATTTACCCGTAAAGCATATGCGGTCGGCCACTGTTCGATGAGACCGGACAAGAGTTCGGTCGATGGCCGCCCCGGGGCTCCCGCCACCGGGCCCGCGCGGTGACCCGCCGGTACGAATGGCCCCGCACGGCACACCTCCGCACACCCCCTCCTCATATGATCGGAGCGACATGCGCCATGCTTGGTGATGCAGAACACTGAACGGAACTTGTGCCGGACGGCCCACCCGCCGTACGGCCGAGAAGGAGGAAGCACGTGGACGACGTTCTGCGGCGCGCCGCACTCTTCGCGGCACTCGACGACGAACAGGCCGGCGAGCTGCGCGCTTCCATGACCGAGGTCACCCTCGCCCGTGGGGAGTCGCTGTTCCACGAGGGCGACCCGGGCGACCGGCTGTACGTCGTGGCCGAGGGCAAGGTCAAGCTGCACCGCGCCTCGCCGGACGGCCGCGAGAACATGCTGGCCGTGCTCGGCCCCAGCGAGATGATCGGCGAACTGTCGCTGTTCGACCCGGGCCCGCGCACCGCCACCGCCAGCGCGCTGACCGAGGTCAAGCTGCTCGGCCTCGGCCACGGCGACCTCCAGCCCTGGCTGCACGCCCGCCCCGAGGTCTCCATCGCGCTGCTGCGGGCCATCGCCCGCCGTCTGCGCCGCACCAACGACGTGATGTCCGACCTGGTCTTCTCCGACGTGCCCGGCCGCGTCGCCAAGGCCCTGCTGGACCTCTCCCGCCGGTTCGGCGTGCAGTCCGAGGAGGGCATCCACGTCGCCCACGACCTCACCCAGGAGGAGCTGGCCCAGCTGGTCGGCGCCTCCCGCGAGACGGTCAACAAGGCGCTCGCCGACTTCGCCGGCCGTGGCTGGCTGAAGCTGGAGGCGCGCGCGGTGGTCCTGATGGACGTCGAGCGGCTGTCGCGCCGCTCGCGCTGACGCCCGCGAACGCGGAAGGGCCCGTCCGGATCGGACGGGCCCTTCCGCGTTTCCCGGCGCGGTCGGTCACTGCCCCGGCGCGGTCAGTCGCCGCCCTGGCCCGGGATCAGCCCGTGCTCGACCAGGTAGTCCAGCTGGGCCCGCACCGACAGCTCGGCGGCCGGCCAGAGCGCCCGGTCCACGTCCGCGTAGACCCGGGCCACCACCTCGGACGCGGTCAGGCAGCCGTCCTCGACCGCGGTCTCCACCTGGGCGAGCCGGGCGGCCCGGTGGGCCAGGTAGTAGTCGACGGCGCCGAGCGCGTCCGCGAGCACCGGGCCGTGGCCCGGCAGGACCGTCCGCACGCCCTGGTCGGAGGCCATGGTGTGCAGCCTGCGCAGGGAGTCCAGGTAGTCCCCGAGCCGGCCGTCGGGGTGCGCCACCATCGTGGTGCCGCGGCCGAGCACGGTGTCACCGGTGAGCACCGCGCCGTCGTCCGGCAGGTGGAAGGTCAGCGAGTCCGAGGTGTGCCCAGGGGTGGCCACCACCCGCAGGTCCAGGCCGCCGACGTCCAGGCGCTGTCCGCCCACCAGGCCCTCCGAACCCAGCCGGTGCGCCGGGTCCAGTGCCCGCACCTCGGTGCCGGTCAGCTCGGCGAAGCGCGCCGCGCCCTCGGAGTGGTCGGCGTGGCCGTGGGTGAGCAGGGTCAGCGCGATCCGTTTGCCCCGCTCCTCCGCGAGGTCGATCACCCGGCGCAGGTGGCCCTCGTGCAGCGGGCCCGGGTCGATCACCGCCGCGAGGTCCGAGCCGGGCTCGGAGAGCAGCCAGGTGTTGGTGCCGTCCAGCGTCATCGGCGACGGGTTCGGCGCCAGCACGCACAGCGCCCGAGGGGTGGCCTCGCCGCCGACGACGGCGGCGGGGTCACCGGGCAGGAGTCCGCTCACCGGCCGCCTCCGAGGTCTCGGTGCAGGGCCCGCAGCGGCAGCGCCCGGACGAGGGCCCGCTGCGCCACCTCGACGAACGGGGCCTGGCTGTCGCAGGCGGGGACACGGGGAATCAGGCGGCGGGCGGGCATCTCGGGTGCCGTCCGGCGAGCCACGTCGTCGTGGGTCATCGGGCGTCGGTCCTCTCTCTGCGGAGGTGCGGGAAGGTCATGTCGTACGGGTCGTACGGATCTTGTGGGTCGTGCAGGTCGTGCGGGCCCTGCGGACCGGGACGGGTGGTCCCGGTCGGTGGAACGGTCAGGAGTCCTCGGGGAACTCCCCGTCGATGGTCAATTCCTCGTATCCGGGCCAGCGGACCGTCAGGCGGTCCCCGCGGACCTCGGCCCGGCCCAGCACCGGGGCCAGCGGGCGGCCGGCGGCCACGGCCAGGGCCTCGGCGGCGGTCCGCACCGGCGACAGCTCACGCAGCACCGTCACGGTCGGCGGCAGCATGCCGAACCGGCCCTCCCGGTGCCCCCGCACCGCCTCGGCGGGGGTCAGCCAGGCGACCCGGTCGGCCTCGCCGACCTCCAGGGCCGCCCGCTGGCCGGCCGGCAGCGCGGCCACGAAGAACCAGGTGTCGTAGCGCCGTTCCTCGAACTCCGGGGTGATCCAGCGGGCCCAGCCGCCCAGCAGGTCGCTGCGCAGCACCAGGCCGTGGTCCCGGAGGAACTCGGCGAAGGACAGCTCGTGCGCCTCCAGCGCGGCCCGCTCGGCGGACCAGTCGCGCGGCGCGGCGACGCTGTCCGCGTCGGGGCCGGCCAGCAGCACGCCGGCCTCCTCGAAGGTCTCGCGGACCGCCGCGCAGACCACCGCCCGCGCCGTCCCGGCGTCCACCCCGAGCCGCCGCGCCCACTCCTCGGGCGCCGGCCCGGCCCAGCGGGGCTCGACCTCGGCGTCCCGCGGGTCCACCCCGCCGCCGGGGTAGGCGTACATCCCGGCCGCGAAGGCCATCGAGGTGCGCCTGCGCAGCAGGTAGGCCTCCGGCCCCTCGGCGGTGTCGCGCAGCAGCACGACGGTCGCGGCGGGCCTGGGCAGCGGCGGGGTCACCGCGCCGGATTCGACCGCCCGGATCCGGGCAGGCCAGCCGGGCGGCATCGGGAGCGTCGTCGCTCGATGGTCCATGCCCGGATGCTAGGGCGTGTCCGACAATTCCCGCCAGGCTCACCGGTCGATCGGACACACCCCGGCAACACGGAGGCGGGGCCGGACAGGCCCGGCCCCGCCTCCGCGATCACGTTCAGGCGGTCTTGACCCGCACCTGGAGCTCGACCTCGACCGGGGCGTCCAGCGGCAGCACCGCGACGCCGACGGCGCTGCGGGCGTGCACGCCCGCCTCGCCCAGCACCGCGCCGAGCAGCTCGCTGGCGCCGTTGACGACACCCGGGACGGCGATGAAGTCGGGGGCGGCGGCGACGAAGCCGACGACCTTGACGACCCGCTCGATCCGGTCGAGGTCACCGATCACCGACTTCACGGCGGCCAGGGCGTTCAGCGCGCAGATCTGCGCGAGCTCCTTGGCCTCCTCCGGGGACACCTCGGCGCCGACCTTGCCGGTCGTCGGCAGCTTGCCGCCGACCACCGGAAGCTGGCCGGAGGTGAACACCAGGTCGCCGGACTGCACGGCCGGCACGTACGCGGCGACCGGGGCGGCCACCGGCGGCAGGGTCAGGCCCAGCTCGGCGAGCTTCTCCTCGACCTTGCTCATGCGTTCTTCTCCCGCTTGAAGTAGGCCACCAGCTGCTCCGGGTTCGGGCCGGGCACGACCTGGACGAGCTCCCAGCCGTCCTCGCCGAAGTTGTCCAGGATCTGCTTGGTGGCGTGCACCAGCAGGGGCGCCGTCATGTATTCCCACTTGGTCATGGCCAGACTCTAGACGAGCCGTCGCGGCGATCCGCTCCGCCGGCCGCGAGGCGTGTGAGGTGGGGCACAAAGAGGGCATGATCAGGCCTGGCGGCCCCGGTGCTCCGGGCATCCGGCGCGGTCCCTGGTTACCCTCGCGGGAGGGCACCCTGGCGAGGGGCACCCTCGGCAGGAGGGAACGCCCGCAGGACGGAGACGGACGGAGACGGAGCGTGGCACGCACCCCCGGCCAGACGGACCGGCGCGACCCCGACTGGGAGGGCGTCCGGCTGCACGTGGTCAGTGGCAAGGGCGGCACCGGGAAGACCACGCTGGCCGCGGCGCTGGCCCTGGCGCTCGCCGCCGACGGCGGGCGGGTGCTGCTGATCGAGGTCGAGGGCCGGCAGGGCATCGCCGAGCTGTTCGGGATCGCCGCGCTGCCGTACGAGGAGCGCCGGATCGCCTCGGTCTCCCGCACCCAGCTGGGGCTGCCCGCCGGTGACGCCGGCGCCGGCGAGGTCTTCGCGCTGGCGATCGACACCGAGCTGGCGCTGCTGGAGTACCTGGAGATGTTCTACAAGCTCGGCCGGGCCGGGAAGGCGCTGCAGAAGGTCGGCTTCGTCGACTTCGCCACCACCGTCGCGCCCGGCGTGCGGGACGTCCTGCTCACCGGCAAGGCCTGCGAGGCGACCAGGCGCAAGGAGCGGGACGGCCGGCGGCGCTACGACGCGGTGGTGATGGACGCCCCGCCGACCGGGCGGCTGACCAGGTTCCTGAACGTCAACGCCGAGGTCGCGGGGCTGGCCAGGATCGGCCCGATACACACCCAGGCGCAGGCCGTGATGCGGGTGCTGAAGTCGCCGGAGACCGCGGTGCACCTGGTCACCCTGCTGGAGGAGATGCCGGTGCAGGAGACGGTGGACGGCATCGGGGAGCTGCGCGAGGCGGCGCTCCCGGTGGGCGGGGTGATGGTCAACCTGGTCAGGCCGCCGGTGCTGGACGCGGCGGCGGTGGCCGCGGTGGACGGGGACCACCGCGAGGAGGTCGCCCTGGCGCTCGGGGAGGCCGGGCTGGGCGGCCGCCCGCGCACCGCGGAGAAGGTCAGGGCGGCGGTGGAGCCGCTGCTCGACCCGCTGCTGGAGCAGGCCAGGGAACACGCCGAGCGGGTCGAGCTGGAGCGCGCGCAGCGCGCCGACATCCAGCAGCTGCGGCTCCCGACGTACGAACTGCCGCTGCTGGGCGAGGGCGTGGACCTCGGCGGGCTGTACCGGCTGGCCGGCGAACTGAAGCGGCAGGGGGCGGCATGACCACCAACGGCACCGGCGCGACAGGCAACGGGGTCCGGAGCACCGGGCAGCGGCTCGCGGTGGACGGGCTGATCGACGACCCGAAGACCAGGATCATCGTCTGCTGCGGCTCCGGCGGCGTCGGCAAGACCACCACCGCCGCCGCGCTCGGCCTGCGGGCGGCCGAACGCGGCCGCAAGGTCGTGGTGCTGACCATCGACCCGGCCCGCCGGCTCGCCCAGTCGATGGGCCTGACCGAGCTGGACAACACCCCGCGGGTGGTCAAGGGGGTCACCGGCACCGGGGAGCTCCAGGCCATGATGCTGGACATGAAGCGGACCTTCGACGAGGTCGTGCTGGCCCACGCCGAGCCCGAGCGGGCCCGGGCGATCATGGAGAACCCCTTCTACCAGTCCCTGTCGGCCGGCTTCGCGGGCACCCAGGAGTACATGGCGATGGAGAAGCTCGGGCAGCTGCGCGCCGCCGAGGAGTGGGACCTGATCGTCGTGGACACCCCGCCGTCCCGCTCGGCGCTGGACTTCCTGGACGCGCCCAACCGGCTCGGGTCCTTCCTGGACGGCCGGGTGATCCGGATCCTGACCGCCCCGGCCAAGGTCGGCGGGCGCAGCGCGATGCGGTTCCTGAACGCCGGGATGGGCCTGCTCACCGGCACCCTGGGCAAGATCTTCGGCGCCCAGCTGCTCACCGACGTGCAGACCTTCGTCAGCGCGATGGACTCGATGTTCGGCGGCTTCCGCGAGCGCGCGGACCGCACGTACCAGTTGCTCAAGGCGCCGGGCACGGCGTTCCTGGTGGTGGCCGCGCCGGAGCGGGACGCGCTGCGCGAGGCGGCGTACTTCGTGGACCGGCTGGCCGCGGACCGGATGCCGCTGGCCGGGCTGGTGCTCAACCGGGTGCACGGCACGGGCGCGCCGCAGCTCACCGCGGAGCGGGCACTGGCGGCCGCCGAGGCCCTGGAGGAGAACGGCTCGGAGCACACCTCACCCGAGGCGGAGCTGCTCGCGGCAGGTCTGTTGCGGCTGCACGCCGAGCGGATGCAGATCGTGGGGCGCGAACGCCGTACCCGCGACCGCTTCGTCTCGGTGTACCCGGACGTGCCGATCGTGGAGGTGCCGGCGCTGCCGGGCGACGTGCACGACCTGGACGGACTGCGGGCCATCGGGGACCGGCTCAACGGCGCGGTGTAGTCCTCGCCCGCGGGGCCGACCGGCCCGGACCGCATGGTGCGGCCGGGCTCAGCCCGCCTGGGCGTAGTCCGTCAGTATCACGCCGGTCGCGAGGGACTCCTCGTACTCGGTGCGTGCCGTCTCCAGCAGCCTCCGCCACGAGATGACGGTCGGGCGGCGGCGCAGCAGCGCCCGGCGCTCGCGTTCCGTCATCCCGCCCCACACCCCGAACTCCACCCGGTTGTCCAGGGCGTCCGCGAGGCACTCCGTCCGTACGGGACAACCGCTGCACACCGCCTTCGCGCGGTTCTGCGCCGCCCCCTGGACGAACAGTTCGTCCGGATCACTCGTGCGGCAGGCGGCCTGCGCACTCCAGTCGTCAACCCAGCCCATCCCGGCGCCGTCCTCTCCCGTATCGAGGCTCCCCCACGGCGGCAACGGCATGTTCACCGTTGCCAGTTGAGGACGTTACGGAAGAACGACAGCTTGCAACAGCCCCTTCGGGCTCAATCTCGCATGACCCGATCGGACTATGGGTATCGATCAGCTCACTCGTTGGAGTGATCGCAGGTCGTACACCTTGCCAAGGGCCGAACCCTCACCCTCGCCACAGACGTCACCACGGAGTGTGACCGGCCACAGGGGTACAGCAGGCCACAGCTGCCTCAAAATCCGGCCATCGGCGGGCAATTCGGGCAAGTCTCCTCGCCCACACGAGTGAACGATGTTGACGCACCGAAGCTGTCGCAAGCTTGTGACAAGCCTAGGCGAACACCTGCCCCGGTGTGCGGGATTCCGCGACGTAGGGTTCTCCCCATGGCACCGAAGCGCCCCCAGGCACCCCAGCCCCCAGGCAACACCGGAGCTCCGCGCGACCGCTCCGGCGGATCAGCGCTGGAGCACGCCGGCAACGGCGTGAAGTTCCTGGGCGTCAGCGTGCTCTCCGGACTCCTGCTGGCAGGCCTCGCCCTGCCCGCCGTCGGCGCCATCGGGCTGACCGCCAAGGACACCGCGGAGAGCTTCGACAGCGTCTCCGACGACTTCAAGACCCCGCCGCTCACCCAGGCCACCCAGATCTTCGACGCCAAGGGCGGCCTGATCGCCAAGGTGTACGAGCGCGACCGCACGGTCATCCCCGCCGACCAGATGTCGCCGTTCATGCGGTACGCCCAGGTCGACATCGAGGACGCCCGCTTCTACGAGCACGGCGCCGTCGACCTCAAGGGCATCCTGCGCGCGGTCAGCAAGAACGCCGAGAGCGGCACCACCTCCCAGGGCGCCTCGACGCTGACCCAGCAGTACGTGAAGAACGTCAACGTGGAGAAGGCCGGCGACGACCAGGCGGCCGTCCTGGAGGCCCAGCGCAAGACCCTGGGCCGCAAGATCCAGGAGCTCAAGGTCGCCATCAAGCTGGAGGAGGAGCTGAGCAAGGACCAGATCCTCACCAACTACCTCAACATCACCTTCTACGGCCACCAGGCCTACGGGGTCGAGGCCGCCTCCCAGCGCTACTTCAGCAAGAGCAACAAGGACCTGACCGTCGCCGAGGCCGCCACGCTGGCCGGCATGGTGCAGAACCCGTCGTCCTTCGACCCGGTGCGCTACCCCGAGAACACGGTCAAGCGCCGCAACGTCGTGATCGACAAGATGCTGGAGAACAAGCACATCACCCCGGACCAGGCGAAGGAGGCGAAGGCCGCCCCGCTGGGTCTGAAGTACAAGGACCCGCAGAACGGCTGCATCACCGCCAAGGCCGGGATGGGCTTCTTCTGCGACTACGTCCGCCACGTGGTCAAGCAGGACCCGGCGTTCGGCAAGAGCGCCGACGAGCGCAAGAAGGTGTGGAACACCGGCGGCCTGAACATCTACACCACGCTGGACCCGGACAAGCAGGCCGCCGCGCAGAACGCCGTCACCTCGAAGGTCAACGTGACCGACCAGGTGTCGGCGGCCGCCACCATGATGGAGCCGGGCACCGGCAAGATCCTGGCGATGGCCCAGACCCGCCCGTACGGCCTGGACCCGAACAAGAACCAGACCGTCGTCAACCTCAACGTGGACGCCGCGATGGGCGGCGGCAACGGCTTCCAGACCGGTTCGACCTTCAAGCCGATCCTGGCCGCGGCGGCGCTGGAGTCGGGCATGTCGAACACCCAGTCGTTCCCGTCCGAGAACAAGATCGAGTACCCGCAGATGTCCACCTGCTCGGGCACCTGGAAGAACACCGACCGGCCCAAGGTGACGGTGAAGAACGAGCAGGAGAACGAGGTCGGGCCGTACCAGCTGAAGGAGGCGATGGCCCGCTCGATCAACACCTACTTCGTGCAGATGGAGCAGCAGGTCGGCCTCTGCGCGATGAAGCAGATGGCGAACAAGCTGGGCATCACCCAGTCCGCCAAGGGCGACGCCTTCCAGGAGGTGCCCTCGATGGTCCTCGGCACCCTGGAGCTCTCCCCGCTGACCATGGCGAACGTCTACGCGACCTTCGCCGCCCGCGGCAAGTACTGCACCCCGGTCGCGATCAACAAGATCACCACGGTGGACGGCAAGGACATCGCGGTCCCGCAGGCCCAGTGCAGCCAGGCCTTCTCCGACCAGACCGCGGACTCGCTCAACGCCGTCCTGCTGAACGTGACCGAGAAGGGCACCGCGGCCGCCCTGACCATGGACGACGGCCGCAAGATCGCCGGCAAGACCGGTACCACCGACGAGAAGAAGGCCGCCTGGTTCAACGGCTACACCCCGTCGCTGGCCACCGCGGTCTGGCTCGGCGGCCCGGCCGGCGGCGTCAAGATGAAGAACATCAACATCGGCGGTAAGCACTTCGACGACGTGTTCGGCGCGACCGGCCCCGGGCCGATCTGGGCGCTGGCGATGAACCAGGCGCTCAAGGGCACCCCGCTGGAGCCGATCCAGACCGCCAACATCCCGGACCCGCAGCCGGTCACTCCCCCCGGGGCCACCACCGCGCCGGCCGACCCGAACGCCGCCCAGCCGCCCGCCGGCAACCCCCCGCCGCCGCAGCAGCAGGGCGGCACCACCGGGCTTCCGGGCGGGCTGCCCGGCGGACTGCCCGGCGGGTTCACCTTCCCGCCCGGCATCGGCGGGCCCGGCAACGGGAACGGGAACGGCCGTCACGGCGGCAACGGGAACGGCTGACCGGCTTCCCCGCGCTCGGTGGACGAGCATGCCGAAGGGGCGCCCTCCAGTGCGGAGGGCGCCCCTTCGGCGTGTTGCCGGGCGCCGGGGGCGGGGGCGGGGGCGGAACGGGCGGCCGGATGCCGCACGACGGCGCCGGAACACTCGATTCAGGCCAGTGCGCCGCCGCCTCGCGGGGGCCGGGGGCGGGCCCGACCGCCCAGGTCAGGCCCGGACGGGCTCGGACGGTGCGGGCCCGGAAGGGTCGGGCCGCAGCGGGTCGGATCAGCCCCGGCCGGGTCGGGCCGGAGCAGGGCGGATCAGAGCAGGGCGGCCTTCACCGCGGCGGCGACCCGGCCCCCCTCGGCCAGACCGTCGACCTTGGGCTTCACCAGCTTCATGACGGCACCCATCGCCTGCGGGCCGCTCGCGCCGCTCTCGGCCACGGCGGCCGCCACGATCGCGGCCAGCTCCTCGTCGGAGAGCTGCTTGGGCAGGTACGTCGCCAGCACCTCGCCCTCCGCCCGCTCCCGGTCCGCCTGCTCCGTCCGGCCGGCGGTGTCGAAGGCCTCGGCCGCCTCCCGGCGCTTCTTCGCCTCGCGACCGATCACCTTCAGCACCTCGGCGTCGGACAGCTCGCGCTTCTGCTTGCCCGCCACCTCCTCGCTGGTGACGGCGGCCAGCGTGAGCCGGATGGTGGACGAGTGCAGTTCGTTCCGGTCCCTGATGGCAGCGGTGAGGTCCTCGTGCAGCTGCTCCTTGAGCGTTGTCATTTCCTCTTCATATCCTTCGGCCGTGGGTGGGCTCAACCGGGTTTCCCGCAGGCATCCAGCGGGTTTTCGCAGATGAACGAGTATGCCCCGGCGACACCGGCCGTCCCTCGCCCGGCGGCGCGTCGGGCGACGCCGATCCGACCCGGGAACGGCGGAGGTCGAGTCCGTGAACAGCCGACGGCCGGGTCCGTGAACAATCGGCGATCAAGGCCGGGAACGTCCGACGGAATCGGGCCACGGTGGCCGAAAATGCCCGCACGCACCCGGTCGAAAGGCCGGGAATTGCCGGAAACCGCGCGAAGTTGCCGGTGTCGGAGGGGCACCTAGAACGCTGCGGCCACTTCCCGGAATTTACCCGCGTAGTACACTCGTTCGCGCGTCGCCCGAGCAGCCCCCGAGCGGCGATCACCTCACCGCAAAAGCACTGCCGAAGACCGCGGCCGAACAGCTGCGACAAACCGTCACCACGTCCCCGATTCATTATTCCACGGCACCGACCCACTGCGGCCCGAGCGCCGTGCGGCCCACGCCCGTCGCGGCCCGCGCGGACCGCGAACCGTGCGCACTGCGGCCCGAGCCCGGTACGAGCGCTCACGCCTGCGCTCCGACCGGTCGCCCGGCCGGAGCGATCGTTTTCGGAGTGACCGGCGCCTCGAAACGGCGCATCGAGTTCTTGACTTGTTCTTGACTTGTATTCTGCTCACGACAGCAGGAAGCGCGGGGGAATGGACAACAATCAGCTTCGCTCGATGTTGGTAACGCAACGGAAGATGGTCGGCTGGAGCCAGGAGCAATTAGCCGAGCACTCCAATGTCAGTGTCCGGACCATTCGCAATCTGGAAACCGGTGCCATCAGGAATCCGCGGCGCAGTTCCGTGGAACTCCTGGTGGGGGCACTGTTCTCCGCGGCGACCAACCGCGACGTCCTGATGTCCCAGGCCGGACGGCCCGGCACCCCCGCCGCGCTGCTGCCCGCACGGCCCGAACCCCGCCTGCTGGCCCCGGCCGCCGCGATCCCGGAAACCGCACGGTGGCAGGGGCTGCGCCCCAAGACGGACATCACCGTCGGCCGCCAGGCCGACCTGCTGCACGTCGTGACCGCCCTGCGCCCCGGCCGGCCGCTGGTGCTCACCGGACCGGCCGGAGTCGGCAAGACCCGGCTGGCGCTGGACTCGGCCGCCCACCTCCTGGACCGCTTCCGGGACGGCGTCGCCGTCCTGGAACTCGGCTCGGTCACCCCCGAGGGCGTCGACCCGGCAGCCGCCTCGGCCCAGGCCCAGCGCGCGCTCGACACCCTGTTCCGGAGCTTCGACCGCGACCCACGGACCAGCCCCGAGATGCAGATGCTGCTGGTCGTCGACAACGCCGAGCACATCATCGACACGGTGGCCCGGCAGGTCAGGGCGCTGCTGGAGCGGCACCCCGCGCTGCACATCGTGATCACCTCGCTGCGGGCACCCGCCGGCGTCCCCGCCGACCTGTGGGAGGTGTCGCCGCTGTCGGTCGACCAGCCGGACGGCCTGTACGGCTGCCCGCCCGCCGCCGAACTGTTCTGCCGCCGGGTGCACTCGGTCGTCCCGACACTGGACCTCAGCGACCAGATGCCCCAGGTGGTCGAGCTGTGCCGGCGCCTCGGCGGTCTGGCGCTCGCGATCGAGAACGCCGCGTTCCGGATGCGCTCGGTGCCGCTGCGCGTCCTGGTGGAGGAGTGCCGGGTGCTGCCGATCCTGGGCCAGGAGGAGGTGGGCGGGCTCTCCCACCACCGCTCGCTGCACCGCAGCCTCGCCTGGGCGTACGGGCTGCTCGACGAACGGCAGCGCCGGGCGCTCAGACGGTTCTCCCGCTTCCCGGAGGACTTCTCCATCGAGGACGTCCGGCAGGAGCCGGTCGACGACGCGCTGGAGCCCTCCCGCAACCTCGACGTCCTGGCCGAGCTGGTCGACTTCTCCGTCGTCCAGGTGAACCGCGGCCACCAGTACGCGTACCGGGTGCCCCGGATGATGCGCGAGTACGTCAACGCCATTCCGGCCTGAGGCCGGCCCCACGCCCGTACCGTCCGTGCTGCCCGCGCTCCCGTCCCTGCGCGGGCTCCGGGCCCTGCTCGTGCTCCGGTGCGCTCTCCTCCCCGCCGGTCGCCTCCCCCGGTTCCGCACCGATGCCGCACCGATGCCGCGCCGGTTTCGCCGCCGGTTCGTCGCCGCCGACGCCGGGCCTGCGCCGGGCCCGCGTCGCGGGCGTCGGCCAGGAAAGCGACCGGCAACCTGCCTTGCCGGTCCCCGGTGCCCCCGCGACGGACTTGCCCGCTG
The DNA here is from genome assembly GCF_014596515.1 of Streptomyces sp. CBMA156. Taxonomy (GTDB): domain Bacteria; phylum Actinomycetota; class Actinomycetes; order Streptomycetales; family Streptomycetaceae; genus Kitasatospora. The sequence goes on from NZ_MSJQ01000079.1 coordinate 13,853, forward strand.
GGATTCCTGTCCTCCCGCCCGAAGGAACCGGAGGATTCCGCGTGGGCGGCACCAGTTTGCTCCGGATGACGCGAGGATCTGGGAGGAATCGGTCAATGAGCACCCCCGACAGGGCCCTGCTGGACTGGATCGAGGAGGCCCCCGAGGAACGCGGCCTCCGCTTCGCCGGACCGGGCGACTCCTGGGACTTCCACAGCTACGCCGACCTGGCCGAGCAGGTGCTGCGCACCGCCGAGGCGCTGCGCACCGCCGGAGCCGGGGACGGCGACGTGGTGGCCGTCGTCCAGCGGTGCAGTCCCGGCTTCGTGGCGACGTTCTTCGGCGCCATCGCGGCCGGCTGCACCCCGTGCTCGATAGCGCCGCCGTTCGCCCTCCAGCGCCGCGGCGCGTACGCCGAGCGCGCACGGGCCCTGTTCACCACCGCGCGGCCCGCGGTGATCGTCTGCGACGACGAGTCCCTGGCCCTGGTGCGCGGCGTCACCGAGGGTCTCGGCCTGCCCGCCCCGGTGCTCTTCGACGCACTCGTTGCCGGCGTCGGACCGGCCTCGAAGCCGTACCCCCCGGCCGAGTTCGCGCTGCTCCAGTTCACCTCCGGCTCCAGCGGCCGCTCCCGCGGCGTCCTGATCGGGCACGACGCGCTGCGCAACGACGTGAACGCCATCCACCGCTGGACCCAGTGGCTGCCCGGTGACGCCGGTGTCTCCTGGCTGCCGGTCCACCACGACATGGGCCTGATCGGCTGCCTGGTCAGCTTCGTCACCGTGGGCTGCGACGGCTGGATGCTGCAACCCGACGACTTCCTCCGCTCCCCGCTGCGCTACCTGCGCTGCCTCAGCGAGAACAAGCTCTCCCTCACCGCCATGCCCAACTTCGGCCTGGTGTACATCCTGAACCGGGTCCGGCCGGAGCAGCTGGAGGGCCTGGACTTCGGATCCGTCCGCTCGCTGATCCTCGGCGCGGAGCGGATCGACCCGCAGGTGCTGGAGGACTTCGAGAAGCTGCTCGGCCCGTACGGCTTCGACCGGCGCGCGCTGCTGCCCGCGTACGGCGGGGCGGAGGCCACCCTGGCGGTCACCGGCCTGCCGATCGGCGAGGGCTGGACCACCGTCGACCTGGAGGGCGAGCAGGCGGGCCGCTACGTCGGCTGCGGGCGGCCGCTGCACGGCGTCCGGGTACGGGTGGTCGACGACCACGGTGACGAGGTGCCGGACCGGGTGGTCGGCGAGGTGCTGGTCAGCGGCGGCACCGTGGGCACCCGCTACCGGGACGACATCGTCACCGCCTCCGGCACCGTGCTGGGCGGCGGGGTGCTGCGCACCGGCGACGCGGGCTTCATGAGCGGGGGTCAGCTCTTCGTCGTCGGCCGGATCGGCGACGGCGTCAGGGTCCGCGGCCGGATGGTGTTCGCCGAGAACCTGGAGGCCCGGCTGCACGAACTGGGCATCCCTCAGCGGCGGGTGGCGATCCTGCTCGGCCACCGGGAGGACCGTCCGACCGGCGTGGTCGTCCTGGAGAAGCCGGAGCCGCGCTGGCAGTCGGCCGCCCACTCGGTGCTCGCCGAGGCCCTGGGCCACGAGGCGGACCTGCTCGCGGTCGAGATGCCGCGCGGCGGGATCGCCGTCACCTCCAGCGGCAAGCCGCGGCGCCGGGTGATGTGGGCGGCGCTGACCGCCGGCGAGCTGCGCGGGGACATCCGGAGCCTGACGCCGGCCCTCCTGGGCGCGGCCTCCCCTCCCGGTGCCCCCCGTTCCCAGTAACCCCCATTTCCGGTTACGCCTACCCTGATCGCATGACCGAAGGAGACGACGGGCTGGTCCTCACCACCCCCGGGGGCGGCCGCTTCCACTTCGACCCCGGCGCCCTCTGCCTCGAACTGCTCACCACCGGCGGCCCCGGCCCGTACGCCCGGTACGAGGTGCTGCACCGGCCCGCCGACCTCGCCGGCTGGCTCCCGCTCTCCCGGCTGCGGCTGCCCGCCGAGGCGGTGCGGATCTCCCCCGCCGGGCTCGCCTGCACCCGCGCCCTGCGCGACGCGCTCTGGCGCCTCGCCGCCGCCCACGCCCGCGGCGCCACCGGCACGCCCGAGGACTACGCCGTCCTCAACCGGGCCGCCGAGCACCCGCCGCTGGTCCCCCGGATCGCCCCGGACGGCACCGCGGCCACCCCCCTGCCCGCCGACGGCGCGCAGCTGGCCTCCGCCTTCGCCCGGGACGCCATCGCCCTGCTCACCGGCCCGTACGCGGACCGGGTCCGGGAGTGCGGCGCGCACGACTGCCCGCTGATCTTCGTCGACACCTCGCGGCCCGGCCGGCGGCGCTGGTGCTCGATGGAGCGCTGCGGCAACCGCCACAAGGTCCGCGCCCTGCGCGCCCGCCGCGACTCCGCGGAGCCGTCCCCGGCCGCCGCCGTTCCCCTTCCCCCCGCCGCCTCCCCCACCGGCTCCGGGCGGGTGGCAGCTGATCGACCGTCTGAGAGCATGGACTGATGCGACCGCTGCACTCCGTTCCCCTCGGCATCGCCGCCGCCGGCGCCGCCTGCCTCGCCTACTCCGTCGGGTACGAGGTCCGGGCCTTCCGCCTCCGCCGGATCGAGGTCCCCGTCCTCCCGCGCGGCGCCCGGCCGATCCGGGTCCTCCAGGTGTCCGACATCCACATGGTGAGCGGACAGGGCAAGAAGCAGCGCTGGCTGAAGAGCCTGGCCGGCCTGCGCCCCGACCTGGTGGTCAACACCGGCGACAACCTCTCCGACCCGCTCGGCGTCCCGGCCGCCCTCGACGCGCTCGGGCCGCTCATGGAGTTCCCCGGCGTCTACGTCTTCGGCTCCAACGACTACTACGGCCCAGCCCGCAAGAACCCGGCGCGCTACCTCCAGGCCATGCGCAGCGGCGTCCACGGCATGAACAACCCCGACGGGACCGCGAGCCGCGGCATCAGCGGGGCCGTCCACAACCCGTGGGAGAAGCTCCGCGACGGCTTCGACAGCGCCGGCTGGCTCGACCTCACCAACACCCGCGGCCGCCTCACCGTGAACGGCCTCGACCTGGAGTTCACCGGCCTCGACGACCCGCACATCCGCCGCGACCGCTACAGCGAGGTCGCCGGCGGCCCCTCCCCCGACGCCGACCTCTCCCTCGCCGTCGTCCACGCGCCCTACCTGCGGGTCCTCGACGCGTTCACCGCCGACCGCTACCCGCTGATCCTGGCCGGCCACACCCACGGCGGCCAGCTCTGCATCCCCTTCTACGGCGCGCTGGTCACCAACTGCGACATCGACACCCGCCGGGTCAAGGGCCTCTCCACCCACACGGCCGGCGGCCACCGCTCCCACCTCCACGTCTCGGCCGGCTGCGGCACCAACCGCTACACCCCCGTCCGCTTCGCCTGCCCTCCCGAGGCCACCCTCCTCACCCTCACCCCGGCCCCCCGCTGACCCCCGCCGGACGCCCGCCCGAAACCGGATTTCGTGTCTCGGCGAGCGTCCGGTAGAGTTCTACTCGTTGCGAAGGAGACAGAGCAACAAAACGCAAGACCGGGGTGTGGCGCAGCTTGGTAGCGCGCTTCGTTCGGGACGAAGAGGCCGTGGGTTCAAATCCCGCCACCCCGACCCAATGCAGAGGCTCTGCCGGAGAAATCCGGCAGAGCCTCTGTCGTTGTGCCCGACCTGCGTGACTGCCGATCACCGGCCGGGCCCACTGGGGAGCAAGAGGCCACACAGCTGTGACGCAGCTCACGCGCCACCCTCTTCATCCACCCTCGGACTGTGCGGGCCCCGTTGCCCACCGATGTCGGTTAGGCGTCCGACTGCATCGGCGAGGCCAATCCCGCCGTGACCGCGCTGGATGATCCCGACCATCCGGTTGCCGAACGCCAAACAGACGCGATGCCATGGTGCTCCAGGAGCCTGACGTAGGCATCGCCGATCTCCTCAGTGAAGAGGGCCATCTGCATCGGCTGCTTGTCGGGCGAATAGAGCAGGAAGGAGTACGTCGCCAGCTGTCCGAGCGCTTCTCGCACCGCGTGGGTGGCATTCCCTCGCCGTACGACCTTGGCTTCGATCAACCAGTGCCCGGACTCGCTGCGCGCGACGATGTCCCTCGGGTGCACGTTGGTTCCCACATCGAACCCCTTAACCCGGAGGTAGGTTCCATAGTCGCGAACCAGGGTTTCGTGCCTCCTGCTCTTCACGATTTCGCGGCCCTCGATGAACTGCACGTACTCTTCGTCACTCTTGGGCGCGAAGTGGAGCAGCGCATCCTTGTCCTGCTCGTGAGTCCACGTGCCTTCGGCCCGAACCGTGACGATGACGTCACGCGTCGTCTGCCGCAGACGTTCCCGAGCCACCAGGGCGTCCTGGTAGAGCGCGATGAACCGCCTGAGGTCAGCGCACAGCGTGTCTTCATCGGGCAGATCGTCAACCTTGTACGTGCGAGCGACAACGTTCCCGTACTCGTACGACCGAGGCAGCCCCGACTGACTGCCCAAGTCGATGGCGGGCTCCATGCCCTGGACGCCCTCGACGGACAGCACCCCACGAATGGCGCCAGCTTCCGCGGCGAGTCTGCGGTTCGCTTCTGCGGGTCGATACTTCTTGTGGAGTTCAGTGACACCGTGGTTCAGGCTGAGCGATACCGTCTCCATGTTCTCGGCGAAGAGGTACACCACGTACATGCCGCGCTGAGCCGTCGTGGTTTCGTCCGGATCGAAGAAGGCGACCCATGGACAGAGAGCACCTGCGCCAGCACCAGCACTCCCCTTGATGACGTATTCACCCTGTATGTACGTGGCGAAGTGAGACGGAGCATCTCGGAGAAGCTGGGCCGTTGGCGTGCCGATCCCGTCTCGGCGGTTATAGGTCGTGCCAACCTCATGCAAGAAGCCTCGAATCGTCATGGAGGGCATCGTAAGCCGAGGCCCTGACATCGGAACCCCACTCCTCGCCCTCCAACTGGGTCTGGCAGTCGGACAGTTCGCCCGATGGTCTCGCCGCGGAAAGCGGCATCGCAGAACGTGGAACCGTGTGGTGCGCGTGAGCGTTTGTGGTACGAAGCTCAACCCCTAGTACATCGATGAGTCCATCGATTCTCTGACGTTGAGAGGTCCGAACTTTGCAGGAAGAAGTCCTCACCGCCATGCCCATCACCTTCGACGGTTACGGCAATGTGCCGGGGATCGAAGTCGGACGTTCTTTCGTCAACCGACAGGTCCTCGCCAACGCCAAGGTGCACCGGCCGTTGCAGGCCGGCATCTGCGGCACGGCGGAGCTCGGAGCCGAGTCAATCGTCGTCTCCGGAGGCTACGAGGACGACGAGGACCACGGCGACGTCATCGTCTACACCGGGCAGGGTGGGCGCGATTCGGACACGCAGCGCCAGGTAAAGGACCAGGAACTCACCCGCGGCAATGCTGCCCTCGTCACCAGCCAGACCACCGGGGCGCCGGTGCGGGTGGTCCGTGCGGTGAGGCACCCTTCTAAGCGCTCTGCCAGTCCCAGCTACCGCTATGACGGGCTCTTTCGTGTCGAAGACTCCTGGCACGATGTCGGCCGGTCCGGCTTCCGTATCTGGCGCTACCGCCTCGTGAGCCTCGCCGACTACGTGCCGCCCCGGCAGGAAGCCGTGCTCCAGGAGCCAGTTGGTCGGGACAACCCCACACGGCTCGAAGCCAGGGTTCAGCGCATCGTCCGCAGCACCAGGGTGGCGAACTTCGTGAAGCGAGCCCACGACTTCGCCTGCCAAGTGTGTGGCAATCGGCTTCGCACGCCTACCGGCGCCTACGCAGAGGCAGCTCACATCCGGGGGCTGGGGCAGCCGCACAACGGGCCCGATGTCGCGGGGAACGTCCTGTGTCTGTGTCCCAACCACCACACGCTGTTCGACTTCGGCACGCTGGCCATCGCGGACGACCTGACCATAACTGACCGCGCCACGGGTGCGGAGATCGGGAGGCTGCGGGAGGCTCCCGGTCATCAAGTGGATCAGGCTCACCTGGCTTATCACCGGGACCACTATTCCGAGGGCTGGAAGCACTCTCCGGACACCAGCGAGTAGCGAACTTCAAAGCCCTGCCGAATCCTCCGGCAACGCCCCCGGCGCACCGGGCGGGTGGCCCGAAGCCCGCCCGCCCGTTCCCTTCGCTCCCCCCGATCGGGTTGGATGGTCGGATGAGCGAGGAGAAGAGCGCCGTACCGGCGTGGGAGCAGCGGTTCAGGGCAGCCCGGGTGTCACTGCCCGACTGGGCCGAGGACGCCCCCGACCGGGCGCTGTACGTGTCCAACGCGACCGGCACCTACGAGGTCTACGCCTGGGACCGCGCCACCGGCACCCACCGCCAGGTCACCGACCGCCCGAACGGCACCACCGACGCCGAGCTGTCCCCCGACGGCGACTGGGTCTGGTGGTTCGACGACCACGACGGTGACGAGTTCGGCGTCTGGCGCCGCCAGCCGTTCGCGGGCGGCCCCGACGAGGAGGCCGTGCCCGGCCTCGGCCCCTCCTACTCGGCCGGCCTGGCCGTCGGCCGCGACGGCACGGTGGTCGTCGGCCGCTCCACCGACGAGCACGGCACCACCCTGCACCTGCGCCGCCCGGGCAGCGCCGAGCCGGTCGAGATCTACCGGCACGAGGAGTACGGCGGCATCGGGGACCTCAGCCACGACAGCACGCTGCTCGCCATCGACCACACCGAGCACGGCGACGCGATGCACTCGGCGATCCGGGTCGTGCGCCTCACCGGGGACGGCGGCGTCGAGACCGTCGCCGAGCTGGACGAGGTCACCGGCAGGGACGAGCCGCGCGGGGTCGCCTGCCTGGGCTTCGCCCCGGTCGAGGGCGACACCCGTCTGCTGGTCGCCCACCAGCGCACCGGCCGCTGGGAGCCGATGGTCTGGGACGTCGCCACCGGCGCCGAGACCGCCCTGCCGCTGCGTGACGAGCAGGGCCGCGAGCTGCCCGGCGATGTCTCCGCGCAGTGGCGCCCCGGCGCCGCTGAACTGCTGGTGGAGCACGAGTACGAGGCGCGCAGCGAGCTGTTCTCGTACGCGCTCTCCGACGGCCTGCTGACCCGCCTGGACACCCCGCGCGGCACCGTCGGCGGCGCCACCGCCCGTCCGGACGGCACCGTCGAGTACCTGTGGTCCTCCGCCGCCGAGCCCTCCGCCGTCCGCTCCACCGCCGGGACGGTCGTCCTGCGGGCGCCCGGCGCGGTGCCGCCCGGTTCGGTCCCGGTCGAGGACGTCTGGGTGGACGGCCCCGGCGGGCGGGTGCACGCCCTGGTGCAGCGGCCGGCGACGCCCGCGCAGGGCCCGTACCCGACCGTGTTCGAGATCCACGGCGGCCCGACCCACCACGACAGCGACTCCTTCGCCGCCGGTCCCGCGGCCTGGCTGGACCACGGCTTCGCGGTGGTCCGGGTCAACTACCGCGGTTCGACCGGCTACGGCCAGGCCTGGACGGACGCCCTGCACGAGCGGGTCGGGCTGATCGAGCTGGAGGACATCGCGGCGGTCCGCGCGTGGGCGGTCGACAGCGGCCTCGCCGACCGGGACCGGCTGGTGCTCACCGGCGGCAGCTGGGGCGGCTACCTGACCCTGCTCGGCCTCGGCGTCCAGCCCGGCAGCTGGGCCCTCGGCATCGCCGCCGTCCCGGTCGCGGACTACCACACCGCGTACGCCGACGAGATGGAGGCGCTCAAGTCGCTGGACCGCACGCTCTTCGGCGGCACCCCGGAAGAGGTCCCCGAGCGCTTCACCGCCTCCTCGCCGCTGACCTACGTCGAGCAGGTGCGGGTGCCGGTGTACATCAGCGCCGGCGTCAACGACCCGCGCTGCCCGATCCGGCAGATCGAGAACTACGTCGAGCGGCTTGAGCGGCTCGGCAAGCCGCACGAGGTGTACCGGTACGACGCCGGGCACGGCTCGCTGGTGGTGGAGGAGCGGATCAGGCAGCTGCGCCTGGAGATCGACTTCGTCCGGCGGCACCTGGGCACGGCCGGGCACACCGCGGACGGGGGGACCGTGTGAGACGTCTGCTGACGCTCGCGGGGGTGGCGGCCGTCGGAGCCCTGGTGCTCACCGGCTGTTCGAGCTCGGACGGCGACAACGCGGCCTGCCCGCCCCCGACCGGCCCGCCGGTCGTCCTGCCCACGGGTACCGCGGTGCCGCCGGCCGTGCCCACCGGGGCGCCGTCCGCCCCGGCGCCGTCCGCCGCCGTACCCTCTGCCGCCGCACCGCCCGCCACCGCGACCAAGGCGAGCGCGCCGGGCACCGGCACGGCCGTCCTGCCGGCGGTGTACGAGGCGACCGACCAGGACGGCACCGTCGAACTCGCCAAGGGGTCGAAGGGGTCGAGCGGGTCCAAGGGCTCCTCCGGCTCGAAGGGCTCCAAGGGGTCGAAGTCCGGTCGCACCGTGCACCACCACACCGACCACTACGACTCCGACGACACCAACGGCAGTGGCAACGGCCACTGCCACAGCGAGCCGACGCCGCTGCCCACCGGTTCGTCGTCCCCGACCCAGCCGCTGCCTCCGACACCGGCCCCGACCGCGCCGCCGCCGGTCAAGCCCACCGCGCCACCGGCCCTGCCGACGAAGCGCTGAGCCCGGGGGCGCTCCGGAGCGTCAGTCCAGGACCGGGTCCAGTCCGAGGACCCGGTCCTGCTCCGCCTCCGCCTCGCGGCGCACCAGGCGGTACCACATGAAGACCACGAACCCGCCGAAGACGAACCACTCCAGGGTGTAGCCCAGGTTCTGGAACGCGCGCAGGGTGAGCCCGTCCCCGCCCTGCGGCTGCACGGTCGGTACGGGGGCCAGCCCGGCGGGCGCGTCGTCGACGGCCACCCAGCCGTCGTACCAGCCGTCGTACTCCAGCACGTTCAGCAGCGACGCCCGGTTGATCATGCCGAGCTGCCCGGTGGGCAGACCGCCCGCGACCGCGCCGTTGCTGCCCACAGCCTCGTTGGCCTGCAAGCGCCCGGTGACCGTCACCTGCCCGCCCGGCGGCGGCCCGGCGGCGCCCGCCCCCGGGTCCCCGGCCGCCCAGCCGCGCACCACGGCGACGGCGTGTCCGTCGGCGGTGCGCAGCGGGGTGAGCACGTAGTAGCCCTGCTTGCCGTCCATCACGCGGTTGGGGACGAGCAGCTGGTGCTCGGTGTCGTAGCTGCCGGTCACGGTGACGGTCTTGCCGACGGTCTCCGTGTTCACCTGCGGGGTCGTCTGGTTGAGCAGCGCGTCGAGCGGCCGGGCGTCACCCGAATCGGCGGCCGACTGCTTGGTCTCCTGGTGCGTGGACACCCGGTCCTCGAACCGGCCGAGCTGCCAGGAGCCCAGCCACAGGCACACCGCCACGGCAGCCACGGCCACGACGGTGCCGCCGAGCCATCTCGGGGTCAGGAGGAACCGGTACACACCCCCCACGGTAACCACTCCTCACATCCGCCCGACCCCCCGGGCCCCGGACACGGCGACGTCCGGCCCGTTCGCGGCTGCCGCCCGGTGCGCGATTCCCGCCGTTCGGCGCCCGGTGGCCGCTGCCCGTCACCCCGCCGTCGGCGAGCCCGACGGCTGCGGCGCCGGACCGCCCACGCCCTGGACGCCGCCGCGGTAGACGGTGCCGCCGCACGACACCGGCAGGGTCACCGTGGCGGCCGCGGGGCTGCCGGGGGCCGGGGTGTGGGCGATGGTGGCGGTGGCCGGCGCGGTGGTCGGGTTGCCGGTCGGGGTCGCCGTCGGGCTGGAGGTCGTGCTGGGGGCCGCCGACGGGGACTCGGAGGCCGGCGGGTTGGCGCTGGGTACCCCGGGGGCGCCGGAGGCACCGGAGGCCGGGGCGCCGGATTCGGCGGCGGGGACGTCCGAGCGCAGGGCCACCTTGTAGTTGACGCCCTTCGACGGGGGGGTCACCGGGTCCGGGTCGGTGCAGGTCTGGTCGGGGACCCAGGCGAACGGCACCCGGTACCCGGCCCGCGGCGCGAGCAACGGCGCCTCCCCGTCCATCGCGGGCAGTCCGGCGGCCGGGTCGCCGGGGGCGTGGTCGGCGGTGCGGAC
>NZ_MSJQ01000008.1 GCF_014596515.1 Streptomyces sp. CBMA156
GTCGTCGGAGAGCGCGGCGGTGATGCCGGACAGGTGCAGCAGCCGGGCGCCGGTCAGCAGGGCGGCGGCGGCAGGCTCGGCGAGCAGGTCGGGGGAGAGCGCGGCGGCCGCGGAGCCGCGCCGGTGGTAGTGCAGCCGGCTGCGTCCGGGGCCGAGGTCGTGGCGGCCGCCGGTGGTGCCGCCGACCTCCTTGAGGTAGAGGCCGGTGGGGCGGTGCGGGTCGACCGCGACCGCCGAGACGTCCACGCCGCGGGCGGCGACCTCGGCGAGCAGCCGGCGGCCGAAGCCGTCGTCGCCGACCCGGCTGATCCAGGCGGTCGGCACGCCGAGACCGGCCAGCGCGCCGGCCACGTTGGACTCCGCGCCGCCGACGGACAGCCGGAAGCTGCCCACCGACTCCAGTGGTCCCGGGCGGTCCGGCAGCAGGACGGCCATCGACTCGCCCACGCACACGGCCGTCGGGGGAGAACCGGGGCGGGTCGGGCCCTGGGTGTCCTGTCGCGGCATGTGCGGGGCTCCTCGTCTGCGGCCGTTCCGTCGAGAGCGGGCCCACCGGGTCGATCCCGTGGCGCGAGAGCGTCGCACGTGAGCCGACCCCGTCGGCCTGGAGTCAGGTCCGTTGACCGTGATCCGGCGCCGATGCTAGAACCGTGTTGCCAGCATGTGCAACCCTCGTTGCGTATGTTGCAACCCTGTGCGGATGGAGGAACACGGTGGAGCAGACGTTCACAAGCAGCGGAACCGGTCCGGGCATCGCCCGTGGCGCGGTGGCCGCCCTGGCCGACGAGCCGCTCGACTGGCGGTTCAAGGCCGCGCCGCCGGAGTCTCCCCCAGCCTGGCGGCCGGGAGGTGCCCCCAGGGGCCGCACCGTCCGGGAGTGGCTCGCCACCGGCCCCACCCTCTCCTCGCTCGGCACCCCGCTGCTCACCCTCGACGGCGAGGCCCTCGCCCACAACGTCCGCACCATGGCCGACTGGTGCGCCAAGGCGGGCGTCGCGCTCGCCCCGCACGGCAAGACCACCATGGCGCCCGCCCTCTGGCAGGCGCAGCTGGACGCCGGCAGCCACGGCATCACCCTCGCCAACCTGCCCCAGGTACGGATCGCCAGGGCCTTCGGGGTGCAGCGCATCCTGCTCGCCAACGCCCTGCTCGACCCGGCCGGACTCGCCTGGCTCGCCGACGAGCTCGCCGCCGACCCGGACTTCGCCCTGCTCGCCTGGGTCGACTCCGTCGAGGGCGTGCGGCTGATGGACGAGGCGCTGCGCGCCGCCGGGGCCGAACGGCCGGTCGAGGTGCTGGTCGAACTCGGCGGCCCCGGCGGGCGGACCGGCGCCCGCGGGGTGGACGCCGCCGTCGAGGTCGCCGCCGCCGTACTGCGCGCCGCCACCCTGCGTCTCGCGGGCGTCGGCGGGTACGAGGGCGCGCTCGCGCACGACGCCTCCACCGAGGGGCTGGCCGCCGTCCGCGACTACCTGCGGGAGCTCGGCAGGCTGCACGGCCGGCTCGCGAGCGCGTACCCGGACGGCACCAGGCCGGTGGTCTCGGCGGGCGGCAGCGCCTACTTCGACCTGGTGGTCGAGGAACTGGCGAACCTGCCGGAGGCGTTCGTGGTGCTGCGCTCGGGGGCGTACATCGCCCACGACGACGGGTTCTACCGGGGCATCTCGCCGCTCGCCAGGGGCGGCGGGCAGACGCCGTTCCGCAGTGCGCTGCACGGCTGGGCCCGGGTCGTCTCCCGGCCCGAGCCGCAGCTCGCGCTGCTGGACGCGGGCAAGCGCGACCTGCCCTTCGACGAGGGACTGCCGGAGCCGCACCGGGTGCGCGGCGGAGCCGAACTGACCGGCACCGCGGCCAGGATCACCGCACTCAACGACCAGCACGCCTTCCTGCGCGACGCGGGCGACCTCGCGCCGATCGGCGCGGTGCTGCGGCTGGGGGTCTCGCACCCGTGCACCGCGTTCGACAAGTGGACGGCGATCCCGGTGCTGGACTCCGCGGACGCGGCCGAGCCGAAGGTCACCGGCCTGGTCAGGACGTTCTTCTGATGGCCGGGGAGAGAACGGCCCCCGGGAGCGGGAGGGCCGGCCGGGGCGCGACGGTCTTCAAGGGCGCGACGGTCGTCGACGGCACCGGCGCCGAGCGCTACCGGGCGGACGTCCGGATCGCCGACGGCCTGATCACCGGGGTCGGCGTAAACCTCGACGCCCCCGAGACGGTGGACGCCGACGGACTGGTGCTGGCCCCCGGCTTCATCGACATGCACGCCCACTCCGACCTCGCCCTGCTGCTCGAACCCGAGCACCCGGCCAAGGTCACCCAGGGCGTCACCTGCGAGGTGCTCGGCCAGGACGGGCTGTCGTACGCCCCGGTGGACGGCACCACGCTGTCCGCGCTGCGCCGCCAGCTCGCGGGCTGGAACGGCGATCCGGAGGGCTTCGACTGGGACTGGCGGGACGTCGCCGGCTACCTGGACCGGATCGACCGGGCCGGCGTCGCCGTCAACGCCTGCTACCTCGTCCCGCACGGCACGCTGCGGATGCTCGTCATGGGCTGGGCCAACCGCCCGCCCACTCCGGCCGAACTCGACCGGATGCGGCAGGTGTTGGCGAAGAGCCTGCTGGACGGCGCGGTCGGCATGTCCAGCGGCCTCAGCTACACCCCGGGGATGTACGCGGACACCGCCGAGCTGGTCGAGCTGTGCACGGTGGTCGCGGCCTACGGCGGCTTCCACGCGCCGCACCAACGCTCCTACGGTGCCGGGGCGTTGGAGGGCTACGCGGAGATGGTGGAGATCGCCGGGCGGAGCGGCTGCGCGCTGCACCTGACCCACGCCACGATGAACTTCGGGGTCAACCGGGACCGGGCCGGCGAGTTCCTGGAGCTGGTCGACCAGGCGCTCGCCGACGGCGTCGACCTCACCCTGGACAGCTATCCCTACCTGCCCGGCTCCACCACCCTGGCGGCCCTGCTGCCGAGTTGGGCCACCGAGGGCGGCCCGGCCGCCACGCTGGCGCGGCTCACCGACCCGGCGCAGTGCGCCAGGATCCGGTACGAGGTGGAGGAGAAGGGCAGCGACGGCTGCCACGGCGTGGTCACCGACTGGGCGACGATCCAGATCTCCGGCGTCCGCTCGGCCGCGCTCGCCGGGACGGTCGGCCGCACCGTCGCCGAACTGGCCGTCGAGGAGGAGCGGACCGGCACCGAGGTGTTCCTGGACCTGCTGCGCCGGGACGAGCTGGCCACCACGATCCTCCAGCACGTCGGGCACGAGGAGAACGTCCGGGCGATCATGCGCCACCGCGCGCACACCGTCGGCAGTGACGGGCTGCTGGTCGGTGCCCGGCCGCATCCGCGGGCCTGGGGCACCTTCCCGCGCTACCTCGGCCACTACAGCCGGGAGTTGGGCGTGCTGACGCTGGAGGAGACGATCGCCCGGATGACCGGCCGCCCGGCCGCCCGGCTGGGACTGGACCGGCGCGGCCGGATCGCCCCGGGCCACCACGCCGACCTGGTGCTCCTCGACCCCGAACGGGTCAGGGACGCCGCCACCTTCGAGCACCCCCGGCGGCCCGCCGAGGGCATCGAGCACGTGTACGTCAACGGCATCGCCGTCGTCCGGCAGGGCCGCACCACGGGCGCCCGGCCCGGGCGCGCCCTGCGCAGAACCGACCGAGGAACCCTGGCCATATGACCGAGCTCTCCGCCTCCACCGACCTGTCCGCATCGACCGGCCGTTCCGTCCTGCACGGCGAAACGGTGATCGCGGTGGTCCGCGCACCCCAGATCCCGGACGCCGCCGCGCTCTGCGCCGCGCTCGCCGAGGGTGGCATCAACCTGACCGAATTCACCTACACCACACCGAATGTGACGGATCATCTGCTCCGCGCCTCGAAGGCCGGATGGCGGGTCGGCGTCGGCACGGTGCTGACCGCCGAGCAGGCCCGGCTCGGGGCCGAGGCCGGGGCGTCCTTCCTGGTCACCCCCGGCTGCCGCCCCGAGGTCGCCGAGGCGGCGGCCGCCGCCGGGGTGCCGGTGGTGCTCGGGGCGCTCACCCCGACCGAGGTGGCGCACGCGGTGGACCTCGGTGCCGCCGCCGTGAAGATCTTCCCGGCCCGGGCGTTCGGTCCCGGCTACTTCAAGGACCTGCGCGGCCCGTACCCCGGTGTCCCGCTGGTGGCCTCGGGCGGGGTGAACGCGGGCAACGCCGCCGAGTTCCTGGCGCAGGGCGCCCTCGCGGTCTGCGCGGGGACGGACGTGGTGCCGCCGGACGTGGTCGCGGCGGGGGACTGGGCGGAGATCACCCGGCGGGCCAGGGCGTTCACGGCGGCCTGTACGGGTGCGGCCGGCTCGTAGCGCGCCGACGGCGGGTTCGGGGGCGGGGCGAACGGAGGTTTCGGCGCGCGCCGACGGCGGGTTCGGGGCGAGGCGGGCTGTCGGGGCGGCCGGGATCGGACGAGAATCGGGGGCACCCGGCCCGGCCCCGCCTTCGCCCGGCCGGGCCCCGGACCCGGCAGGAGGAACCGCCCATGACCTCGACCCGCCCCGGCCCCGACTGGCTCGCCGACGCCGTGCTCTACCAGATCTACCCGCAGAGCTTCGCCGACTCCGACGGTGACGGCATCGGCGACTTCGCCGGCATCGCCGCGCACCTGGACCACCTCGCCTGGCTCGGCGTCGACACCGTCTGGCTCAACCCCTGCTTCGCCTCGCCGTTCCGCGACGCCGGGTACGACGTGACCGACTACCTCACCCCCGCCCCGCGCTACGGCGACACCGAGGACTTCGCGGCCCTGGTCGAGGCCGCCCGCGGCAGGGGCATCAGGGTCCTGCTGGACCTGGTGGCCGGGCACACCTCGGACCTTCACCCCTGGTTCCTGGCCTCCGCCGAGGACCCGTCCGACCACCGGTACATCTGGTCCGACCGCCCGGCGGACGGCTTCGTGGCCTCGCCCGGCAGCCGGTCCGGCTGGTACCTGCCGAACTTCTTCGACTGCCAGCCCGCGCTCAACTTCGGCTACGCGCGCAGCAGTCCGCAGGAGCCCTGGCGGCAGGCGGTGGACGCGGACGGCCCGCGCGCCAACCGGGCGGCGCTGCGCGCGATCATGGAACACTGGCTCCGCCTCGGGGTGTCCGGCTTCCGGGTGGACATGGCGTACTCGCTGGTCAAGGACGACCCGGGCAAGGTGGAGACCGCCAAGCTCTGGACCGGAGTGCGCGACTGGCTGGACCGCGCCCACCCCCAGGCCGCCCTGCTCGCCGAGTGGGGAGACCCGGCAGCGGCCGTCGGGGCCGGCTTCCACGCCGACTTCTTCCTGCACTTCGGCGGCGCGGACCACGGTCTGCCGCTCCGCTCGCTCTGGAACAACAACGGCGGGACGGTCGAGGAATTCTGGAACCAGGGGTCCTGCTACTTCGAGGCCGAGGGCCGCGGCACCCCACAGCCCTTCCTGGACGCCTGGCGCTCCGCCGCCGAACTCACCGAGGGCAGCGGGCACATCGTGCTGCCCACCGCGAACCACGACTTCTCCCGGCTGGCGACCGGACCGCGCACCGCGGAGCAACTCGCCCCCGCCTTCGCCTTCCTGCTCACCTGGCCCACCCTCCCGGCCGTCTACTACGGCGACGAGATCGGCATGCGCTACCTGCCGGGCCTGCCCGACACCGAGGGGAGCGTGCTCGGCCCGCGGTTCAACCGGGCCGGTTCGCGCACCCCGATGCAGTGGACGCCGGGGCCCACGGCGGGCTTCTCCGACGCCCCGCCGGAGCGCCTCTACCTGCCGGTGGACCCGGACCCGCACCGGCCTGACGTGCTCTCCCAGCGCGCCGACCCGACCTCGCTGCTGCACACCGTCCGGCGGCTGATCGCGCTGCGCCGGGCGCATCCGGGGCTGGGCGCGGCCGGCGGCGCCGAGGTCAGGCACGCCGGGTACCCGCTGGTGTACACCCGGGCCGACCGCTACCTGGTGGCGGTCAACCCGCGCCGGGAGCCGGCGTCCGTACGGCTGCCGGACCTGCCGGAGGGAGTCCGGCCGCTGGAGACGCAGGGCGTACGGGTCGCGGACGGGGAACTGCGGGCGGACGGCTTCTCGTACGGGGTGTTCGAGCTGGGCTGAGCGCGGGTGAGGGAGCCGGGCCGCGCAGGGGGCCCGGCTTTCGATCGGTGTCGGATGGTTGTAGGCTACATCGACAGATCGTTGCATTTACCACCCGTATTGGTTGTATTTGCCATCTTCACGACCGAGCCGAGAACCACCGGAGGACGGTACGAACCCCATGAGCACACCCCGGAACCCCGCCGCAGCGCCCGCCCTGGGCCACTCGCTCACACACCTGGCCATCCACCTGATCACCCCGCTGCTGATGTGCCTGGGCATGGCGCTCGCCTACCAGGGCGCCTTCCACCAGCCCGAGCCGCACCACCTCAAGGTGGCCGTGGTCGGCACCACGCCGCAGGCGCGGGGCCTGGCGCAGGCGATCCAGGGCAGGGCCGGGGACGCGCTCGACGTCCGCACCGTGGACGACCGGGCCGCCGCCGAGCAGCAGCTGCGCGACCGGGACCTGGTGGGCGCCTTCGTCCCGGACGCCAGGAGCCCCGAACTGATCGTCGCCAAGGGGAACTCGGAGACCTCGGTGGTGGCCGCCACGGCGGTGTTCACCGACGTCACCGACCAGCAGGGCGTGCCGCTGCACGTCACCGACCTGACCACCCCGGCGGAGGGGGACCCGACCGGGCAGGGCCTGTTCTTCCTGCTGGTCGCGCTGAGCATCGGCTCCTACGCCAGCGTCGCGGTGATCGGCGCGGCCGGCGCGGCGCTGAGCGTCGGGGTCAGGGCGCTGGTCGGGGTGGCGGTCTCGCTGGCGGTCAGCGTGATCGGGATCGTCACCGCGGGGCCGGTCTTCCAGGTCGTCGACCACGACCACGCCGCGGTCTGGGCGCTCGGCTGGCTGTACTCGGCGGGCATCGTGCTGATCGGCATCGGCCTGCACAGCTTCCTGAAGAAGTGGACCACGCTGGCCCTGATGGTGCTGTTCGTGATGCTGAACTTCACCTCCTCCGGTGGCATCTACCGGCCCGAGCTGCAGAACGGGTTCTTCGGCGGGCTGCACGGCTTCTGGACCGGCGCCGGCTTCATGGAGGGCGCGCGCAGCATCCTCTACTTCGGCGGCGGCGCCGGGCTCGGCGGGCACGTGGTGACCCTGCTGGTCTGGCTGCTGCTCGGCGGGGCGGCCCTGGTGGCCGCGGCGCTGTACGAGGGCCGCGGGCGCCGTCCGGTGGAGACGCCGGAGGAGGCCGAGGAGGAGATGGAGGAGACGGTCGCGGTCTGACCGCGCTCCCCGGAGAGCTCCACCCGGTGCCACGGGCATCGGCACCGGGTGGGGAAGGGCGGCCCGCGCCCGGCCCCGGACAGGCCGGACGCGGGCCTCGGCGCGACCGTGCTGAGCGTCGGCGCCGGGCTCGGCGGGCGGCGTGGTCAGGTGGGGCGCGGTGGGGATCCGCCGTCGGCGACCGGGAGCCCGGGGAGCGACAGGCCGCAGCGTGGGAGCCCCGTCATGCCTGCCCCTTCGTCGGTGCGGCACCGGCCGTCGCGTCGCCCGAGGGGGCGTCGCCGCGCAGGTGCGGACGGGCCAGCGCGAGGTAGAGGCCGCCGGCCGCGAGGACGACCACCGCCGAGAGCGGCACCAGGTAGTCGTCGTACCAGGCGGCGTCCGGGGTGCGGCCCCAGCAGATGTTCACGATCGCGGCGACCCCGTAGACCAGCGCGCCGACGTTCACCGCCAGGCCCCAGCGGCCGAGCCGGAAGTCCCCGCTCGGGCGCCAGCCGCGCAGCCGGGCCCGCAGGGCGGCCAGCACCACCATCTGGAAGGCCAGGTAGATGCCGATGGTGGAGAAGGAGATGATCTTCGTGAGCGCTCCCTCGGAGAGTGCCGAGGCGCCCACGATGATCACCCCGGGCAGCGTCGCCGCGAGCAGCAGCGCGTACGGCGGCACCCGCAGCCGGTCCGAGACGGTGGCCAGCAGCCGGCTGCCGACGATCATCCGGTCCCGGGCGAAGGAGTACGCGAGCCGGCTCGCCGCCGCCTGGAGGCTCAGCACGCAGGACAGGAAGGAGATCAGCACCACGCCGATCACCACCCGGGCGCCGGCCGCGCCGAAGGCGTCGTGCAGCACCCTGGCCACCGGGTCCCCGTCGTCACCGGAGACCACCGCGCCGATGTCCCGGATCGACATCACCAGGGCCAGGCTGACCCCGATCGCCGCCGCGCCGCCGACGTAGATGGTGCGCCGCATCGACTTGGGGATCTGTCGACCCGGATCGGGCACCTCCTCGGCGACGTCGCCGCAGGCCTCGAAGCCGAAGAACAGGAACACGGCGATCAGGCCGGCGGCCAGGAAGGCGTCGGCGTAGCTGCCGTCGCCGCCCGCGCCGAAGCGGTCGAGGACCACGCCGAGGCCGTGGTGGCGGTGCGTCAGCAGCAGCCAGGCGCCGACCGCCAGGGCGCCGAGCAGCTCGGCGGCGAAGCCGAACACCGCCGCCGCCGACAGCACCCGGGTGCCGCCGAGGTTGATCACGGTGGCCAGCGCCAGCAGGCCGAGCGCGCACCAGACGGTCGTCGCGGTGCTCGGCTCGACGCCCAGCAGGACGGCCACGTACGGGCCGGCGCCGTACGAGACGGCCGCGATGGTGGACATCAGCGCCAGCAGGTAGACCCAGCCGGTCAGCCAGCCCCAGGTGCGGCCCCAGAGCCGGCGCGCCCACGGGTAGACCCCGCCGGCCACCGGGAACTGGGCGACCACCTCGCTGAACACCAGGGCCACCAGCAGCTGGCCGACACCCGCGATCAGGAAGCTCCAGAGCATCGGCGGCCCTGCGGTGGCGAGGGAGGAGGCGAAGAGCGTGTACACGCCGACGACGGGGGAGAGGTAGGTGAAGCCCAGCGAGAAGTTCGCCCAGAGGCTCATGTCGCGCCTGAACTCGGAGGTGTAGCCGAGGGCGGCCAGCCGTTCGGCGTCCGGGTCGGGGGAGTGGACGGTGGCACGTGCACCGGCATCGGTCATGACCTGCTCCTGGGAACGTGTCGTGAGGCGCGGGGGAGCGCTGCGGGGTGATGCTCGGGCTCGGCGCCGTGCACGAGGCCGAAGTCGCCGGGAAAACATAGGAGATCGGGATTCCGGCGGCAAGGGTGCGCACTCGGCCGAGGGGCACCCCAGGGGAATCCGGGAGCGTTTCGCCGGGCGGCACCGGGAGATCGTGGTCGCGGTGCCGGCGGTGCCGGCGGAGCCGTCAGGGCCGGCGCGCGGCTGGGGGCGGCCCCGGTACGACCTTCGGTGGTGAAGGCATCAGCCGCTCGGCTTCCCGCGGCCGGGCGGCGCGCTGAAACAGCAGTCCCCGCAGAGCCCGGCGCCCGGTCCCACCCGGTAGTAGAGGCAGCAGCTGTTCCGCCGGAACGCGGTGCCGCCCGGCCCGGTGCGCAGGGTGCCGGAGCCGGCCAGCGGCGGACGGTCGAGCAGCTCCGCCGCCAACGCCCGGGCGGCGCCCGGCGCATGGCCGTCCAGCACCCGCAGCGTCCCGGCCAGCGCCGAGGCGGCGTTGCCGAGCAGCAGGCGCGGGGAGAGCGGGGCGACGGCCCGGACGGCGGCCGCCAGCGGCTCCAGCCGGCCGAGCAGGACGGCCTCGTGGAGCCGGTCGGCGAGCGTTCCCGCGGCCGGTCCGGCGGGCTCCGGCGGGGTCCACAGGTCGAGCGGGCCCTGGTCGGGGATCCGCATCCAGGCCTGCTCCAGGGTCGGGACCGTCCCCAGCAGGACGGCCGAGCCCAGGCCCACCGACCAGAACCGGGCGGCCAGCCCCAGATGCAGGATCGAGGCGGCCACCCGGGGTTCGCCGGTGCCGAGCCGCTGCGCCACCACCCGCAGCCGCGTCGCCAGCGGCGCGTCCGGCCCGGTGCCGTACAGCTCGGCCAGCGGCCGGAAGCCCGCCGGCGGCCCGTCCCCGGCGGTGTCCAGCGCGAAGTACGGCCCGACGGCGGCGAGTCGGGCGTAGTCGGGCGGCCGACGGTAGAGCGCGGGGCTCAACGGCCCTCCCCTGTGAGGCCGTTGAACCCCGCGCCCGCTTGTGGTGGTGCGGTCTGACGGTCGTGGGACAACGGGGCCTCCAGGTCTTCGGGCGCTCGGGCGGCGGGCAGCCCGGTCGGACCGGAGAGGCCTCGGCAGGCCCGGTCGTTCGGGTGTCAGCCGCGCACGGAGAAGTCGCCACTGGTCGTGCGGATGAACGCTACCGTGCCCTGGCAGTCCGACACCGGCTTGCCGAGCGCGCCCCAGACCCAGCCCATCCGGTCCCCGCGCCGCCCGTTGTCCTCCACCGAGACCGAGACCTTCGAGCCGACCAGCTCCAGGCCGGGGAACCACGGCGCCTCGCCCTTGGTGACCACCCCGGTGGCGATCGCCTCCCGGCCGCCGACGGCCAGGCAGGTGATGTCCCCCTCGAAGTCGGCGACCAGCCGGCCGTCGGTGTGTACGTGGCGGACGTGGAAGTGACCGCCGGTGCTGCCGGGGACGGAGTTGGTGGTGGCGCGGGCGTCCACCGAGATCCGCACCGGGTCGCCCTCGAAGCCCTGGAACGCGGAGGTGAGGACGGTGTCGCCGGTGCCGCGCACGCTCACCGGGCCGAAGCCGTCTGCCGCGGCGGCGGGTTCCGGCGCGGCGGTGGCGGCCGGTGCCGCGGCGGCGACCGTCCCGGCCAGCAGGAGGAGCGCGACTGCGGCGGTGGTGAAACGGCGGTTCATGGCGGTGGGGTCTCCTTCGGCGCGGTGGTCCCGGCGCGTCGTCCTGCGAGGTGGTTCCGGAGCGGTTCTTCCGACGCCTTCGAGCATGCTCGCGATCGGCCGCGCGGACCTCCCGCTGCGGAGGGGAGTCGACGGCCGGACGCTCCTTCACGAGGAGGAGGCCGACTCCCCCGGGAGAGCTGCCCGTAGGCTCGGCCGGGTGCGCACCGACTCTCCCTCCGTACACGCCGGTTCCGGTCGGCCGTGGCCGGCCCGGATCCGCCGGCCGCTCGCCGCCGGCTCCGCGCTCGCCCTGCTGACGCCCGTCGCGCTGGCGCAGCCGGACGCCCGGGGCGCGGCCGTGCTGCTCGCC
>NZ_MSJQ01000080.1 GCF_014596515.1 Streptomyces sp. CBMA156
GCGGGACCACCGCCAGTGCCCGGCCCTCGGCGGCCAGGTGCCGTCGTGCGAGTGCCGCCGTCACCCGCAGGGGCTCGGGCACCGGCACGACCGCGCGCGCGAACCGGCGTCCGGGCATGTCCGCGTGTCGCACGATGCCGGCCAGGCAGCCGAGTCCCACCGCCTGGTGGTCGCTGTCCACTCCCAGGACCTCACGCAGCACCCGGCGGCGCCGGAGCACCGTTGCCGTGGTGGCGCCGATCTCGGCGCCGACCGCCCGGTCGTCCAGTCCGGCGGCGCTCAGCCGAAGCAGCAGCCGCCCCTCTGCGGGCAGCGCGCGCACCGCGGTGAGGTCCTCGGCCCCGAGGTGCCGCGGGCTCAGGTGTCCGGCCCAGGCGTAGTCGGCGACCACCTCAAGGCGGGTGCGTGCGCCCGTGGCCTGGTGGAGGATCTCCGTCAGCTTCTCCACCCGGGAGGCGGGCCAGGCCAGGGCGCGGGCGATACCTTGCGGGCTCAGCGGTCCGGCCAGCTGCCGGGCCAGCGCCACCGAGGAGGCGCCGCGGGGCGGACCGCCGCGCGGGGCCGTCACCGCGCGTCCTCGGCGCCGGGCACCGCCGCGCCCTGGCCGCCGACGGGCGGCGGCGTGAGCAGGATCCGGGGAACGGGGCCCTGCGGGTGCCCGGAGGTGACCAGCACCAGCGTGCGCGGGCCGGCGGCGCCCTGCAGGTCGACGACCCGCGCACCGAGGTGATCGGTCCGGCGTTGCTGCGCCGGCCGGGTGCGGCCGCCGACCCGTACGAAGGTCACCGGTCCGGCTGCGACCGGCCCGTCCCCGAGCACGAGGCGCGCCGCGGTGTCCGCCGGCAGCCGTCCTGTCAGCAGCCACAGCCGGGTGCCGTCGG
Source organism: Streptomyces sp. CBMA156 (assembly GCF_014596515.1). GTDB lineage: Bacteria > Actinomycetota > Actinomycetes > Streptomycetales > Streptomycetaceae > Kitasatospora. The sequence goes on from NZ_MSJQ01000080.1 coordinate 882, forward strand.
CGTAGGTGCTGCACCACCCTGTCGCCGTGCCGGTGACGGGAGCGATGCGGGGCGTGCCCCTGCCGTCGAGGACCGGCACCGGAGCGGTGGCGTCGTGCGACGGGTGAGGGACGGGACGTCCGGGGCCGGGGGCCGCCTCGGCGTGCAGGAGCCGCACACCGGTGCGGTCCGGGCAGCCGCGCACCGTCACCAGCCAGCCGCCGGCCGCGCACGCCGTCCAGGCCCGCACCGGCCCGCCGGGCAGGACCCTGCAGCCCACAGACAGGTACGTCACCCCGTCCACGACCAGTCTCCCGTCGGCGAACAGGCCTCCGGCGGTGGCCTGTCGGGCATCGGCGGGCTCCACGGCCGGCCCTGGGAGAGGGTGGTGGGCGCGCACCGAGACGGAGACGCCGTCGTAGTGGACGGTGACGCCGGTGAACCGGCACCGGCCGTCCACCGGCTCGCTGCCGGCGTCGATCCTCACCGGCACCATGTGGCCGTCGAGGACCGCCACCGGCAGTCCGGTGGCCTCGGCCACGGCCCGGGCCCGCTCGGCGGTCGGCACGGCGGGGCCGGGGTCGAGCAGCGGACCGTCCGCGCCGGGCGAGGGCACACAGGCGGCCGGGATGCCGGACTGCGCGGGGGACGAGCGGGACACGGGCTACTCCAGGATCAGGGGCTTGGGAGCGGATCAGGGGGTCGGGGACCCGGGTGGGCTGTCGAGGCGGTCCAGATGAACGGTCAGCCGCCGGATGTCGGAGGCGGAGGCGGCCGCCGTGTAGGCGGCGTGTGAGGCCCTCAGCAGCCGCCGCGCGGCGCCCGGGCGTCCCGCGGCCTCAGCCGCGAGTGCGCGCCACTCGAGCAGCCGGGCACTCCACAGGGCGTTCCCCAGCGTCTCGGCGTCGGCCTGGGCGACGCGCAGGACCTGACCGGCGAGCAGCGGGTGCCCGGCGCGGGTGAGGACGTGCCCGGTCCAGGCGAGGGCCCGCATCGCCTCCAGCGGCTCACCGGCCAGCGCGGTGCGGGCCCGGCGCAGCAGCACCAGGGCGGCCCGGACGGCGCCGACGTCGGCGTGGACGCCGGCCAGGACGAGCTGGGTGAGTGCCACGCCCCGCCAGTAGCCGAGCTCGTGGCGCAGGCGTAGCGCCTCCTCGAGCGGGCCGCGGGCCTGAGCGGGGCGGTCCGCGGCGGCATGGGTGGCGCCGATGTCGTGCAGGTGCTGCGCCCGGGACAGGGCCGCGTCGGGGTGCGGGTCGTTGTCGGCGCTGGTGAGTGCTTCGTGGAGCAGGGCGAGGGCCTCGTCGTGCCGTCCGACGGCCCTGAGGCCGATCGCCAGCGAGTTGAGGACCTCGCGCAGTGCGGCGGGCGGGGCGCCGGTGTCCGTGCGTACCGCGTCGAGGGCGAGCCGGTAGAGCCACAGCCACAGCGGGTAGTCCCGGTGGCGCAGGACGAGCGGCCACAGGGCGAGCGCGCCGCGCCACACCAGTTCGTGGTGCCCGGCACGGGCGGCCGTGTCCAGGAGGGGGCGCACCAGTGCGTGCTGAGCGTCGAGCCATGTCCGGGCGTGCCGCGCGTCGGTGAAGGGCGGGTGGTCGGTGGCGGGCCGGGGCGGCAGGAGGGTGCGGCGGGCGCTGGCCAGGGTGCCGGCCGCCTCTGCGGTGCGGACCCACCACCGCACAGCGCGCAGTACGGTCGCCGGTGCGGCGTCGCCGTCGACGATGGCCCCGAGGCGGGCGGCGTGGTCGTGGCCCGGGCCGGGCAGCCGGTAGCGGGGTCCGTCGGGGCCGTCGCCTGTGTTTGTGACGAGGTGGCGGCGCTCCAGAGCGGTCAGGTGCGCGGCTGCTGCCGTCACGGTGGTGTCGGTGGCGGCGGCGAGCAGGGCGGAGTCCACGGGGACGGCCGGCAGTGCCCCGAGGGCGCGGTACGCACGGGCGCGGGTGTCGTCGAGGCGGCTGTAGGTGTGGTCGAGGGCGCGGTGTACGACGTTTCCCACGTGGTGGGGCCGGTGGTCGGGAGCGGGTCCGGTCAGGCTGGCGGCGAGGTGGGCGGGACTGAGGTCCGGGTCGATCTGGAGCTGGGCGGCGGCCAGACCGATGGCCAGCGGCAGGCCCGAGCATGCCTCCACCAGCCGGGTGAGTGCCGCCTGTTCGCCGTCTGCGGGTTCGCGGCGGGCGAGGGAGACGAGCAGGGCCGCGGCGTCCCCGCTCGGCAGCGGGCCCAGGTCCAGGTGCACGGCGCCGTGCGGTACCAGGCCGGGCAGGTGGCCGGGCGCGGTCACCACCACCGGGCAGTCGGCGGCGGGCAGGAGGTCACCCACCAGGGCGTCGTCGCACGCCCCGGCGAGCAGTACCGCCGGACGGCGGGCCGAGGTCAGGGTCCGCCACAGGCCTTGGGCCTGGTCGAGGCGGTCGGGCACCAAGGGGGCGCCGAGTGCGCGAAGCCACCCGCCGAGGACACCGAGTGCTCGGTTCCCGTCGCCGTGGACCGGGCGCAGGTCGGCGGCCAGGTAGCCGCCCGGCTGGTGGAGGCCGCGCAGTACCCGCGCCGCGAGGGCCGTCTTGCCGACGCCGTGCGCTCCGACCAGGACCGGGACCCGGCCCTGGTCGAGAGCGTCGGCCACGGCCCGGTGTTCGGTGTCCCGGTCGACGAACAGCGGGACGGGCCGCGGCAGTTGGTCGGGGCGCACCCAGTGGTCCTCGGGTGCCGGATGGAAGTGGATGTCGTGGATGCTGTGGGCCTGGACGACAGGGCCGGCCACACGGGAACCGCCGGTGATCGTGTTCGCGGTCACCGCACCGCCCCCGCGGTCGGCTCGGTCCTGCCGGCGGCCGGGACACGGCGGGCCTGCGCGTCCAGGTCGACGGGCGTGCACTCCCACAGCGTGCGCAGCCACCTGCTCGCCGTGATCCAGCCCAGTCGCGGATCGTCGTAGCCGAGCTTTGAGTAGCCGGCCTTCACCGGCCGGCCGCCGCGGTCGGCGAACACCGGGCCCGCGACACCCCACAGGTCGCTGTCCCCGACGCGGACCGCCGTCCAGCCGAGGCGCCGCCCTTCCGGGCACGCATCGCGTGAACGCAGCGCGCATGGCAGGCAGATCGGCGGGTGCTCGACCACCGCCCCTTCCGGCCACCCCTGCGGCGCGTCCTCGTCCCGGGGCATCAGCCACAGTGTCCCCTCCGCGGTACGGTCCGGCGCTCCACCACAGCCCTGGCACAACTCGTCGGCCATGGAGGCGTGCTGGCGGGCCGGGTGGACCAGTTTGAGGAGAGGCGTGCCCTCGCCGGGGTTCGGCCGGTGACGCAGGATCAGCACGCCCATCTCGTCTCGGTCCTGCGCGGTCTCGTCCGCGTAGCCGATCCCGGTCACCCGGCCGGGCCGGAACGCGTCCGGTGCGCTGTGGTGCAGCACCAGCTCGCCGGTGCACGGCTCCCCGGACCAGAGCGTCACCGCCGGCACCCCGTGACGCATGGTGGTCACCGCGAGCCCCCGGTCTCCAGCAGCATCACGGCGTATCCGTGCGCGGCCCGGACACCCGCCGTGGACAGGTCCGCAATTCGCCAGCCGCCGGCCAGCACTTCGAGGTCACGGCCGGTGCGCGGATGCCACGCCAGCCCCGACCCAGCGTGTGCCGCGGCCACTGCCGCACGTCGTCCCTGATCCCTACCGCCGTGGCGGTGGGAGACCACGAGTCGACTGCCGGGCGGCAGACCTTCCCGCAGGACCTCCAGCAGCCGTCCGGTCTGGTGGTCCGCCAGTTCGTGGAGGACGTCCGAGAGGACCACGGCGATGGGCCGCTGCCGGTCCAGAGCGGCTTGCGGGCCGAGCAGCGCCTCCATGAGCGGGCCCGGCGAGGCGAGGTCGGCTGCCAGGTGCCGTGCGCGTCCCGGCACCGGGGTGTGCAGCAGGGCACGGGCGTGGGCCAGGACCATCGGGTCCCGGTCCGCGTACACGATCCGCGCGCCGGGCGCGGCCGGAAGGACGGCCGCGTGCAGCGGACGCAGTTCCCACGGGGCTTGCGGGTGGTCGCCGGTGGTCAGGCCGCAGCCCAGATCCACGAACTGGCCGACGCCCCCGTGTGCGGCGAGCCAGCCGGCGACCTCGAGCACACGGCGGCGCGCCGCCCTTGCGGTGTCGGACCAGGCGGGGTCCGCCTCGCGCAGGCGGTCGGCGGCGACCCGGTCGGCCCGGAAATGGTCCTTGCCGCCCAGCAGCCGGTTGGACACCCGCGCGGACGCGGCGGCATGGGCCCCGACCCCGGGCCAGAGCGAGTCCTCCGACCGGGACCGCTGCCACCACTGCCCTTCCCGGCTTCGGTCGGCGGGGGCCGCCGGCTGCGCGACGTGCACGGCCGCGTGTGGCCGCGACCCGGCCCTGACGGGGCCGGCCTGTCGGCGGGCGGGTCCCAGACGTGCGCTGTGCCGGCTCACGCGGCACGCTCACAGGCATCCCGGATCCGGTCCTGCGGCGCGACGGTGCGGCCGTCGGGCAGACACGCACCGGTGTCGTCGAACTGGATGGAGCCGTTGCACAGCAACGTCCAGCCCTGCTCGGGGCGGTACGCGAGGGCGACTGCCGCAGAAGCGTCAGGCGCGGCGGCGTCGGGGCACGGCGGGCGGTGGTCACAGCTCATGACAGGTCCCCGCTCGTCCCGGTGACGGCAACGTCGGTGAAACGGATCACCCGGACACGGGGGATCCCGGGTGCGCGGGAGGGCGTGAGGGTGACGAACGTCCGGCCGTGCTGCTCGGCAGCACGCACCGCCCACCAGGCGGTTCGACGCTCCTTCGCCGCCACCAGGTGGCCGTCGATGCTCAGGAACCCGGCCACGGCCGCGCCCTCGGGCAGCAGTGCTGCGGCCAGTTCGGCCAGGGCCTGCGACCCGGCGGTCCCGAGCCGGACGCAGACCCAGGACCCGTCCGGGTAGGAGGTGGTGCACTGCACGCCCGGAACCGTCCGGGTGGTCCCGGTCGCCGTTCGGGTGTGACTGTCGAGCAGCGCGATCACCAGGCAGCCGGGGCGGCCGGTGGGCAGCGTGGCGGTGGTGGGAGCGCCGGCCGTGCGGGCCGTGATGTCGGTGAGGGGCACCGGACCTCCGTAGGGGGCGGGAACGAGTGGGACGGGCAGGGACAACAGGCCTCCGGGGGTCAGGAGCGCCGACGGGCCGGGCGCAGTGGACCCCTGCGGCGCCGATGCCGGCAACGCGTACGAACGCGGTGAGCAGCGCGGTCTCCGGACCGCGTCTCGGGCGCCGCCACGGGCACGACCACCGACCCCGCCCGCCGGAACCCGCCGGCTTGGCCACGCCGAGCGGGACGGCCACCGCTCTCGGACGCCGCCCGGCGCCGACGGTGCGGGGCCGGTCGGGACGCCCGCGTACCGCTCGGATCGGTCACCACCCCTCCGGGACGCGTGGGAAAGGAGCGGCACCAGTGCAGGGCCCAAACCGTCCGCGTTCTGACGGCAAGTCAACGACCCACTGTCGGGCGCAGACCAAGGGCCGGGCTGTTTCCGCACGCCGTGGTGCGGAATCAGCACCACGGTCTCCGCCCCGCGGGCCGGCACTGCGTACACTCCGAGGAGATGACGATGTGGAATCCGACGGCGGCTGCCCTGGCGGCCTCCCGGGACGGCGACTTCGGCCGCGTGATCAGGGAAGCGCGCACCGACCAGCGACGCACACAGGACAGCGTGGCCACGGCCTGCGGCGTGAACCGCTCGACACTGTCCCGGCTGATCGAGAACCGGACCGACCGGTCCTACCCCATGGACCTGCTGCGCACCGCCGCAGAGAACCTCGGCATTCCGCTGCGCCTGGTGGGCCTGGCCGCACCGGACGCCGCACGAGGGAACGGACAGCCAAGAGTGGAGCGAAGGGCATTCCTCGCCGGTGCGGTGGCGCTCGCCGCCGCACCGATCCTGCCCGTCCCGGCCGACGGCGGGACACAGGCCGCGGCCCTGCGTGTGACGACCAGCGCCTACCGCCGGCTCGACGCCGCAACGCCGGCCCGCGACCTCATCGCCCCGGCCAGAACCCATCTGCGGCTGATCGAGGCCATCAGCGTCACGGCGCCCGCAGACCAGCACCGCCACCTCGCCGCCGCGGCCAGTGAGGCGGCCAGCTTCGCCGCGTGGCTGGCGTGGGACATGGCCGACCACGGCTCCGCCCGCGCCGCATACGGCCAGGCCATCACGTCGGCCCGGACCGCAGCGAACCCCCTCCTGCTCGCCTACCAGATCGGCAGCCTCGCGCAGATGGAAGCCCACCTCGGCAACGGCGCCACCTGCCTGTCCCTCGTCCACCGCGCCCGCACGGTCCTCACCGACCGCCCCCCGGCCGTCGCGGACGCCTGGCTTTGCGCGACCGAGGCTCTCGGCCACGCGGCCGCGGGAGACCCCGAGACCTGCGACCAGGCCCTGATCCACAGCGCTGCCCTCGCAGCCGGCACCACCGGCGAGGCCCCTCCTGCTGCGCCGCCGTGGCCGTGGGTCTTCCCGTTCGACGAGGCAAAGGTCAACGCCACCCGTGCCACCTGCGGTGCCTGGCTCGGCCGTCCCACCTGGACCCTGAGCCACGCGCCCGCCGTCCCGGTCACCGCCCACACCAAGCAGCAGGCGCTCGCACTGCTCGACCTCGCGGCCGCGCACCTGAGCGTCGGCCGTTACGACACCGGCGTCGACCTGGCCACCCGCGGTCTCGACACCGGCCTCCAGCTCGGGTCGGGGCGCATCGTCGAGCGGGCCCGGGCCCTGCGCCGGACCATCCCCGGCACCAGCACCGCCACGGTCGTACGAGCCCTCGACGACCGCCTCCACACCGCCTACCTCTAGCAGGAGCGAACACCCATGCGTATCGGCATCACCGGTCACCGCGGCCTCGACGAACGCCTGCGGCACCAGGTCACGGCGCTGCTCACACAGGTCCTGGACACCTACGAAGGCCGCAGCCTGGACGCGGTCACCTGCCTCGCCGACGGTCCCGACACCTGGCTCGCCGACCTCGTTCTCGACCGCGGAGGCCGCCTGATCGTCATCGTCCCCGCCGCCGACTACCGAACCGGCCTCCCGGCATGGCACCACGGCGACTACGACCGCCTGCTGGCCCGCGCCGCCGACGTGTACGCGACCGGCCTCACCGACTCCACCGGCCAGGCCCACATGGCAGCCGGCGAGATCCTGGTCGGCCACTGTGACGTGCTCCTCGCCGTGTGGGACGGCCTCCCCGCCCGCGGACACGGCGGAACCGCCGATGTCGTCGCCCACGCCGACAGCGTCGGAGTCAAAACCCTGGTGCTCTGGCCCGACGGTGCCTCGCGGCCGACTCGCTGAGGACGGCGAGACAGAGGCGAGCGGCCAAGCGGCCCCCGAAACAACCTCCATCAGATCGCCTCTTGCACAGCGGACCCGAAAGGGCCGACACCCGGCTTGACCAGGTGCAGATGCGGGGCGGAACCGACACCCGGCCGGTCCGGAACCACCGCCAGCAGCAACCAGCCCCGCACCTCCAGCGCATAGGCCCGCCACCCGCCGCCCGTAGCCACGACCGCCGGTTGCAGGTTGCTCTCGACGAAGACCCGCGCCTCGCCGGCCAGGACTCCCGGCAGCACGCTCGCGAGCAGCGCCTCCGGGCCGCGCCCGGGTGCGGCCTGCTCGACGCGGGTGAAACTCGCATCCAGGTACGAGCAGGTGACGGCGAGCGTTCCGCTGTTCCCGGAGACCCGCACACCCGTCCGCGCGACGGTCGCCGACACCAGCAGCGCCACCGGGACACCGGCACGGCCCGCGACCGCGCTCGGGCTCTCCGGCGACGCCGTCAGGAGCGGGCCGCGCAGTCGGCCGTCGACGGCCCGGCCGGACATGGTGCTGTGGGAGGTCATCGGATCGTCCTCATGAATTGCAGGGGCTGGATGGCGAGACAGGCCGCAGGCGGATCCGGGCCTTCGGGCCGGGATGGTCACTGGAGACGGCGCAGGACGGAACCGGCCGGAGCCGGTGGCGGAACGAGAAGTTCCGGAGGCAACAGCACGCCGGCGGTCGTTCGCCCGGGCGCGCTGTTGACAGCCGCCCTCAGTCCCACCAGCTGCGCAGCCGCCGCGACCAGCCGCATCCCGTGGCCGGACCACGGCGTCCCCGCCGGGACGCGGCCGCCGCCGTCCAGGACCCGCCGCACGGCCGCAAGGGTCGCCTCGGACATGCCCGGGCCGGTGTCCGTGACGACCAGCCACGTCGCACCACTGCCCGGCTGCGCCGAGCACTCCAGGACGACCTGCGCCTGCGGGCCACCATGGGACAGCGCATTGTCCAGCAGCTCCGCCAACGCAGCGACGACGGGTACGACGGCCTCGGGCACCACGGTGAGGTCCGCGGTGCCCCCGGCCTGAACCCGCTCGTAGTCCGCCACCTGACCCTGCGCGGCCTGACCGACCTCGGCGAGTGTCGCCGGCTGCGGGCGAGGGGCCGGCCAGAGACCACCGGCCAGGACGGTGAGCCGGACGGCGAAGCGAGCGGCCAGCGCGTTGGCATGGTCCGCCCGGTAGAGAGCGGCCATCGAATCCGCGTCGACGACCGACCGCTGCGCCGCGGCCAGCTCTCTCCCCTGGCGGTTGATCTGCTCGAGGACCGGCCGCACGGCAGCCGCCGTGTCCTGGGCGGCCTGCCGCCTGGACCGGTCAGCGAAGGCGAGCACCAGGTTCGCGGCTCGCGAGACAACGGGTGGTGCCCCTTCGAATTGCGGTGGGAACCCGGCTTCGACAGCGTCGAGCAGTTGAGGGAGCAAGGTGCTGACGAAGTGGGCCTGCGCTGCGTCCTGCGCCTCCTTGCGGACGACGGCCATGACGTCGGCGGTGCCGCGGTGACGGCCTGCCCGAGAGAACACCGCCATCACCGCACCCTGCCCGCGGCCGAGGAGCCGAGGGCCCCCCGACGTCCTCGGGGCGCAGCAGAGCGGGCGGCGCGGCGCTCCTGCCGCCGGGTGGCGTGCGGGCGCGGCAGTCGCGCGGGCGGGCCCGGCACGGGGCGGGAGGTGGGGGTCACTGTGGTACTCCTTCGGGCTCAGTGGGGTGCGGGGGTGTGGGTGTGGGGGTCGGCACACGTGGCGGGATCGGAGGGGTCGCTCAGCAGATGGGCGGGGAGGAGAAGTCGCACGGTGGTGCCCCGGCCGGGGGCCGAGTCGACCACGGCGTCCAGGCCGGTGGTGTCCGCGGCCGCCGCGACCAACCTCAGCCCCAGACCGCCTGCGGGTACGGCGGCGGATGCGGTGTAGACGCCCCGGCGGTCCGCGAGCAGAGCCTGGGTGCGGGCCAGTGTGGTGGCGTCCATGCCCGGGCCGGTGTCGGTGACTGTCACCGGCAGCAGCCGGCCCGCAGGCTGCCCGGTCACCACCACGACCGGACCCGTGCCGTCCGAGGCCCGCAGCGCGTTGTCGGCCAGTTCGGCCAGCGCGGCCAGCAGCGGCTCCACCGCCCGGGCCGCGACAGTCCGCTCGCACTGGACGACGACCTCGACCCGGTCGCCCCCGTCAACGCCGGCCAGCGCCGCGAGCGCGATGCGGCCGAGTGGCGCGGCCTCGCCGTGCAGGCCCGGCCAGCCCCCGCCGGCCAGGACCGCGGCCCGCACCGCGAACCGCAGCATCACCGCCGACGGAGGCGACAGGAGCAGCAAGCGGCTGACCCCCGCCCCGGACGGCAGTTGCCCAACCAGGACGTCGAGCATCGGCCGCACGGCGAACAGCACGTCCAGGGCCGCCGCGGTGCGAATCCTGTTGAGCGCGGCAGTCAGCTGGCCGACCGCCGGCTCGGTGCCGGGCCCCGGCTCCCACCGGTCCGGCACCGGCAGCGTTTCGATGTCTTCGGCGGCCTGCACCACGAGGGGCAGACCGGTACGCACGAACTCCTCGACCGCCCGCGCGGCGGCTTCCGCTTCGTGCGGCCGGTGCGCCGGCGCCACTACGTAGGCCGTTCCGCGTCGCCTGCGCAACCGGGGCAGACCGGACCTGCGGGTCATGCCGCCGCCCTCGTCCCGGTGAGACCGCTCGCGACCACGGCCCCCAGACGCTGGAGGTGCCAGGCGGGCACCGCCCCCAGGTGCACGGCCCGTGCCAGCGCAGCAGTCAGCTGTTCGCGTTGCCCGGATCGTGCCCGCGCCGCGATCAGCACCGCCGCCTCAGCGGCTTCCTCGCCCACCAGCGCGGCACACGGCCAGCCGTGCACACTCACGATCTCCTGCAGCATCACGGCCGCGCTCTCGCTCGCGTCAGCGGCCTTCTCCCGCCTCAGGTGCCCGCCGCCGTCGACGACCGCCGCCTCGGCGTCCGCGGTCCTTCGCGCCGCCCGCAGGACCTGAGTGGCGATCAGAGCACCGAGCGTCGTCTCCGGTGCCTCGCCGATCACGTCCGCGCCGACGACCCGCCCGTCGAACGCCGGTTGGAGCTGAACACGGCCTCCGGTGGCGAGGGCCGGACGGCCCCGCCTCAGGAAGTCCGCGATGGTGCGCCCGTGTCGCGGCACCACCTGTCGGCTCGAATCGGTCATCGTCGTCACTCCGGGACAGTCGTCTGCGGGGAAGGATCGACCCGACGGGCCGTCAGATCCCTTTCGCATGCTCGAAGGTGCTGGTCCCCGATAGCAGGCGGTGTCCGCAGAAGCGGGTTCCGCAATGCCCGGGCAGGCCATATCTTCATGACAGTGAGCGAACCGCCTGTCACGCCCGGTGTGAATACCTGAGGCGGAACGGATGCCGCTAACGCCGCTAAAGATCGTTTCGAGCGCAGGGAGCACAAGGTGGCGCTGGTCCGCAACACGCACCTGGAGGCCGTGATCCGGGAACTGGGCTGGTCCCAGGACCGCGTCGCGGCCCAGGTGCGCCGGACGGCGGCCGAATCGGGGGCCACCGAACTGCTCTCGGTGACGCGGTCCCACATCTCGCAGTGGCTCCGCGGATCGAGGCCGAGCGGCCAGGCGCCCGCTATCTTGTGCGAGGCGCTGTCCCGCGGACTTGGACGCCCGGTCAGCCCGGCCGAGATCGGTCTCACCGATCACGGCCAGGACACGACCACGTGGGACAGCGACCCCGTGTCCGCACTCGCGAACTTCAGGGATGACATGCTCGGTCGCCGACCGCTCCTCTTCTCCGCCCTCGCAGCCACCGTTCCCGGCACGGCCTGGTGGGGTGACCGCCGCGCCCACGCCCGAACACGGGCGCCCGCTGCCGCTCTGACGGTCTCCGAGGCGCACGTGGAAGCCCTCGGCGATGCTGCGGAGTTCTACTCCCGTCAGGACCAGCGGCTGGGCGGACGAGCCGGCCGCACCTCCCTGCGGGCCTACCTGGGCACCGACGTCGCCGCCTTCCTCGCCAGCCGCCCTACGAGCGAGCGGGTGCGCACCGACCTGCTGTCCGCCGCCGGCCAACTCACCTACCTCGACGGCTGGATGGCGTTCGACGGCGGTGACCAGGGCGGCGCTCAGCAGAGTTTCAGCCTGGCGCTGGCGCTGGCCGCTGAGGCGGACGACCCCGCGCTCGCCGGTCACATCCTGCGCGCCCAGGCCCACCAGGCGCTCGACCTCGGCCACCCCAGAATCGCCCTGCGGTTCGCCGATGCGTCCGTCGACACCCCTCGGTACACGGCCGCGAGCCCCCGGGAACGCTCGCTGCTGGGAGTCGTCCACGCCCGCGCCCTTGCCGCTACCGGGCGCAAGCCGGACGCGCTGGCGGCACTGCACCGCGCCGAGTACGACCTCTCCGCCGCCGACTGCGCCAAGGACCGGGAACCGGCCCGGGTCACCTTCTTCGCCGAGGCCAGCCTGGCGCACGAGACGGCCTTGACCCTGCGGGCCCTGGGAGACCTGCGTGGCGCGGAGGAGGAGATGCGGCGCAGCGTCCGGACCCGGCAGCGGGCCTCCGCTCGCACGCATGCCGTGACGCTCGGCTACCTCGGTGCGGTCCAGGCCCAGCGCGGTCATATCGACGAGGCGTGTTCCACCTGGCACACCGCACTCGACGCGATGGCCGGCATCCAGTCCGGTCGGACCCGCGACATCGTCCAGCAGATGCGCAGCGCCCTCTCCCCCGTCCGTGGCCGGGGCGGCAGTGTCGCGGCCGAGCTGGACACTCGTGCCCGCGAAGTCCTCCGGGCCATAGGCTGACCGCATCTCGACGAGCGTCCGGGGGAGCGGCCACCGAACGGCTGCGGAATCCTGCGGACCGGGGAGGAGAATCGCATGCTCACGGTCGAACCTGTCGCCGTGGTGGTCGGAGGTCACCGGAAGGTCGCCGACGACTATCAGGGCGGCGTCGAGTCGGTCATCCGGCTCGACGAACGCTTCCCCCTCGATACGCTCCTGGGCCTCGATGAATTCTCGCACCTCCAGGTTCTGTGGCACTTCCACCTCGCCACGCCGGACGACGTGCAACTGCACGCCCGCAGCCCGCGCGGCAACCCCCGCTGGCCCAAGAGCGGTACGTTCGCCCACCGCAATCACCGCCGCCCCGCACAGCTCGCCATCTCCTATCCGCGCCTCCTGCAGGTCGACGGGCGCGACATTCACGTCACGGACCTGGACGCGGTGGACGGAACCCCGGTCATCGACATCGCGCCGGTCTTCCGCGAGATGGGTCCGCGCGGAGAGGTAACCCAACCTGCCTGGCCCGGCGAAATGCTCGCCGACTACTGGCAGGCCGCCAATCGGCGGCCCCGCTGACATATGGACGCCACCCCCGACCGGACCGTGACCCCACGCGCGCCTCGCGGCATGGGTGGCGGCCCGTTGGCGGCTGTGGCACGACGGGGGCGTCGTGCCACAGCCGCCAACGGGCCGCATCGCGGAGAGCCGAAGTGTCATCGGGGGATCCAAAGTTCGGAGACGTCAAGGCACAGCCGTGGGCGGCCTCGGGGACAGGTCAACCGTGGCCCGGGCGCGGCGGCATCACCAGGCCGTGGAGTGGCCATCTCGTGGCCACGTTCGGGGACCGCGGGGCAGCTTTGTCCGGGTTCGGAACCTGACTGAGGTCCGGCTCGGGACCGAGATGGCCACCAGATGGCCAACTGGCGGCCTGGTGATGCCGTGCCGACAGGGGCACGGTGGAGGTCCGAAGGCTGCGCGCGAACGGATCAAGGAGGTTCTGAAGGGAATGCCGGTGGACGGAGAATCGATGGCCGAGAGCGGCCGCGGTCTGGCCCTCGTGGACGCCTGTTCCACGGGGTGGAGCGTCGATCCCGTGTGTCCGGCGGGCGCCACCGTGACGGTGTTCTTCCGATCGGCGGATGCGACCTGATGGGCCGTCTGGACCCCGTGCCTCGTCATCTGGCGCCCGGCCTCGCCATCCATCCGCTCGGAGTGGGATGCCGTTCCATCGGAGCGCTGCCGGCGTCGCGCCCGGTGACGGACAGCGAGTGGCTGGACGGCATGCGCAGCGCTGTCGAACTGGGGGCCGACTTCTTCGACGTCGCCGACACCTACGGGTCGTCCGAGGGGCACGCGGAGCGGCTGATCGGCCAGGTGGTCCGGGAGTACCGCCGACAGGGGGTCGCGCTCAAGGTCAGCAGCAGGGTCGGGCACAAGGGATCCGCGCCCCATCCCTACGCGGGACCCCACCTGAGGCATCAGCTCGAGCAGAGCCTGGAGAACCTGTGCGTGGAACAGGTCGACCTGTTCGGACTGGCTTCCTGCGACTTCGGGCCGAGCGACTGCTACCTGGGGCCGACGATCGAGGTCCTGCGGACGATGAAGGATCTGGGCATGATCGGGGCGATCGGGCTCGTCGGCCCGCACGGCTTCCCGGCTGCGGCGCCGGACGCGGTCGGACACGAACGCTTCGACGAGCTGCTCACCCTGATCCGGCCCGATGTCGTCCTGCTTCCCTTCAACGCCCTGACCCCGCTGGCGGCCCTCCCGGACACCGGGGGGAGCGATCTGCTCTCCCGAGCGGTCGGGCAGGGCGCCGGCGTTCTCCTGACCTCGCCTCTGGCCGGTGGGCTCCTGGTGGGGACACCACGTCGTGCGGAGGGGCATACGGCACGGGGGAACGGGACCAGGGCGGTCGTCGCTCGCGCACTCGAGCCGCTGCGCCGCCATCTCGGCGGCCACCCGGCCGTCCTTGGGCAGGCCGCGCTGCGGTACTGCCTGTCCCGCGGACCGCACACCGCGGTGGTCGCCGGGTACGGGCGGGCCGAGCACGTCGCAACGAACTACGCCAGCTTGGATCTGGAGCTGTCTGCGCAGGACGAGGCCGCCATCGCAGCGGCCTACACATCGTTGCGTGAGGCGCTCCAGTCGAGCACGGCCCGAGTCGTCCGTCAGGACAGGGTGTGAACGGTCAGCGACTCCCAAACTTCTGAGGCGAACCGACACAATCCGCTGACCAGCGCTTTCAGCAGGACAGGTGCGGAGGCGGTTCCCGTTCCTTTGTAGATCGTTTCCCTCACGGGTACATCGGTGAGACCCCGGCTGACCCGCCCGGGCCATGGGGGTGATCGTGGCGAGGCCGCAGCAACGCGGTGGGATCGGGCGGTGGTCACCTGGGTGGGGTGTGGGAGTGTGCCGTCTACGTCGCGGTGTTGAGGCTGGTGCTGTTCCACCAGTGCTCGGCGCCTGCGGTGAAGGACAGCGCGCTGCCGGTGGCACCGTTCGCGTGGGAGGTGAGGCTGCTGTCGTAGGTGTTCCCGGTGGTGAACTGGCTCTGCTGGGTGTTGAGGTCGCCGGTGAGGGTGTCGGCTACCTTGGGGACGGTGACCAGCGGGGCGGAGTCGAGCGTCGCCTGGGAGGGTGCGGGCTTGAGGTCGGAGACGGTCAGGACTGCGTCCCAATGGTCGGCCTTGGCGAGCTTGTGGGCGAGGCAGGTCTCGTCGGTGGTGCCGGTCAGTAGGCCCGTGAACTGCGCGGGGTAGGAGGTCGCGGTGCCGATCTGCTCGAAGTAGAGCAATTCTTGGGGCTGGATGGTCACGGTGGTCGTCAGGTCTTTGCCCTGGCTGTCCTTGAGAGGGTCGAACTCTCGGTCACCGCTCGTGGTATCGGCCAGGATGCGTTCGACGGCGACGTCGAAGCTGGTCCGGGAATTGTCCTTCCTGGTGATCTCGGTGAGGTCGAACATGTCGCCCTGGGCCCGTATGGAGTAGAAGCGCTTCTTGCCGGCCGGGACCGAAGTGGCGAGGTCGGCGAGGTAGGCCTGGCGGACCTCGGCGGAACTGAAGTCGATTCTGAGGGTGACCTGATAGGCGTGCACCGGGACGTGGAAGAGCCCCAAGTGGTAGGCGAGGAGGGTCTTCTGGCCAAGCAGGATGAAGCGGTGGGACAGGGGCGGGTCCTTGGCTGTTGGGGGCGGGTCGGGGCCGTTGGGGCGTGCGGGGAGGTCGACGGCGCCCGTGGCTACGGGGACTGGCGCCGGCACCAGAACGGGTGCCGTTGCCGGCGGGTCTCGTCCTGGTGCACCGCCCGGTGGTCGTGGCGGTAGCCGTTGAACACCTCGGCCACCTGGTCGCCGTAGTCCGCCATCGCGCCGGTGTCCCCGTGCAGCCGGGCGTCGACCACCCGTCCGGCGCACAGTCCGGTGTAGAGGGCAGTGAGGACTCCCTGCGAGGAGATCGGGTCGTAGGCCGCCGTGGCGTCCCCGGGCGGCGATCCAGCCCTCGCCGGCGAGGGGTTCCAGTCGGGCGGTGTGCGCGGCGCTGCGGTTCAGCGCCGCGGTTGCCTGCGGAGGAAGAGCGCCGGCGCGGTCGGTGAGGTGACGGGTGGCGGCGAAGGCGATGGAGGAACGCGGCGAAGCGGGTCGAGCCTGTGGGGCGGGGTCGGCGTCGGTGAAGCAGGCGAGTGTGCGCCGGTGCGGCGGGTGGGGCGCGGTGTACCACCAGCCGTCGGGTATGGCTTCGACGACGGAGAGGCTCTCCTGGTCGTCGGGGCGGGCGGGCAGTGCGGTTTGGATGGCGATCAGGCGGTGGTAGCGCCGTGCGCGGGCGCCCAGGTGGCGGGCGAGGGCGGCGTGCCAGGTGCCGTCGGGATGGCGGGTGGGTCTGGTGACGGTGGTGCGCACTTCGACGCGGATTGCGGCGGATCGGGCCTGGGCACGCAGGAGGTGGTCGACCGCGGGCCGGTCGGGTGCCAGCCGTGGCCGCGGGGGTCGGGGATGAGTCGGTGGCGTGCGGGCCGGTGGGGCCCCCAGGCGGACAGCGTTCCGTAGCCGGGCCGGTGGTCGGGCGGGCAGGCGGTGGTCGACGCCGAGGTCACCGAGGATCACTCGGGCAGCGGGCACCATGGATTCCCCGGTCTTGGGGGCACCGGTGCCCGCGTCGGTGAGCAGCACGCGGCGCCCGGCGGCTGCCAGGGTGAGCGTGGCCTGACGTCGGCCGGGCCGCCGTCGGCGACCACGGCGTCGGTACTCCTCCTGAGTGAAACTGAGGCATCCCTTCGCATGGTTTGAATACGGAGGAGTGTGGTGTGGTCTCGGCGTCAGGAATAGATGGAGTGCCGT
Source organism: Streptomyces sp. CBMA156 (assembly GCF_014596515.1). GTDB lineage: Bacteria > Actinomycetota > Actinomycetes > Streptomycetales > Streptomycetaceae > Kitasatospora. The sequence goes on from NZ_MSJQ01000080.1 coordinate 17,319, forward strand.
GCGGGACAGGCCCAGCAGCGGACACCAAGCCCGGGAGTCAAGAATGAACTCGGACGTTATCGTCGGCGTCAACGCCGACGCGCTCAACCGATGCATCACCGCGGTCTACACTTCGAACCGGGACGGGTTCAAAGGGAGCGACAGCCAGGGCGGGGTGTCCGTGAGCTGGGATGTCACCAAGCCTCCCACCGTGGCCGTCGTCCAGTCCGGCGTCAACCCCGGATGGGATAATGCCACGGACGCGAACGGCAACACTCCTCCGCAGTCCTCGGATTCAACGGTCATCCGGGTCACTCTTCCCGCGGTCACCGCCCAAGTCGGTTCGGACTCCAAGGACAGCGTCACCGGCGTGGACATCACGGTCTATATGGACGTGACGCGGGACCACGACAAATTCAAGCCGACCGCGCTGGCGGCCGATCTGAGCGGGGCCAAGCTCAGCGCCTGGGACGCGGAGGCATTGACCCTGATCCTGCCAGTGCTGATCAAGGCCGCGAACGACTCTCTGCCCGGGTTCGGACTCCCGAATATTGGGCAGTCCCAATCGCTACCGAAGGCCCGTGGAACGTACAGCGGCTATCTGATCCTGGGGGCCACTTCGACGGGCAGCGCAGCGGATGTCGGGCAGCTCGAAAACATCGACATCAGCAGCGTCAATCTCAATTTGCCGACGAAGGACTGCGTGGTCGTCGTGAACTCTTCGCTGTACGCGCCCCTAGTGAAGGGTGCGGTTTCAAAAGCGCAAGGAAATATGGGGCTGGGCCAAGAGGGAGAATACAGCAAGGACAACGCCGACGTAAGGTTCGTCCCGGGCCTGAGGGACGTCAGAATTTCCCCGGAAAACGGGTCCGTCATCGACGTCTACATCGAGTTCGTGGAATTTGTTGTCACCGCCTCGATGCCTGTGGACGGTCTCGGCCATTGCTTCGCCCATACCAATCCCGCTCCGTTCCCCGTCCCCGTAGAAATCGCTGAACTGACGGAGAATAATGTCACGATCAAGATCGACGGCATTCCCTCCTTCGACACTTCTTACGAGCCCCAATCGGATAGAACCGCGGACTATAATCTCGCAGCCATCATGAACAATGGCCACACAAGAGATCCCTACAATGCAGTGCAAAGCAAGTACGGCGGCCAGACATATACCTTGGACTTTGCGCTGCCGTTGGAGGTGAATTCCGGGAAGATCACGGTGGTGCTGTCACCTGAGTCTGTCGACGGCGCGCCCGGGTATCTGGTGGTCGGGGCAGCACTCAAGGTGAAGTGACTGGTGGGTTCACACCGCCGACGCAGCCGCAACCGTGCCAGGGGCTTCTCCTGCGCTCCGTACGGTGGACCGCTTCGGCGGGCGATCGACCGCGTCGCATCGTCACCACCTTGTGGGGGCGTCGGCCGCGCGGTCTTGCGGCCGGCCCGTCCTCGCACGTGTTCCTGTGGCCTGAGGCCACACCCGGGGCGGATCCGTCGCAAGACGTTCGGATCGGGTACGCACACCCGTGTCCTTGTCTCCGGCAGGGACACGCCCTCGGAGGAGCATCCGGGTAGCTCACCGGTCTCGTGGCTGCGTGTGGGCAGTCGGCACGTCGGCGGCACCACTGCCGGTGCCCGCTCGCTCCTCGATCTCCCTGGGAGAATCCATGCCTGACACACCTGCTGTGTTGCGTCTGCCCGACACCCCGAGCTTTCCCCTGGCCTCGGGGGTGGTGCTGCCGCCCGGCCACCGGTTCGCGCCGACCGTGGTGCTGAGCCTGCGTCTTGGCGATATGACGCTCACCCCGCAGGGCGAGCCCGGGCCGGCCGCGCCGACCGGGCAGGAGGGCGTCGTCGCCTACCCGCTGCCGCCCCTGGTGCTGCGCGGGCGCTACAGCCTGGACGTGCGACCGGAGCGGGAGAACCCGCTCGATACCGGCGGCGGCCTCACCCCGCTCGGCCGGGCCCCCGCGTCCCCAGGCCGCCCCGCGGTGCCCAACCTCGACGACACGACTCACGAGAAGCATCTGGAGACCGCACGCGCGGAACGCCAGAAGCTGGCCGCCGGTAGCCCGAACGGCTTCCGGCTCGTCAGCACCTACTACCAGCACAACGAGACGTTCCACGAGGCGTTCGAGAAGAACTACATGAACGGCTGGGAGGCCGACGGGGTGACCGCCCAGATGGCGGGTGACACCCACGACGCGATGGCCTCCGACACCCAGCCTGTCAACCGAACGGCCGCCTACACCAGCAGCACCGGGGCGAGTGTCACCTACAACGAGAACGCGTTCACGCAGCACTGGTCGCTGATGACCGCCCTGGCCCATCTGAAGAGCGGGGCAGCAGACAAGGACAAGGACAAGTACGACAGGGCCAAAGCGGCCGCCGAAACGTTCAGGAGCCACGTCGAGGACACGGACAACACCAAGGACACCATCGCGCCGAAGACCGCGCAGGAGATCAGGGACACGGTCAAGAACGCCCAGCCCACGGCAAAGGCCGCGATCGTCGGCGTCGACGACGAGGTCTATCTCGACCCCGACCGCTACCTGGACCGGGTGGAGCACGAGGGCCCCGGCGCCCTGCCGCCGGGCCTGGACGTGGAGGACCTGCGACACATCCAGCGCAGACGCGCCGCCATCCTCGCCGCCGATGCCGCCGCCCTCACCCCCGCCGGTGAGGCCTACTACCAGGGCACGTTCCAGGCACGGCTTGAGGGCGCCACCGTGACCGCCACCCCCACCGACGGTACCGACGGCCGGCCGGTCCGGGTGCAGGCCCATGTGCCGCAGCCGGTCCTCGACTTCGACGACAGTGCCTGGCAGGGCGAGGTCGCCGAGGTCGCACGGGCCCGCATCACGGCCATGCGCTTCATCACCGTCCTGCTGCGCGACGCGATCGCCGAACGCGTCGCCGTCGCCGCCCGCACCGCGCAGCCCTCCTTCGCCCCGCCCTCCGCACCAGGCGGCGACCGGGCCCGGGAGAGCGAGTGATCCTCGGCCCCGACCGCGCGCCGGCCGCCGGGGCCGACACCCTGGAACGGCTGTGGCGCACCCTGCTGCCCGAGGACCTGGCCCGCTACCAGCAGGTCCTGGAGGAGGCCCTGCGCCCGCAGGCCGAGTACCTCACCCCCACCGAGCACGCCCTGCACCGGCGTGGCAAGAAGTTGCGCCCGATGGTGCTGCTGCTGGCCGCGCGCATGGTCCACGGCCGAGAGCCGCTGGCGGACAAGGTCGTCAACGGCGCGGTGAGCCTGGAGATGCTGCACGTGGCCACCCTGATCCACGACGACATCGTCGACGACTCGAGCCTGCGCCGGGGCCTGCCGTCCGTCAACGCCGCGCGCGGCACCCACACCGCCGTCCTCATCGGCGACCTCCAGTTCGTCCAGGCCATCCGCGGCTTCGTCGACGGCATCGACGCCCAGCGCGACATCGACCTCGTGCGCACCGTCCTGGACACCGCCTTCCGCGTCTGCTGCGGTGAACTCGACGAACTACGCACCGACGCGGCCTGGGACACCAAGACCCTGCTCGCCCACTACTGGCGCACCATCGAACGCAAGACCGCCGTCCTGTTCGGCCTCGCCTGCGAGGCCGGCATCACCCTGGCCGGCGGCCGCACCGCCGATGCCCGACGGGCCGGCTTCTACGGCCGCCGCCTGGGGCGCGCCTTCCAGGTCATGGACGACATCCTCGACCTCACCCTCGACCAGCGCACCACCGGCAAACCCTCCTGCACCGACCTCGCCCGCGGCCGCTGGTCCCTGCCCCTCATCCACGCCGCCCGGGAACTGGGCCCGGACCACCCCGCCACCCGGATCCTGCGCGGAGCCCCCCATGACGACGATCAGCTGCGAGCGGCCTGCGCCGCCGTACGGGCCACCGGCGCCTGCGCCACCGCCTACGCCCAGGCCCGCACCCAGGCCCTGAACGCCCTCGAATACCTGCGACCCTTCGCGCCCGGTTGCTACCGTGACGCCCTCGCCGAGATCGCCCTGGACGTCGTCGACCGCCCCCCGCACCCCCAGTACCAGAACCAGTACGCCGCAACGGATCGGATCCCGGCATGAGCACGGCCCTCATCGAGTTCATCGCGGCGACGATGCTCCCGCGCCTGAACAACCCCGCCCACCCGCACAGCCTCCCCAAACTCCTCACGAACGCGACCGTGAAGGGCGGTACGAAGCTCCTGCCCGTCACCGCCGAGGCGTGGAACCTGGGCACCGTCGACGCAGGCGTGACCCCCACCAACATCGCCGACCAGTGGTACCAGGCGGTCGTGACCGTGGCCGACAAAGCCGACCCGCCCATCGACGCCAGCGCGTTCAAGGGCGTCCCGCTGCCCAGTTCCCCGCAGCCCTCTCTGGCGCTCTCCAAGGTCACGATCACCGGACTCGAGAACGTCGAGGCCGGCGACCCGACACACCTGACCGAGACCACCACCGGCTACAGCATGACCGTGCCCCTGACCTTCGGCACCCTCACGGACCCGACGCTGCCCCAGCAGATCGTCATCGTCGGCCACTACCAACTCGACCAGGACGTGTGCGGGGTCGACAAGGCCACCAACAAACAGGCCGAGACCCAGAGCAAGGTACCCGGCCTGAAATGGCCCGTCGACCACGTCACCGGCACCGGCGCCTTCAGCCTCGCCGTCACCGACCTGGCCGCCGACATCGACCTCCACACAGCCGTCACCGGCACCGCGTCCTCCCGCGCCCTCACCGTCGTCATCGACAAGATCACCCCCCGCGGACGCTCCTCCCAGTTCCCCACCTACACCCTCGATCCCGCATCCCTCACCATCGACCAGAGCACCCTCGAGGACCTCAAAAGCATCTGGCACGACATGGCCGTCGACGCCTTCAAGAACAAGGACGTCGGCGGCGACAAACTCACCACAGCCCTCTCCTCCGCCCTCAACACCGCCGACACCCTCAACGCCGTCTCCACCGCCCTCACCGACCAGCTCGCCACCGCCCTCGACCACGTCATGGGCCCGGTCACCGGCACCCTCGCCTCCGACTCCAGCGCCACCAACCCCGTCGTCGACCAGTACCTGTTCGACCGGCTGCGCACCGCACTCGCCGACGAGAACTCCCCCTTCTACCTGCCGGCCCTGATCGCGGGCACAAGCGACCCCGTCCTCGAGCCCTACACCCTGGAGCAGTTCACCGTCGGCGAGATCGCCCTCGGCGCGCCGTATGAGAAGCACCCCCTGGAGAACGTGACGCTGGACGGCACCGTGACGGGCTTCTCCAACGCCGTCGTCCCCGTCTCGCAGGCCGCCCTGGACGGCGGACGCATCAGCGCCACCGTCAACCTCGCGACCCTGCCCGGCAAGCCACCCGTGCCCGGCCCGCCGTGGAAGGCCGAGGGCAGCCTCACCTGCGACTGGGGTAACGGCCACGGCCTCACCGGCATCCACAAAACCACCGCGGCCCCCGCGGCCCTGAGTGCCGAGCTGTCCTTCGGCGGCGAGGACCTCGACCACCTCTCCGTCACCGTCGAATCCGTCCGCCTGGACGCCAAGGACGACGACCTGACCATCACGGTCGCCCTCACCAACTCCGTCATCGCGAACAAATACGCGAACGACGCCCTCGAACAGCCCGACATGAAACACCGCGTCCTGGCGGGCCTCAACAAGGCCCTCGACGACAGGCGCCCCGAGATCGGCAAGGCCCTGGCCAAGGTCGCCCGCACCGGCATCGCCCAGCGCCTCGACAAACCCGAATAGCACCTGCGGGCCCGAACCTCGGCCGCACGGCCACGCTGCGTGCGGCCCGACCCGCCGACCCGCCGGCCGGTCGGCGGGCGGCAGTTGCGCTCGCGTATCCGTCCCCGCCTCGGCGCAGGCGTGCCACGCGAGGCCGCCGCCTCGTGCCGGAGCGGATGCCCGGGTCTGCGGCCCGCCGCACCCGGCCCCCTCCAGACGCCGGCCCGGCCCAGCCTGACGGACAGGAACACCATGGACATCAAGGCCCTGCAGGAGCGGATCGCCACGCACCTCAAGGACGGTGCCCTGACCGTGGCCGCAGCCGGCCTGGAATCCAGGCCGCCCCCGACCCGCGGCCGTCCGCTTCCCCAACGGCGTGACTCTTCACGACGCCACGCCCACCATCTACCAGACACCCGCCGCGCTGCGGCGCGCCGGCCTACGGCCGACTGCCCCAGCCCCCGCGGGGGCCCACAGCACCCCGGCGCCACCCCGGCCGCCAC
>NZ_MSJQ01000081.1 GCF_014596515.1 Streptomyces sp. CBMA156
CGGCGGCGGCCGGGTCGGGATCGAGGTGAAGCGCTGGCTGCTCACCCTGGAGGGCGTGCTGGAGCCGACCCTCGACTGGGACGGGCCGCTGTGACGGGAACGGCCCGCCGCGCGACCGGGATGCGGGGGCGGGCGGGCCCGTCGGGGGTGGACGCGCCGTCCGGCGGGCGGTTCCGCCGGACGGCGCCCGGGGGCGGCCGGGACCGGTCAGTCCTCGCCGTGCACCCGGCGGCCGTCGAGGAGGGTCAGATCGACGGGGAGCCCGGGCAGGTCGTGCGGGGAGGTGGTGGTCAGCCGTCCGACCGGGATGCGGGGGCGGGCGGGCCCGTCGGGGGTGGACGCGCCGTCCGGCGGGCGGTTCCGCCGGACGGCGCCCGGGGGCGGCCGGGACCGGTCAGTCCTCGCCGTGCACCCGGCGGCCGTCGAGGAGGGTCAGATCGACGGGGAGCCCGGGCAGGTCGTGCGGGGAGGTGGTGGTCAGCCGTCCGCCGAGGACGCACAGGTCGGCGACCTTGCCGGGTTCGATGCTGCCCTTCCACCGCTCGGCGAAGTCCTGGCGGGCCGGCTCGGCGGTGTAGGCGCGCACCGCGTCGCGCAGTCCGACGCGTTCCCGCGGGCCGCTGGTGCGGCCGGTGGCCTTGGACTCGCGCAGCAGCATGGCGGCGACGCCCCGGCGCCAGTCGGGTTCGGTGATCGGGGCGTCCGAGCTGGCGCACACCCGGACCCCGGCGTCCAGGGCGGAGCGCACCGGCCACATCCGGGCCGAGCGGTCCGGGCCGACCACCTCGTCCATCAGGTCGGAGATGGTCCACTTGATCGCCGGGTTCATGTTGACGCCGTAGTCGTGGCGGGCGAGCAGGTCCAGGGCCCGGGGGGTCGCGAAGTCGCCGTGGATCAGGTAGTGCCTGGCGTCCGGCCTGGGATGGGCGAGCTGGGCGGCGGCGAGGGCGTCGGCGACGGTGTCGATGGCGAGGTCGCCGGTGACGTGGACGCCGATCTGGTGGCCGGCGGCGTGCGCGACGGCGATCATCGCGGTCAGTTCGGCGGCTTGCAGGGCCGGTGCCGAGCCGTGCACGCACAGCGCGCCGTGGCCGCCGCCCGGGTAGGCGTCGCGCATCCAGGCCGTCCGGTTGGGCGGTACGCCGTCGGCGAAGAGCTTGACGCCGAGTACGGCCAGGCGGCGCGGGTCGATGCCGTCGAGGGTGGTGCCGGCCAGGTCGGCGAGTCCGGCCTCCAGGTCGGCCACTCCCCCGCCCATCGGTGCGGGCAGCAGCAGCACGCTGACCCTGGCGTGGAGTTCGTCGGCCCGGGCGAGGTCCAGGTAGGTGCGCAGGGCGGCGCCGCCGAGGGCGCCGGCCATGATGCCCTCGCCGCCGGGGCCGAGCCCGGGTTCGGTGTAGCTGGTGGTGCCCAGGGCGTTCAGGGCCCGGATCGCGCCGGTGACGGCGGCCCGGCGGCGCTGTTCGTCGGGGCGCGGGATGTGGGCGTGGACGGCCCGCTGGGCGGCCTCGCGCAGGATGCCGGTGGGGTTCCCGGCCGGGTCGGTGTCGATGGTGCCGCCGGGCGGGGGGACGGAGCCGCGGCCGATGCCGGCGACGCGCAGGGCGGCGGAGTTCACCCAGGCGGTGTGGTCGGAGAAGTCGGTGAGGCAGACCGGGTTGTCGGGGGCGGCGGCGTCCAGGTCGGCGCGGTCGGGCAGGCCGCGGCTGCCGTCCAGGCACTCGGCGAGGTAGCCGACGTCCCAGCCGCGGCCGACGATCCACTCGCCGGGTGCGGCCGTACGGGCGGCGGCGGCCACCGTGGCGACGACGTCGGCGATCGAGCCCACCGCGGGGTGGTTGAGGTCCAGGGCGAGCGGGGGGCGGTTCAGGCCCCAGGCGTGGCCGTGCAGGTGGGAGTCGTTGATGCCGGGCAGCAGGGTGCGCCCGCGCAGGTCCACGGTCCTGGTGGCGGGGCCGGCGTGGGCGAGCACCTCGGCGGTGCTGCCGACGGCGAGGACCAGGCCGTCCCGGACGGCGACGGCCTGGGCGGTGGAGAAGGCGCCGTCGACGGTGAGTACCTCGCCGTCGAGCAGCACCAGGTCGGCGGGGCGGGCGGATCCGGGCGGGGCGGTGGTGTCGGCCATCGGTCACGGCCCTTCCGGGTCGACCGCGCCGCGGTCCGCCCAGTACGGGGCCACCAGCTCGCGCAGCCGCTCGGCGCCGACCCGTTCGACCAGTGCGAGGGCGCCGGTGTTGTCGGTCAGCTGCGCCATCCGGCTGGCGCCGAACAGCACCGTGGCGGTGGCCGGGTGGGTGAGGGCGAAGGCGACGCACAGCTGCGCGGCGGTGGCGCCCAGGCCGGCGGCGGTCTCGGCCAGGCCGGGCGCGGCGGCGGTGATCCGGTCGCGGATGCCGCCGGGGTCGCGGCCGATCTCCCGGGAGGGGGCGGTGCGGCCGGCCAGGACGCCGCCCTCCAGCACGTCGGAGGCCTGCATCGAGAGGCCTTCGGCGAAGAGCGCGGCGAACGGCTCGCCGTCGGGGATGGCGCGGCGGCAGGGGCTGTACTTGAGCTGGGCGAGCTGCGGGCCGGGCGATCCGGCCGCGCGGGCGTGCTCGCGGACGGTGCGGATGTGCGTCGCCGACCAGTTGTTGACGCCCCAGCAGCCGATCAGGCCCTCGCGCTCCAGTTCGGCGAGTTCCTCGGCGACGGCCCGCAGGTCCATGTCGTCGCGGCGCACGTCGCCGAGGACGGCGACGTCGGCGTGCTCGACTCCGGCCCGGAACAGGGCGCCGCGCAGCTGCTCGCGCAGCGGGAGCCCGGGGTAGGGCTCCAGCCAGAGCTTCGCGGACAGCAGGTAGTCCTCGCGGGCGAGGCCGGCGGCGCGCACGATCGCGGAGAACAGGACGTCGGTGAAGACCGGCGGGCCGCCGGGCAGGCCGTAGACGGCGACGTCGAAGAGGTTGACGCCGAGGTCGACGGCGTGGCGGACCATGGCGACGGCGTCGGCGAAGTCCATCCGGTCGTAGGTGTGCCAGGAGCCCAGGGAGAGGACGGAGGCCTCGGGGCCGGCGGTGCCGAGCCGGCGCCTGGGCACGATGGGCCTGGTGGTCGCGGTCATGCTGCTCCTCGCGGACGGGGTCGGGACGGGTCGGACGGGTCGGGACGGGGGACCCGGCGCCCCGGAGGGTCAGGACACACACGGGGGACCTCGGGGCGCCGGGCGGCGGGGGGCCGGCGGCGCGGGGAGCGCCGCCCGGCGGAGGGGTGGCGGCCGGCCGGGCCGCCGTGGCGGGGCGTCAGGGCAGCCTGGGGTCGACGACGGCCTTGGTCTGCTCCAGCCGGGACATCGCCTCGACGGCGGCGGTGGCGCCGCTCAGGCCGACGGGCTCGCCGAACAGGGCGTCCCAGTCGAACCGGGAGCGGAAGTCGCGCAGGAAGCCGATCGCCCGGTGGTAGTCGCCGACGTCGCCGTTGAGCGAGCCGAGCACGGTCAGCTCCTTGCCCATCACGGTGCCGAGCGGGATCTCCTGGGGCGCGGGGCCGGTGGTGCCGACCACCACGAAGCGTCCGCCCCAGGCGGCGAGGTCGACGGCCTCGGCGCCGACGCCGGGGGCGCCGGCCAGGTCGATCACCAGGTCGGCGCCGCGGCCGCCGGTGGCCGCGAGCACCGCCTCCTTGCGGGCGGCGGGGCCCTCGTCGAGCCCGAGCACCAGGTCGGCGCCGAACTCCTCGGCCAGGTCGAGGCGGCGCTTCGGGGCGCCGATGGTGATCACCGGGCCGGCGCCGCCGGCCTTGGCCACCGCGGTGGCGACGATGCCGAGCGCGCCCGCGCCCTGGATCACCACCGAGGATCCGGGGCGGGTGCCGCCGGCCCGGTCGAAGGCGTGCAGCACGGTCTTGACCGCGCAGCCGGCCGCCGCCGCCCAGGTGTCCTCGACCTCCTCGGGCAGCAGGTACTTCTGCGCCCCCGGGGTGACGTAGGCGTGCTCGGCGAGCCCGGCGGTGGCGTACGGGTGGCGGTCGCTGCGCTGGAGGAAGCCGTAGCCGCGGTGCTCGCAGGCCACCGGGGTGCGCAGCACCGTACAGCCGTGGCAGTGGCCGCAGGTGGACTCGGACCAGCCGATCCGGCTGCCCGCGGTGACGGGCCGGCCCAGGGCGTCCACGGTGCCCTCGCCGGCGGCCAGGACGGTGCCCACCATCTCGTGGCCGAGGACCATGGGCAGCATGCCGGGGAAGGTCATGGCGCCGCTCCACAGGTGCACGTCGGTGGCGCAGAGCGTGGCGCAGTCGGTCCTGACCAGGGCGGCGCCCGGTTCGATCCGGTCGGGCAGCGGGATCTCCTCGGTCACCAGCGGTGCGCCGTGGGCCCGCAGGACGGCCGCCCGGGTGTGGGTGGGGAGCGTCATCGCTCTCGGTCTCCTCTCGTGTCCCCCGTGTCGGCGGCCCGGACGGGTGTCCGGGCCGGTCGGGCCGGTCATCGGCTGTGCGCGGTGTCCCACACCTCGTGGCGGCTGCGCCACCAGAGCAGCACCAGGATGACCAGGAAGGGCACCACGCCCTGGTACTTCTGGATCGCCTCGATCGAGGAGGACAGGCCCTCCAGGCAGCCGAGGAAGAGGCCGCCCGCCACGGTGAGCGGCAGGCTGCGGAAGGCGCCGAGCATGGCCACCGCCAGCGCGGTGTTGATCAGCTTGCCGAGGCTGGAGAAGTCGCCGCCCAGCCGGGGTGCGGCCAGCACCACGACGAGGGTGGTGACGGCGCCGATGGCGGCCCACAGCGCCACCGCCAGCCGGGCGACCGGGATGCCGACCACCTCGGCGGTGGCGGGCTGTTCGGACAGTGCCTGGAGCCGCAGGCCGATCCTGGTGCGGGTGAGGAGCAGTCCGACCCCGCCGGCGATCACCACCGCGAGGGCGACGGTGACCAGGACGGACTGCGGGACCACCACGCCGCCGACGGTGAACAGCGGCTTCTCGAAGGGGCTCGGGAAGGTGTGCGCGCCGGTGGTGTTGGAGCCGAACAGGCGCAGGCCGACGGCCATGACGGCGACGTACACGGCGACCGTGACGGCGGCCTTGGTGTTCTGGGAGTGCCCGGCGAACCAGCGCACCAGGACCGCGCCGAGCAGGGCGGAGAGCGCGGCTCCGGCGAGGACCCCCACCGGCAGGGCGAGCCAGAGGCCGGTGCCCGCGTCGGTCAGGCCGACCATGGTGAAGGCGCCGAGCGCGCCGACGGCGGCCATCGCGAAGTTGACGGTGGCGACCAGGCGGTGGGTCAGCACGACGCACAGTCCGAGCAGTGCGTAGACGCCTCCGCCGGTGAGGCCGGCGAGTGTGGAGTTCAGCACGGGACAGCTCCTGTGGTGCTCGATCGGGTGGGGGCGGTCACGGCCTGGCGGTCACTTCTTGGCGGGGACGACGAAGCCTTCCGGCAGGACCTGCCAGCTGCCGTTGACGGCCTTGACGAACCGGCTGCCCTGGACGGGGTTGTGGCTGTCGCCGGGGCCGAAGACCCAGGGGGTGCCGACCATCGGGTAGTCGACGGGCTGCATGTCCTTGAAGGCCTTGGTGACGGTGGCCCGGTCGACGGGGCCGCTCATGCCCTTGAGGACCTTGACGAACAGGTCGGCGGCCATCACGCCGCCCTGGCTGAACGCGGTCTTCTGGACCTTGTTCTTCTCCACCAGCTGGGACCAGCGGTCGTTGCCGGGCAGGGTGGTGTCGGTGTAGGGCTGCCACTCGGTGCCGGCGTAGACGGCGAGACCGGCCGGGATGGCCTGGGCGTTGGCGTCGGTGTAGCTGTTGGCGCCGACGATGAAGTCGACGTCGGTCATGCCCTGGGTCTTGGCCTGGGCGAAGTACGGTCCGACGATGCCGTTGTAGAGGACCGCCTGGCAGCCCGCGTTCTTGTCGGCGACCAGGTACTTGGTCGGGTCGCCCTCGGCGATGGCGAGTTCCTTGTGGGCGAGCTGCTTGCCGGTCAGCTCGGTCCACTTCCTGATGGAGTCCTCGATGCCGCTGCCGCTGCCGGGCAGCACGGTGTAGTCGAGGCAGACCTTGTCGCGCTTGAGGACCTCGGAGGCGTAATAGAGGTTGGCGGTCAGCAGGTTGAACGGGCCGGGGTTGACGGGGGCGATGTCGGGGCTGGTGAAGCAGGCGGGGTCGACGCCGACGGCGGGGATCGAGACCACGTGGGCCTTGGTGTAGGCGGCGCGGTTGAGGCCGCAGTCCACGGCGCTGGAGGAGCCGACCAGGGCGACGACGTTCTTGGAGCGGATCAGGTCGACGGCGGCCTCGGTGGAGCGCTGGGGGTTCATCGCGTCGTCCACGCTGATCAGTTCGAGCTTGCGGCCGTTGATGCCGCCGGCGGCGTTGACCTCGTCGAAGACGGCCTTGACGGCCTGCGGGACCTCGGGGGTCTGGAAGAGGCCGGTGATGCCGTTGATCGAGCCGACCTTGATCGGGCCGGTGGCGGAGTCCTCGTCCTTGGAGCAGGCGGTGGCGGTGAGGACCAGGGCGAGGGCGGTGAGGGCCACGGCCGGTTTCGCGTGCTTCATGGGGGTGCACTTCCAATTCCGTGGGGGCGGGGCCGCACCGGGGGTGGGAGGGGGTGTGCGCGGCCCGTCGCGGGTGGCGGGGCGGGTGGGGGTGGCGGGGCGGGTCAGACGGCCGTGGGTTCGGCGGTGCCCAGGTAGGCGGCCATCACGGCCGGGTCGGCGAGGACCTCGGCGGTGGGGCCGGAGGCGATGACGTGGCCGAAGTCGAGCACGGTGACCTCGGAGCAGGCGGCCTGGACGAGGTCCATGTCGTGTTCGACGAGCAGGACGGAGACCCCGAAGCGGGCGGGGACCTCGGCGAGCCGGCGGCCGAGGAGCAGCGATTCGGCGGCGGACTGCCCGGCGGCGGGTTCGTCCAGCAGGGCGACGGCGGGGCGGGCGGCGACGGCGGCGGCCACGTCGAGCAGGCGGCGGGCACCGGCGTCGACCATGGAGACCGGCAGCCGTCCGGGCGGGCAGCCGAAGAAGTCGAGCAGTTCGTCGGCTTCGGCGGGGTCGAGGTGGCGCCCGGCGCCGATGGTCAGGTACTCGTACTGGGTGAGTTCGGGGGCGATGGAGGTGGTCTGGAAGGTGCGGCGCAGTCCGCGGGCGGCCCGGGTGTTGGGGGCGAGGCGGTCGAGCGGGGTGCCGGCGAGCGCGACGCTCCCCTGGTAGCCGCCGACGAATCCGGTGACGGCGGCGATGAAGGTGGACTTGCCGGCGCCGTTGGGGCCGATCAGGCCGACCACGGCGCCGCGCGGCACGCTCAGGTCCACCGCGTCCAGGGCCGTCACCTGTCCGTAACGGACCGTCAACTTGCTGACGGTGAGGGATGGTTCGCCGCGCGGGGCGGCGGGCTGCGGCGGGGCTGGCGGCACGGGTTCGGGGGCGGCCTGACCGGCGGGGGCAGCGGGGCCGGTGCCGGTCCCGGCGGCGGCCTCCTCGCGTTCGGCGAGGAACCTGCGGGCGGCGCGCTCGCGCTTGCGGGCCCGGGTGAAGTCGGTCTGGCTGACGCCGGAGCGCAGGGCGAAGAGCGCGCCGATGCCGAACAGCATGCCGCCGAGGTCCTGCGGCAGGCCGAGCTTGTCCAGGACGGTGGCCATCACCGCCCCGAACAGCCCGCCCATGATCGCGCCCTCGGGGTTGTGCGGGCCGATCATGATGGCGACCGCGAAGAGGGTGAGCGACTGCATCATGGCGAAGTTGCCGGGGACCACCAGGCCGAGCTGGCCTGCCATCAGGCCGCCGCCGACGCCGGCGACGAAGGCGCTGATCGCGAAGGCGGCCAGCTTGCTGCGGGCGACGGACACGCCGTGCGCGGCCGCGGCCCGCTCGGAGTGGCGCAGCTCCGTCCAGGACATCCCCAGCCGGGTGCGGTTGAGCAGTGCCAGGCCGAGTGCGATCAGGGTGAAGACGGCGACGGCCAGTACGAAGTAGGCGCCGTCGTCGGAGAACGGCGCGGGCCGTTCCAGGGTGGTGAGGTCGGCCATGCCGGGGAACTCGTTGGCGGTGAGCACGATGTCGGCGGCGACGGCGAAGCCGAAGGTCACCACGGCCAGGTTGACGCCGCGGATGCGCAGGGCGGGCAGGCCCACGGCGATGCCGACGGGGACGGCGGCCAGGCCGCCGAGCGGCAGCCAGAGCAGGAAGCCGCCGGGGGCGCCGGCGGCGTTGAGCCACAGCACCACCCAGGCGCCGATCGCGGCGAAGGACACCTGGCACAGCGACATCACGCCGACCCGGCCGACGATGACGCCGTAGCTCTGCATGATCACGGCTCCCACCACGGCGGTGACGGCCAGGTAGACCCAGTACGCGGGCAGCACGGTGGGCACGAGCAGGCAGGCGAGGACGGCGGCGCCGAGGCCGGCGGCCAGCGGGCGGCGGGCGACCGTCGGGCGGCGGGCGCCCGTCGGGCGGCGGGCGCCCGTCGTTCCGAAGGGGTTCGGCCCGGTGGGGTTCATGCGCCCTCGCTCTCCGCCGGGCCCAAGCCCTGGCTGCGCGGCGCGCCCGCGGCGGCGGGTGCGCCGGTCGTGCCGAAGTAGAAGTCGTGCAGGCGGTCGGCGTCGCCGCGCAGGTCGGCGCAGCGGCCGTCGAAGACGATCCGGCCCTTGGCGAGGACGTAGGCCCGGGTGCCGATCTCCAGGGCGAGGTGGGCGAACTGCTCGATGAGGAGCACGGCGATGCCGAGGTCGGCCAGGCCGGCGACGGCGCGCATCAGGCGGTGCACCACGACGGGGGCGAGGCCGGAGGACATCTCGTCGATCAGGACGGTCTTGGGCCGGGCGACCAGGGCGCGGCCGAGGACGAGCATCTGCTGTTCGCCGCCGGAGAGGTGGCCGGCCTGGAGGGTGCGGCGCTTCTCCAGTTCGGGGAAGAGCCGGTAGGCGGCGCCGAGGTCGCCGTCGCCGTGTTCGGCGACCAGGAGGTTCTGTTCGACGGTGAGGGTGCGGAAGACGGTGCGGGCCTGTTCGACGTAGGCGAGGCCGGCGCCGGCGCGCCGGTGGGTGGGGAGCCGGTCGACGGGGGTGCCGTCGAGGGTGACGGTGCCGGAGGTGGTGCGGACCAGGCCGGCGATGCCGTCCATCAGGGTGGTCTTGCCGGCGCCGTTGGCGCCGAGCAGCACGGTGATCCCGGCGGGGGCGACGTCCAGGCTGACGCCGTGGACGACCTCGGTCTCGGCCCGGTTGATGCTGACGTCGCGCAGCGAGAGGGCCGGGGTGCTCACGCGGGGTCCCCGCTGGTGCGGCGGAGGGCGTCGGCGACCAGGGTGTGGGCCCGGGCGGCGTCGGTGAGTTCGGTGGCGAGCAGGCCGAAGAAGCCGTGGATGAGGCCGTCGAAGCGCACGAGGCGGGTGGGCACTCCGGCCTGGAGGAGGGCGTGGGCGTAGTCCTCGCCCTCGTCGCGCAGGACGTCGTACTCGGCTTCCAGGACGAGGGCGGGCGGCAGGCCGGAGAGGTCGGTGGCGCGCAGCGGCAGCAGGTGGGGGTCGTCGAGGTCGGCGGCGTCGCGCGGGTACTGGTCGAAGAACCAGTCCATGCTGCCCTTGGAGAGGAAGTAGCCGTCCGCGTAGTCGCGGTAGGAGGCGCGGCCGTCGTCGGGGTGGCCGACGACGGGCGAGACCAGGACCTGGAGGGCGATCGGGGGGCCGCCGTGGTCGCGTGCGCGCAGGCTGGTGACGGCGGCCAGGTTGCCGCCGGCGCTCTCGCCGCCGACGGCCAGGCGCCGTGGGTCGGCGCCGACGGCGGCGGCGTTGTCGTGCAGCCAGGTCAGGACGGCGTGGCAGTCGTCGGCGGCGGCGGGGTAGCGGTGTTCGGGGGCGAGGCGGTAGTCGACGGAGACGACGACGGCCCGGGCCTGGGCGCAGACGGCGCGGCAGGAGTACTCGTTCTCGTCGAGGCAGCCGATGGTCCAGCCGCCGCCGTGCAGCCAGACGAGGGCGGGGAAGGGGCCTTCGCCTTCGGGGGTGTAGATCCGGACCGGGATGTCGCCGGCCGGGCCGGGGACGGTGGTGTCCGCGACGGCGGCGACGGCGGGCAGGTCCTCGGGCATGGTCCAGGTGGTCCGGAACTGCTCGCGCATGGCCTGGGCATCGAGTTCGACGGGCTGGGCGGGCTGCTCCTCCGCACCGGACCGGTCGATGATCAGTTGTGCCTCGGGGTGCAGGGGCATCGTCATTCCTCCGATTGCCCGGGTGCCGGCGGGGGCTCCGGCACTCGCAAATCGTATCTGATTCCATGTACGTTAAGAGTCGCAATCGACCCTGTCCAGAGCTGGGAGCAAGATGATGCGCAACGGATTCCCGGACCCGGCCGACCCGGCCGACCTGGTCATTCGGGGTGGTCGGGTGATCACGATGGACGACCGCCGCAGCGTCGCGCAGGCGCTCGCGGTGCGCGCCGGACGGATCGTCCGGGTCGGCTCCGACGCCGAGGTCGCGCCGCTGGCCGGGGCGCCCGCACTGCCCGCCGAGCTGACCGGGCGCTCCTGGCTGGTCGCCGACGCGGCCACCGGCGAGGTGCTCGCCGCCCGCGACGCCCACCTGCCATTGCCCCCGGCCAGCACGCTCAAGATGCTGTTCGCGGACACCGTGCTGCCCAAGTTCGACCGCTCGGCGGAGCACCGGGTCACCACCACCGAACTCGCCGAACTCGGCACCGGCAGCAGCCTGGTCGGCGTCAAGGAGAACCTGCCGTACCGGGTCGAGGACCTCTGGCGGGGCGTCTTCCTCAGCTCCGGCAACGACGCCGTCCACGTCCTCGCCCACATGAACGGCGGCATCCAGCGGACCGTCGGCGAGATGCAGGACCGCGCCCGGGCGCTCCAGGCCCGCGACACCAAGGTCGTCTCCCCCGACGGCTACGACATGGACGGCCAGGTCTCCTCCGCCTACGACCTCACGCTCTTCGCCCGGGCCGGGCTGCGCAACGCGGACTTCCGCTCCTACTGCGCCACCCGCACCGCGCGCTTCCCCGGCGGCCTCGACAAACTCACCGGCCAGCGCACCAGCTTCGACATCGCCAACACCGACCGGCTGCTCGGCAAGTACCCGGGCCTGATCGGCGTCAAGAACGGCTACACCACCAACGCGGGCGCCACCTTCACCGGCGCCGCCGAACGCGACGGCCGCACCCTGCTGGTGACGGTGATGCACCCGGAGGCCCAGGGCAAGGTCTACGACGAGGCGGCCGGCCTGCTGGACTGGGGCTTCGCGGCGGCCGGGAAGGTCCAGCCGGTCGGCCGGCTGGTCGACGAGGCCGTCCCGCCCTCCTCCGCGGCGACGCCAGGGGCCGAGCCGGGGGCACCGGCGCAGGCCGACGAGCAGCTGCCGCCCTGGTCCCGTCCGCCGGTGACCGGCGGCTCCGGCTCCGGCCTCGCCCCCGCCGTCTGGTCCGCCGCCGTCCTCGGCACCGCCCTCGCCGCCTGGGTCACCGCCCGCACGGCCGCCCGCCGCCGCACCGCAC
>NZ_MSJQ01000082.1 GCF_014596515.1 Streptomyces sp. CBMA156
GGCGAGCGCGCCGCCCGCTACATCGCCCGCCTCGGCGCGGCCGGCGTCCTCGCCGACCAGGCCCACCTGGACGCGCTGGCCGGTCACGACCCCGGCGCCCCGCTGCTGCCCGAGATCGCCACCCTCGGCGCCGGCGACCCGGACGCGGCACCCGAGCCGTACCGGCACTGGTCCGGCGACCCGGTGGCGATCACCCACTCCTCCGGCACCACCGGAATGCCCAAGGCGGTCGTCCACTCCCACGCGAGCCTGTACGCGGCGATCCGCCACCGGCTGCGACTGCCCCGCCCGCAGGGCCAGGAGCGGATGCTCAGCGCGCTGCCCGCCCCGCACGCCGCCACCCTGATCGCGCTCAACCTCGCGCTCAGCTCGCACACCGAACTCGCCCTGCTCTCCCGGCAGTCCGGCGACGGCGTGCTGGCGGCGATCGAGCGGTGGCAGCCCACCGGGGTGATCGGCTTCGCCGCCACCTGGGCCGACCTCGCCCGCCACGACCTCACCACCAGGGACCTGGCCTCCGTCGCGCTCTGGTGGAACACCGGCGACTGCGCCCACGAGGTGCACATCCGCCGGCTGATCGCCACCGGCAGCCGGGAGACCGTCACCCGGGCCGGCCGCGCCCGCGTCCCCGGCTCCCAGTTCGTGGACGGCCTCGGCTCCACCGAGATGGGGCACTCGCACTTCTTCATCACCCACGGCCCCGGCACCGAGCGCTACGGGCGCTGCGTGGGCCGCCCGCACGCCTTCGTCGACTGCGAGGTGGTCGGCCCCGACGGCGAGCCGCTCGGCCCCGGCGAGGTCGGCGAACTCGCCACCACCTCGCCCACCCTGGCGCTCGGCTACTGGAACGACTCGGCCACCACCTTCCGCACCCGGCTGCGCGGCCGCTTCCTCACCGGGGACCTGATGTACCGGGACGAGGAGGGCTACTACTACCACGTGGACCGGGCCGTCGACTCGGTCGAACTCGGCGGCGGCAAGCGGCTGTTCACCGCCATGTCGGAGGAGCGGGTGCTGGCCGCCTGCCCCGACGTGCTGGACTGCACGGTGGTCGCGGTGCGCGACGGCGAGCACGTGGTCACCGACGTGCTGCTGCTCCTCGCCGCGGACGCCGACCAGGCCGCGGACCGCACCGCGGCGGTCGTCGCCGCCCTGGACGAGGCCGCCGCCGCGACCGTCCGCAAGGTGCTGGTGGTCTCCCCCGACGACATCCCGCTCGGCCCGACCGGCAAGGTCCGCAAGGTCCTGCTGCGGCAGGTCCACCTGGCGGCGGTGGGCGCGTGAGCGGGCGAACCGCCGGGAGGCGCGCGTCGCACCAGGCGACCGCCCAGAGGTCCGCGTCGCACCAGGCGACCGCCGAGCGAAGCGAGGTACCCGCATGAACGCCCGCCCCGGAGCCGTCGTCACCGGCATCGGCCTGGTCTCCCCGCTCGGCCGCAAGCCCGCCGAGGTGTTCGAGGCGCTCACCGCCGGCCGCTCCGGCCTGAGCGCCCTCCCCGAGGGCCACGCCGCCCACGGCTGGCTGCCCGCCGCCGGGCAGATCGGAAGAGCGTCGTGGAGGGAAGGGGGGGGTGGGGGCGGGGGGGGGGGGGGGGGGGGGGGGGGGGGGGGGGGGGCGGGCGGGGGGGGGGGGGGGGGGGGGGGGGGGGGGGGGGGGGCCTGGGCGGGGCTGGTCCCGGGGTGTCGGCACCGGTGCCGGTCCCGGCCCGGAGCGGGAAGTCGGCCCGTCCGACTTCCCACTCCGCCGCTCGGCCGGGGGGCGCGGCCGTGGCGCCCGGGGGGGTGCTCTGCCGGTGGTTGCCGTGACGGGCACGAGAAGTTCCTGGCACCGGCGCGCGTCCCGCAGGGGGCCGGATCCGGGCCGGCGGGCCACCGGGCCTGACCGGGGCACTGTGGCACCCCGGCCCGGTCCGGCGCCGGCTGATCTCCCCCGCGCGCCGCCGGGGGCGGAGGGGACCCTCGGTGCGTCAGTAGGCGGCGTTGGCCCGGTCGTTGAACCAGTCGGGCAGGTTCGCCCACGATTCGCCCGCGCCGGCGGTGAAGGTCAGGCCGTCGCCGGACAGGTGCACCTGCTGTCCGGCGGAGGAGGCCCAGCTTCGGAGCGAGGAGACCTTGTGGTTGACCAGGACGGGGAAGACCGTCCAGGTCCCGATCCGGAACTCCCAGCAGTCGCCCGAGTAGTTGTCGTCGGTGAACACCTGCCCGTACCCGGCCTGCCCGTAGTGGGTGCAGTTTCCCGCCGCCTGGGCACCGGGCGCGGCGGCGACCAGTGCCGCCGCGGTCGTGACGGCGGCGACGATCCCGGCCGTGAGACGGGGCTTGCCGATCCTCGGGGACATCTCGGTCCTCTCTCGTGACATGTGATGCCTGCCGCAAGTGATGATGGGCCGTCATCGGCCCCCCTGGCCAGTAGGTGCCCGGCCGGGATCATCCCCTGGCGTCCCCGGGGCCCCGCCCTCACCAACCGTCGGTACGGCAGGCACCCGGTCCGTCGGCCGACGGCTCGGAGACGTGGTAACGGGCGTTCTTCCCCGGCCACGTGTAGTCGAGGAACGGCGGCCGGTCCACCCGCTCGAAGCACCGCAGCAGGAACTCGGTGAAGGTGCCGGCGGTCTCGAACCACTCCCCGATCTCGCTGCGGACGATGATGCGCCAGTCGTCGGGGTCGGGTTCCAGTGTCAGGAAGTAGTACCAGTTGGCCTGTTCGTCGTGCCCCCAGTTGATCAGGCCGCCCTCCTCGGGGTGGAACGGCCACGGGTGGACTTCGAGGTCGTCCCGTCGCTTCTCCTCCAGGGGCCAGAGCTCCTCCGCCTCCTCGCGGGTGCCGTCCACCGGCCTGTCCAGCCACAGGTACCCGTCCACGGCGCCGGGCCCGAAGAGGTCCAGGAACGCCTTGTAGTCGGTGGGAAGGACCAGCCCCAGGCAGGCCTGCGACGCCGACCACAGCTCCGGCCGCGCCTGCCCCCACCACTGCGGCTCGCCGAGCCGCTCCCGCAGCCCGTCCAGCGCCGTCGGCGACATGCCTCTCCCCCTC
This sequence comes from Streptomyces sp. CBMA156, assembly GCF_014596515.1. Classification (GTDB taxonomy): domain Bacteria; phylum Actinomycetota; class Actinomycetes; order Streptomycetales; family Streptomycetaceae; genus Kitasatospora. The sequence continues at coordinate 3,035 of NZ_MSJQ01000082.1, forward strand.
CTGTCGTGTCCGCATGGTCCCGGACGGCATCCTGGCACCCGGGGCCGACAACCCGGCCCCGGCACCGGGCACGGGCGCCCGGTCGGCTGCTCCCCCGCGGCGGCCGCTCGGGTGTGAACCAGCGCCCGACGGCCGCCCGCAGGCCGGTCGGACGTCGGGGCCTGCGCCCTGCGTGAGGACGGCTGGGCGGTTTCGGCCGCAAGCTGAGCGGACAATGCTTGGGGTCTCCTCGGTCTCTGCCGGAATGAGCAGTGGCGATGACGGCGGAAATGAGGACACCAGCGGAGCCGCAACGACCTGCTGAGTCCGGCGCAACGCCCCGCCGCGTGCCGTCGCGCTGCGGGAGGCGCTGGAGGAACGCGGCGTCCCGGCCGGCTACTTCCTGGACAGCGCGGCCGAGTTCGAGGACGGCTGGGGGTTCCTCTTCGACACCGGCGACATGGCGGCCTCCCAGGAGAACCTGACCGGGGACTTCACGGAGGTGTGGAACGCCTCCGCCCAGCCGGCGCTGCTCCTGCGCGCCGCCCGCAGCTTCCTCCTCAGCCCCGCCACCGCACGGCGGATGGCCTCCGAGCGGGCGAACACCCGCCTGGTGGAGGTCCCTGACTGCGGGCACTGGATCCCCACCGACGCGCCCGGCGCCCTCGCCCGCCACGTCGGCGCCTTCCTCGACGGCCTCCCCCCGGCGCCCTGAACACCCCCGGCCGGGGGCGGGGCGCGGCGGTCACCAGATCCGCACGCCGCCGCCGACGCGCGCGGCCCGGCGGGCGGCGTCGAGGATGTTGTCCAGCCGGGCGGTGATCTGCCCGGCCCGCCCGGGCGGGTCCATGCGGGCGGCGAGGGACTCGGCGCTGCCCAGCAGCAGCAGGACCTCCTCGGTGAACTCGGCCACCTCGGCCGGGGCGACGTCCAGGTCGCCCTCGGCCAGCCGGGGCAGGAAGCGTGCGCCCAGCGAGCGGACCGCCGGCGACCCCCAGAGCGCGGAGCGCCAGCGCTCGAATCCCGCGAGGTCCGACGAGCCCTCGGGGACGTCCAGGAGGCGGCACCCGCCGCTCTCGTCGGTGACGAACACATCGACCAGCAGACTCATCCGGGCAGTGGATCACTCCCCCGCCCCGGCGGTCCACACCACCCCCCCCGGCCCGGAGGAAAGACCCCAGAACCCCTGTGCGACTGCCCGGCGGGCGGCGATACTGGGCCGCATGGGGTTCCTCATCTTCCTGACGCTGCCCGGCCTGGTACTGCTGCTCACCGCGCTGGCGGTGGTCGACCAGGTGCTGCTGCGGGCCGGCCGCGCCGGACTGCTGCCCTGGCGCACCGGCGCCCGGCAGGGGCAGGTCTCCGCGACCGGCTTCGAGCAGCTGCACGCCAGCTTCTCCGCGGGCAAGCAGCACGAGCTCAAGGAGCGGCAGTCGGCGCTGATGCTGCGCGACGACGAGGAGGACGGCGCCCCGCCGAACCGCACCGGGGTGGACCTGGTGCGCGGCTCCGCGGTGATCCGGCTGCCCAAGGCCTCCTGACCGACGGAACCGCCCGGCGTTTCGGCGCCGCACCGCGCCGGGCCGGGGGACGTGCCGGGCCGCCGGCGGGACCGGCTCCGGCGCCCGGTCAGCCGCGGTGGAGGGTGAGCGTGTAGAACTGCGCCCCGGCGGGGTCCGTGGTCGCGCCGTAGTCGTAGCCGGCCGACAAGGCGGTGAGGCCGGCTGCTTCGGCGTGGGCGAGGAGCTCGGGCTCGCGGCGCGGGCGGATCCGGTCGCGCGTGGTGAACTCCTCGCGCAGGCGCCCGCGGTCGTCGTGCAGGCGGTAGCGGCGCTCGATCCGGTGGCACCCGTCGTCGAGCACCGTGATCCTCTTGTCCCGGGCGAGGAGCCCGTGGGCGTACGGGCGCCGGTAGTCCGGACGGAACTCCTCGTGGTGCCGGACGGGCCGGGGGACGAAGCCGTCGAGGACGAGGACGCCGTCGGGCGCGAGCAGGCCGCGGGCGCTGTCCAGGAAGCCGCGCAGTTCACCCGGCGTCGTGAGGTAGGTGACGAGCGAGTACGGCGCCAGGACGGTGCTGAAGGGCCCGCGCAGGGCGAGGCGTTGGAGGCTCATCCGGGCGACCCGGGCCGTCAGGCCCAGCGCGGCCGCGTCGCGGCGCAGGCGGCGCAGCATCGGCATGGACAGGTCGATGCCGACGGCGTCCGCGCCGTCCCGGAGGAGCGGGAGCAGGATGCGCCCGGTGCCGCAGCCGAGTTCGAGGGTGGGGCCGCCGCGGCGTCGGCACAGGTCCCGGTACCAGCCGATGTCGTCGTGGGGCATGCTGCGGCCCATGTCCTCGGCGTAGATGTCGGCGATCAGGTCGTAGGACCAGGGGTGCGGCTGGGCGTTCACGGCGGTGTCGCTTCCTGCTGGGAGGGGTCAGACGAGGTCGCCCGGTGTGGTGTGCGGCGGCGGTCCGGCGTCGTGGGCCCGGTGCCGGGTGTGCGCCTGGTGCCAGGAGAGTGCCTGTTCGGCGAACATGGCGCTCCAGACGTTGAGTTGACGTGGCCGGGCGGCCGGGTCGAAGGGGATGGCGCCGTCGGCGCGGACCCTGGCGGCGAGTGCGGCGGCCGTCCGGTCGAGGCCGGGTTCGTGGCGGTGCAGGAGCAGGCCGAGGCGCAGGGCCTGGGCCATGACGTCGCTGCGGCGGACGGTGGCCGTGTCGAGTGATTCGGGCAGGGTGCCGGCCGGGTCGGCTTGGGCGAGGAGCCGTGTCAGGACGGCGGTGGCCGCGGCCCGGTCGGCGCCGGGTGAGGCGAGGTGGCCTTCCAGGAAGTACAGGGTGGGGTGCAGCGGGTGGTCGAAGGCCCGGGCGGGGTCGGGGCGGTGGCGGGTCAGGTGGCGGGCGCAGGCCAGGGCGAGGGGTGGTGGCAGCGGGACGAGGGCCGCGGCGTCGAGGATGCGGGCGGCGGCCTTGGTGAGGAAGGGTCCGCTGCGGGTGGACCAGCGGGGTGGGGGCGGGGTTGCTCCGGGCTCGGTGCGCAGCGGGCGCAGTGTTCCGTCGTGGTCGACGAAGCCGGCGAGGGCGGTCAGCAGGGCGTGCAGGGTTCGTTCGGGTGGGTCCAGGAGTGCGGCGCGGGTGGCCGCGGTGAGGCCGCCGACGAGCATGGCGAGGTCGAAGAAGAACTGGGCGTCGTTGCGCCAGTCCCGGGCGGCGTCGTCGTGGAGGTGGATGCGGGTCGGTGGCAGCGGGCCGGTGGTGTAGCGGCGTTCGACCCATGCGGCGGCGGCGTGGGCCGCGGGTCGGCGGCGCGGGTCGGGCGGCAGGTGGGGGGAGGCGAGCCAGTGCAGGTAGTAGCCGGTGATCTCGCCGTAGACGTAGGCGGCGCGGCCGTCGGGTGCGAGTGTGCCGGCGACCGCTCCGTGTTCGCGGCCGTGGCGTTGCTGGGCGGGTCCGTCGAGGAGCCATTCGCGCAGGGCGCCGGCGGCGTCGGTCATGGGGTGGTCTCCCGGGCGGGATCGGGTTGTCGGGGGCCGGGGGTCCTGGGCCGGCTGCGGATGACGTGGGCGAGCCGCCGGGCGATCCGTTCTCCGGCCCGGCCGTCCCCGAAGGGGGCGGTGCGGTCGAATGCCTGGGGGCGGGGTCTCGGTGCGGCGAGGAGTTCGTGTGCGGCGTCGAGGACCGCCTGCGGGTGGGCCGGGACCAGGCGGGTGGTGCCGGTGCCGAGGGCTTCGGGGCGTTCGGTGTTCTCGCGGGCCACGAGGACGGGGACGCCCAGGTACGGTGCCTCCTCCTGGATGCCGCCCGAGTCGGTGACCACCAGGGCGGCGCGGGCCAGCGCGTGGACGAACACCGGGTAGGGCAGTGGGTCGGTGAGGGTGATGCGCGGGTGGCCGGCGAACCGGCGTTGCAGGCGCGCCCGGACGGCGGGGTTGGGGTGCTGGGGGCACAGGACGTGCAGGTCCGTGCGGGAGCGCAGGAGTTCGAGGACGGCGTGGCAGAGCGGGTCGAGGCGTCGTCCGGCGTTCTCGCGGCGGTGGATGGTCATCACGACCAGGGGGGCGCGGGGTGGCAGGAGTTCGCGCAGGGCGTGGGGGGCGGGGCGGGCGAGTGTCTCGCGCAGGACGTCGATGATGGTGTTGCCGACGGTCTCGACGCTCATGCCGGTGATGCCTTCCCTGCGGAGGTTGGCGGTGGCCTCGGCGGTGGGGGCGAAGTGCAGGTCGGCCAGGGCGGCGACGCGGCGGCGGAACAGTTCCTCCGGGAAGGGGCGTAGCGGGTGGGCGGTGCGCAGTCCCGCCTCGACGTGGGTGAGCGGCACGGCGGCGGCGTGTGCGGCGAGTGCCCCGGCGTAGGTGGTGGAGGTGTCGCCGTGGACGACCAGCAGTCGGGGTGCCAGGCGGCGGATCGCCTCGTGTGCGGCTTCGCGCAGGCCTCGTACGGTGGCGGCCAGTGAGCCGGAGCCGCGGGAGGGGGTGAGGACTTCGGTGGGGGCGAGGCCGAAGGGTGCGAGTGCGGCGGTCACCATGCCGGGGTGCTGGCCGCTGTCGAGGAGGGCCGTCTCCAGGCCGAGTCGTGGCAGTGCCCGCAGCAGGGGGATCAGTTTGAGTGCCTCGGGTCTGGTCCCGGCGAGCAGTACGACGGGCCCGTTCGGGGGGCGTGGGTGGGGCGGGTCGGAGGTCACGGTGGTGTTCTCTTCCCCGGGGTGCGGCGGCGCGAACCTGGAAGCTGATGTTTCGTCAGTTCCGTTCGGTGGGGCGGCCGTACCGGGCCCGGCGTCCTAGAGTCCGCCGCCGCAGCCCCCGCAGCCGCCGCAGCCCGATCCGCCGCAGGCGCCGCCCAGGCCGACGCCGTCGCTGCCCGAGCCGGTGTGGGAGCGGGCGGCGGCGGTGCGGGCGGTCTTGCGGGCGTGGGAGGCCTCCCGGCAGATCCGCAGGTCGTGGAGGGCCGGCAGGGCGCTCAGCCCGCCGGTGGCCACGGCCTCGATCCCGTACCCGGGGCGGTCGTCCGCGCGGGCGGCGGCCAGCACCCGGGCGCCGGGGGCGGTGCTGCGGCGCTCGGCGGGCCGCGCCTTGCGGTTGATCACCAGGGCGGCCGCGGTCAGGGCGGTGAAGGCCGGCGGCGCGATGCCCCAGGGCCCGCCCCACAGGAGTGCCCACACCATCGCGACCACGCCCGTCACGGCCACCGCGGCGGCCACCAGCGGCATCCACACCGCGAACTCCCGTACCCGGCGCAGTAGTTTCTCGTCGTCGACGAGTCCCAGGGCCGCCAGCCGGCCGCGCAGTCCCCTCGCCTCCGGGGAGCGGTCGAACTCCGCGGCCAGGTCCCCGAGGTCGCGGGTGCGGGTGGACAGGAGTCCGAGCAGTTCGAGGACCGCCGTCTCGAAGCCGTCCCCGGTGGACCGGCCGGTGGTGGCGGTGACGTCGCCCGAGCGGGAGGCGACCAGCAGGCCGCGCTCGTGCATCCGCGCGAACGTCAGGTCAGCCAGGGTCCCGGCCAGGCAGGCGAGTTCGGTGAGGTCGAGGTCGAAGTCCCGTTTCTCCGCGAGCCGTTCGGCCCGGTACAGGTCCGCCAGCAGTGCGTGGCAGCGGTGCCGGGCCCAGGCCAGGCCCGCGGCCGTCCCCAGCAGGAGGACCAGCAGTACCCCCATGACGCCCCCTCCCCCCGCGACCTGTGACGCGTCAGCCCAGTGTGGGGATGCCGGGCCGCCGGGGCAAGCAACAAATCCGTTACGGGCAACGGGAGTTCGCTCGTGCCGCGGACGGCCGGAGTGTCCGGTTCACCCGCGCGCGGCAGAGCCGGAAGCTAGAGTCGCGGCCATGACAGCCCGCCGCCGGGGGCGTTCGCGCACCGGCGGCGGCAGCACACGGCCCGCCTGTACCACCGCACCACCGGTCCCGCCCGGCGCGTTCGGCTGCTCCACCGGTACGGCCGGCGCCGCGGCGGGCCGCCATGTCGCCGATCAGACGAGGAAGCCCGTGTCATGACCGTCCGCACCGTCCGCACTGTCCGTACCGTCCGCCGCCGAACGGCCGTCGCCGCCGTCGCGGCCGCACTCACCGCCGGGGCGCTGCTGGCAGCCCCCGCCGCCGCCACACCATCCGCCCCCGTCCTGCCCGCTGTGCCCGCCGTGCCCGCGGCCGGCGCCACGCTGCCCATGACCGCGCTGTCGACCGGTCTGCCCGACAAGCCGTACAGCGATCCGACCGGGCTCAACAACGCCGGCGTCGTCGTCGGCTACGCCTGGGCGTCCGGGCAGGGCAGCACGTCGAGCGCGATCCGCTGGAACGCGGACCGCTCGCCCGCCGTCCTGCCCCCGCTGCCCGGCGAGGACAACGCGCAGGCCCTGGGGGTGAACGACGCCGGGACGGTCATCGGCACCTCCTGGTCCCTCCCCCGGAGCTGGGCGGAGGCGACGGCCGTGCGCTGGTCCGCCGGCGGCACGCCCACCGCCCTGGCGCCGCTGCCCGGCGACACCTACAGCAGGCCCGTCGCGATCAGCGCGAGCGGGATCGTGGCCGGCGTCTCCTCCCACGGCGGCGAGGACCACGCCGTCGCCTGGCGCCCGGACGGCACCGCCGTCGCCCTGGCCCCGCTGCCCGGCGACACCCGGAGCGAGGCCTTCGACGTCAACAGCGCCGGCTTCGCGGTCGGCGTCTCCGGCACGGGCGGCGCCGGGGAGCCGCACGCCGTCGTCTGGAGCCCCGACGGCACCGCGACCGCGTTCGTCACCGACCCGGGCGCCGTCCGCAGCTGGGCACGCAGGATCAACGACGCCGGCGCGGTGGTCGGCTGGGCCGACCTGCCGGAACCGGGCCTGGGGACCCTGCGGCACGGTCTGCTGCGCTCGGCCGGCGGCGTCCTGCACGACCTGGGCCCGTACACCTACCCCGATGCGCTCAACAGCTCGGGTGAGGCCGTGGGCGACTACCAGCCGGACCCGCAGGTCCCGCGCAACCACGCCGCGCGGTGGAGCCCGCAGGGCGTCCTGACCGCGCTCGACCCGGCCCCGCCGGGCGGGCGGACGATCGCCACGGACATCAACGACTCCGGCACCGCGGTCGGCTACGCCTGGGACGGCATACCCTCCCGGCAGTACCAGTCGGGCCGGATCTGGGCCCGCGGCGGCGGCGCCGCCGAGAACCTCGACCCGACCGGTGCCACCAACAGCGCCCGCCTGGTGAACAACAGCGGCCTGGTCGTCGGCCTGTGGCTGCTCCGGGGTGCGGGCGACCTCTACCCGCACCACGTGGCCGCCGTCTGGCGGCCCTGACCGCTCGCACCCGTCCGCCCCGGGCCGCCGCCGACAGGGCGGCGGCCCGGGGCGCGCGGGCTACTTGGCGCAGGTGAGGTCGCGGGCCGGCAGCCGGCCGGTGGCCAGGTAGGCGTTGACGGCGGTGTCGACGCACGCGTTGCCGTACACGGCGTAGTCGGCGTGCTGGGCCGCGCCGGCCAGGGTGAGCAGCCGGGAGCTCGGCAGCAGGGTGTGCAGGGCGGCGGCGCCGGTGTAGGGGGTGCGGGGGTCGCCGGTGGCGGCGACGATCAGGGCCGGGGCGTCGCGGCGGACCTCGGTGGGTTCCTCGCGGGGGCGGTCCCAGAAGGCGCAGGGGGTGATGTTCTCGGTCATCGGGCCGAACAGGGGGTGGGCGGCGCGGTCGGCTTCGATGTCGCGCCAGTACTGCTCGGGGTCGCGCGGGGCGGGGGCGTCGCCGCACAGGATCGCGGTCTGCGCGCTGGCGCCGGGCGAGCCGGCCGGGGTGAAGCCGGTGCGCAGGACGGCGGCGACGGCGGGCGGCAGCGCGGTGGGGTGGCCTTCGGCGGCCCGGGCGAGCAGGGACACCTGCTCGGCCAGGGCGGCGTGCGCCCCGTCGGTGTCGCTGCCGAGTGCGGTGAAGATCAGGGCGGGGACCTGGCTGTCGTCGAGGCGGAAGGTGTCGGGGCCGGTGCCGAGGGTGAGCGGGGTGCGGGCGGAGGCGGCGAGGACGTCCCCGACGGTGGCGAGGACCTGGGCGCGGGTGCGGCCCAGGGCGTAGGTGTCGTGGCGGGCGGCCGTCCAGTCGGCCCAGCCATCCAGGGCGCGCTCGTTGGCGTCCTCGGTGCCGCGCATCAGGCGCGGGTTGTAGCGGCGGGGGTCCAGGGCGCTGTCGAGGACCACGCGGTCCTGGCGGCCGGGGAACAGCTGGGTGTAGACCGTGCCCAGGTAGGTGCCGTAGGAGTAGCCGAGGTAGGAGATCCGGCGTTCGCCGAGCGCGGCGCGCACGACGTCGATGTCGCGGGCGGTGTTGCGGGTGGTGACGTGCGGCAGGAGTGCCGCGTTGGTGGCGCGGCAGGCGTCCGCGGTGGCCTTGGCCTCGGCCCTCTGGCGTTCGAAGCCGGCGCGGGTGGGGCCGGCCGAGGGGAGGCCGGGGCCGTGGGAGAGGCCGCAGTCCAGCGGGGTGCTGCGGCCCGTGAAGCGCGGGTCCAGGCCGATCAGGTCGTAGCGGGCGCCGGTCTCCCCCATCGCGGGGCGGACCAGCAGGCCCGTGGCGAGGCCGCTGTTGCCCGGCCCTCCGGGGTTGATCAGCAGGGAGCCGATCCGGTGGCGGGTGTCGGTGGCCTTCAGACGGGATATCGCGACGGTGATGCTCCGGCCTGCGGGGTCGGTGTAGTCGAGCGGCACGCGCGCGTCCGCGCAGCGCGCGCCCGCGGCGTCCAGGGCGCGGCCGTCCGCGTCGTCGGGGCCCTGGGCGCAGCCGTGCCAGTCGAGGCGCTGGTGGTGGTAGCGGTCGAGCCCGCCGGAGGCGGAGGCGGGTGCGGAGGCGGCGGCGGTGGGTGCGGTGGCGAGGCAGGCGGTGAGGGCGAGGGTGAGGGCCGAGGCCCGTCGTAGGGCGGTGCGGGCGGCGGTCATGCGATCTCCAGACGGCAGTGGGTCGGGCGTCGGGGGGGTCGACCCCGGGCGGGTCGAGCCTTTCAGCGCGGCCGGGGGCCCTTCGTCGCCCTGTGGCACGAACTGGCGGTACGTCAGCTGCATCAGGGCGGGTCGTCGGTGTACGGCCGGAGCAGCACGGGCCGGGGGCGGGCGGGGGGGCGGGCGTAGCATCGGGCGGGTGTGGGAGCGACTGGAGATCGAGGGTTTCGTGGTGCTGGCCGAGGAGCTGCACTTCGGCCGGACGGCCGAGCGGCTGGGGGTCTCCAGGGCGCGGGTGAGCCAGACGGTGCAGCGGCTGGAGCGGCGGGTGGGTGCGCCGCTGTTCGAGCGGACCAGCCGGCGGGTGCGGCTGACGGAGCCCGGGCGGCGGCTGCTGGAGGACGTGGGGCCGGCGTACCGGCGCATCGAGGAGGGGCTGGCGAAGGCGCGGGCCGCGGCGCGGGGGGTGGAGGGCGAACTCACGGTCGGCTACCTCGGCGGTGCGGCGGGTGAGTTCGTGATGGCGGTGATCGGCGTGTTCGGGCGCCGCTACCCGGGTATCGAGGTGCGCATCCGGGAGACGCAGGTGGCGTCCATGTTCGATGCGCTGCGCGGTGGTGAGGCGCAGGTGCTGGTCACCCAGTTCCCGGTGGAGGAGCCGGATCTGGTGCGGGGCCCGGTGCTGCTGCGGGTGCCGCGGATGCTGGCGGTGCCGGCCAACCACGTGCTGGCCGGGCGGGAGTCGGTCGGGGCGGAGGATCTGGCGCGGGACCGGGTGTTCGCGTGCGCGGGGCATGTTCCCGGGTACTGGCAGGAGCATCTGGCGCCGTCCCGCACGCCCGCGGGGGCGCAGGTGGTGCGGGGGCGGTCGGCGGCGACGCTGGCGGAGACGCTGGCGATGGTCGGGGCGGGGCAGGGCATCTCGCCGGTGGGCGCGGACGTGGCCGCGCATTCGGCGCCGCCCGGGGTGGTGTTCGTGCCGTTCGTGGATGCCGGGCCGCTGGAGTACGGGCTGGTGTGGCGGGCGGACGGGCACAGTGCGCGGGTGGAGGCGTTCGCGGCGGTGGCGCAGGAGCGGGCCCGGGAGTGGGTCCGGGAGTGGACGGGGCCCCGGGCGGGGGCCCGGGCGGGGGCCCGGATGAAGTCCGAGGTGGGATCGCGGACGGAGCCCGCCGATCGGTAAGCGGGGCTTACCGGTCGTTGCGTGATCGGGGGCTGATCTCCGGGGCCGCGGCGGCCAGGCTGGTGCCATGACCAGCGACCTTTCGGCGCGCCGCGCCGGCCCCGGCCCCTCCTGCGACCCCGCCCCGGCCCCCTCCACCACCCCCCCCCGCGCCGTCGTCGCCCAGCTCGCCGCGCTGCACCCGCCGACCGGCCTGAGCCTGGTCGTGGTCGACGCCGACCCGGCCCGCGCCGTCGACGAGCGCGCCGACACCTGGGCCTGGGCCCTGTGGCTGCCCCACCTGCGCCCGGTCGACGGCCAGGACTGCCGGCTGCTGATCGGCCTCGACGACGAACAGGCCACCGCCCGGCTGACCGAGCTCACCGCCCGGCTCAACGGCCCGAGCGGCCTCGGCAGTCACGGCGCCACCGTGGTCGTGGTGGACGGCCGCCCGGCCACCGAGGCCGCCCGGCAGGCGCTCGACCTGCTGCTGCGCCAGGGCCCGGCGGTCGGCATCTTCCCGATCTGCCTCGCCGAGCAGCCCGAGCTGCTCCCCCGGGGCCTCGGCGCCACCGCCCTGATCACCGGCGAGGTCGGCACCCAGCTCTCGCTGGACCGCCCGGTCGCCCGCGGCCGGGAGACCCTGCACGAGGTCTCGCTGGACGCCGTCTCGGACGCCTGGGCCGAGCGGCTGGCCCGCGTCCTCGCCCCGCTGCGCGAAGCCGCCCCGGCCACCCGCGGCCCGCTGCCCGACGCCCTGCGGCTGCTCGACCTGCTCCAGCTCGACACCGTCACCCCGGCCAAGCTCTCCGCCCGCTGGGAGGCCCACGCCGGCGGCATCGGCGCCGCCACCGCCCTGCTCGGCACCACCAGGGACGAGCTCTGCACGCTCGACCTGGCCGACCCGGAACTCACCCTCCCCTCCCCCGACCCGGGCGGCCCGCACCTGCTGATCGGCGGTGCCCACGGCTCCGGCAAGACCGAGCTGCTGCGCACCCTGGTCGCCTCGCTCGCCGTCTCCGAACGGCCCGAGCGGCTGACGGTCACGATCGTCGAGGGTCGGGCCACCGAGGAGGGCCTGGACGGCTGCACCGAGCTGCCGCACGTCACCGGCCGGGTGAACGCCGCCACCGACCCGCGCGCCGCGCTGCTCGCGGCCGAGGCGCTGGAGGACGAACTCGCCCTGCGGGAACGACTGTTCGACGGGCTGGACTTCGCGTCCTGGCACGCCACACGCATCCTGGACGGGCACGGCCTGGACGGGCGCGGCCTCGACGAGCACCGTCTTGACGAGCACCGCCTCGACGGGCGGGACGCGGGCGCGGAGCGCCCCCAGGTCCCGGTGCCCGCCACCGTCGGCGGCGGCCCCGCCACGGCGCCCCGGGTCATCCCGCCGCGCAGCGCGGAGGGCCCCCGCCCGTCCGACGGCCCCACCGCCACGCCCGTACCCGCCCGGCTGGTCGTCGTCGTGGACGACTACGACGCGCTGCTCTCCCCCACCTCCCCGGCCGGCCGGCCGCTCGCCCGCGCGCTGGCCGCCGTCGCCCGCCGCGGCGGGCCGCTCGGCGTCCACCTCGCCGTCGCCACCGGCCGCCCCGAGGAGAGCGCCGGCACCGAGGTGGACGAGGCCGCGCTGCTCCGGATCGCGCTGCGCACCGACGACCCGGCCGACTCCGACCTGCTGATCCACCTCGGCGACGCGGCCGCCCTGCCCGAGGACACCCCGGGCCGCGGCTATCTGCGGCTGCCGGACGGCGGCGTCAGCGCCTTCCAGACCGCCCGGATCAGCGGCCGCATCCCGCGCACCGCCACCCTGCGCCCCACCGTGGTCGCGATAGACCCGCTCCAGCTCGGCGCCCCGCCGGCCCGCCGCCCGGTCCGCGAACTCGGCAACGGCCCCACCGACCTCGCCCTCCTCGCCAGCGCCCTCCAACGCGCGGCCGCCCGCTGAGCCCAGCACCACAACCCCGTTGCCGCTTCGGCCCCGCCGAAGCGGCAACGGCGTCTTCCGGTTCTCTGCTTAGGAAGTCGGCTCGGTCGACTTCCTGAGCAGAGGGGAACCGGAAGCCATCGCCGGCAGGTCCGCCCACGTCCTCCCGCAAGGACAGCGAGGTGCGGGCGGCCCGGCCAGGAACGGCCGGGCCGCCCGGAAGAAAGACCACCGGGACAGCGGCGACAGTGCCGGGCGGGCCAAAGCTCCGGCGGCCCCGGGCATGAACGGCCCAGGCCGCCGAATCCAGCGCCGAACACCATTCACACCGCCGCCCGCACAGGAAGTCGGGCCGGCCGACTTCCGGCGCAGAGCGGGGGAATCCCCCGGCCCTTCGTGCCGTGCGGGATCCGGAAACGGGTGAGAACCGGCGGGCCCACCCGTATTCGCAACGGAATTGCCCTCAGCACCTTTCCACGCTGGAAGTCGATGGGGCCGACTTCCCCTGCTCAGGGGTGGGTTGCGCGGGTGCGGCAGTGGGTGAGGGCGTGGGTGATGCGGCGTTCGGAGGGGAGGGTGGTGGCGAGGAGTTCCCCGGCGGTGACGAGGGTGGTCCAGTAGAGGGTGGGGTTGCCGGTGCGGGGCAGGGGTTGGGCGGCGGCCAGGGAGAGGTAGGCGTCGGTGAGGTTGCCGGTGGTGAACCAGCGCTGGAGGCCGTGCTGGTGGCCGGGGCGGATGCCGCCCATCGCGTCCATGGCGACCAGGAAGTGCTCGACGACGGCGAGTTCGGTGTCGGTGAGGGACTTGGGGATGTCGAAGACGCCAAGGGCTTCGAGGAGTTCGCCGGTGTCGCTCTCGGTGTCGGGGCGGGGGTCGGCGAGGAGGGCGTCGTAGCAGTCGGTCAGGCGGCGGGTGGTCTCGGCCTGGGGGATGTCGAGGGCGAGACAGACGGCGCGCGCGACGCGGAGGGGTTGGTGGCCGAGGCGGGCGATCAGGGCGTAGGTGGCTGCGGGGGTGGCGCCACGGGAAAGCGTGTGGCGGGCGAGGGTTGAGAGGTGCACCGGGAATCGAACTTTCAGGCGAGGGTGGCGGAGGGGGCGACGAGGGCCCGGACGAACGTGCCGATGCCGCACGGGCGGAGGCGACTGCCCCATTGTTCGGCGCGTTCGTCAACGAGGCGGAGCACGCGGGGGCGGCGGGACGTGAGCATGAGGGTGCACCTTGAAGGGAAGGGAATGGCCAGTCGCACCACTGCCGGCGATTGACTGATGACGAGTAGTCAGTTGTCCACGGAAGAGGCATGTTCAAACGGAAGTCGGGGATGACGGTCCGGGCATCCGGTGGAACCACAGCGAGCGTGCCGCACGATCACTTGCTGGACTGCCCCTCCGGACTTGAGCCGGTTCGCGCCGGTTCGCGCCTCGCCATCGCCGCTCCCCCGCAGCTCCGGGGGGCCTGATGGCACCCTGGAAGGCCGGTCCATTGCGACGCCACCCAGTGCTGTGACCGGGAAGGTTCGCCGCGATCGGAAGGCGGCTCGTGACACGAGCGCACGCGAAACGGCTGGTATTACTGGGACATGCAGGAAGAGACCGCACGCTCCGCGATCGACACGTTCATCTCCGCGTTCAACGCCTCGGACGACAGCTATGTGACTGCCCTGCTCCCGCAAGCCCTGACCTCAGACGTGGTCTTCTGGGGGCCGTTGGGCCGCAGCGAAGGGATCGAGGCGGTCGAGCGGTTCGTGCTGGACATCCGGCGCCACCCGGCGGGGACCGGCACGATGGTGCGCTGCTCAGCGGTGGACATGCCTGACGAATGGGCCCGGTACCAGTGGGTCTTCACCACGCCCGACGGAGGCCCCCGCCTGGTGGGAACGGATGTCGTCCATCTGCGACGGAACCTCATCGATCAGATCATCGTCTTCGCGGGGGAGATCGAGCCGTTCGCCTCCTGAGTCGCCCTTCTGTCGCTGCCCTTCTCCTGGACTTGCCCCGTCGGCGTCCGGGGGCCGCCCTTTTCGCTGCGGGAGCACGGGAAGTCGGCGGGGCCGACTTCCCACGCAGGGGGTGGGGGCGCACTTGATGCGGGGGTCTGAGCTTCACGCTCGAACAGTTCACACTCTTCGTAGTCGATGTGCTACTTTCCGCATCATCGACAGAACATAGGAGACCCCGGCGGTGGTGAGACACCCCGGGGTCGGGCACCAGGAGCAAGCAACTCCCAATGCGGATTCATCGTAGCGCGCAGACGCGCGCGTTCACCGTCCTTCCGAACGGCCTGTTGCAGGACCGCCGGCTCAGTTTCACCGCCCGCGGCCTGCTCGCCGACCTGCTCTCCCGCCCGGACGGACGGCGTGAGGACGGGCGGCAGATGGCGGACAGCAGCCCGCAGGGGCGCGGCGCCGTCCGACGGGCACTCAACGAGCTGAAGAACGCCGGGTACTACCGGGTCGATACGGTCCGGATGCCCGACGGGACACTCCGTTCCGAGGCCCACGTCTTCGACACCCCGCAGCCCGCACCGGCTGCCCACCCCCCGGACTTCGGCGCAGGAGGCACCGGCCGCCCTGTCACCCCTCCCGTAAAGGACCCGGGGAAAGAAACCACCCTCCCGGATGAACCGGGTGGACCGGATGGACCGGATGAACAGACCAGGTCCGCCGTGGCCGTGCTGTTCCGGGTGATCCGGCCCGAACCCCGCCTGCGCCTCGGCGACGCCGAGGCCCGGACACTGGCACCACTCGTCACCCGCTGGCTGCAACGAGGATGCGGCGAGGACGAGTTGGCCCACGCCCTGCTCCCCGGACTGCCCCGGGCGATGCACTCCCCCGCCGCGATCCTCCGGGACCGCCTGCAACGCAAGCTGCCACCGGAACCGGCGGCGGCGCAGCCCCCACCGGCCCCGTACACCGAATGCGGCCGCTGCCACGACCCGGTACCCCGCCCCGGCATCTGCCGCGCCTGCGCGGGCCTCGGCAGCAGAATCGTCCCCGTCGGCACCGGCGCGACCGCCACCTCCGGCGGCGTCGCCCGGGCCCGCGCGGCCCTGCGCGCACGGCTCGGCCCGCCCTCGGTGGCACTCGACCGCTGACCACCACGGGCGGGCCGCACCGAACCGTCAAGCGGTCAGACCCTCAGACGGTCAGGCGCACTTGATCTCGCGGTTCACCACGGCCATCCCGGCGACCTTGTCGCCGTCCACGGTGAACTCGTACTGCCAGCCCTGCTGCCCCTCGACCGGCATCACGTACTTGCCGCTCTTGGCGAGCTGGAGGCCCTTGGCGCCGTACGCCTGCTGGAGCGCCTCCACGGTGGAACCCGCGCCGACGCCCTCGGCCGTCTTCGCCTCCGCCGGGGCGGCCAGCTCGCGCAGGCCCGTCGCCGCGAAGGAGACCCGGCCGGTGGCCAGGTACGCCTTGTCCTTGGCCTCCTGGGCGAACCGCAGGTCGACCAGGGCCATCGTCGAGTCGGCGATCGCCTTGGCGGCGTCGGCCGAGCCCTTGGCCGCAGCGGCGGAGCCCGCGGCGGCGGCCGCCGCGTCCTTGGCGGAGGCGTTCGGCGGCAGGGTGCCACCCGGCGCGGGCGCCTTGCCCGAGGCCGCGTCGGCCTTGGCACTCAGGTCCTTGTAGCGGGCCTCGGTGGCCGCCTCGGCGGTCATCCGGGCCTGGTCCGGCGCCGGGCCGCCCTTGTAGACGAAGTCGGTGCAGCCGCCGAGCAGCGAGACCGGCGCGGTCTCCAGGGCGCCGGTGGCCAGCCCGTCGTCCTTGGCCATCCCGGGCTTCAACCCCCGGTACCCGGCCGCCGCGAAGGCCTCCGGGCCCTTCGAGGTGGGCGCCGCCGAGGGCGTCGCCACGGGCGCCCCGGGCGCCCCGGAGGTCGCCGGAGCCTTCGCCGCGTCCTTGGTGTCGTTCTTGTCGTCGGACGTACAGGCCGCCGCACCGGCGACCAGCAGTACCACCGAGATGCCCACGCCCACCGCGCGGACCGAGGCTCGGTTCTTCCCCATGTCACAACCCCCACTTGATCGTTCGCGGGTCACCGTATCGAGAGTGTGACCATGATCCACAACCGTTTTCTCAGGAGCAGTACGTGTTGTGCCTGACCAGCGCGAGGCCGGCGACCCTGCCCTCGGTCATGGTGAACTCGTAGAACCAGTCCGGGCCGCCGTTGCCGCCCTCGGCCGGGAGTTCGTACCCGCCGTCCTCGGCCGGCTTGAGGTCCTTGCCCTCGTAGGCCCGCTTGAGCTCCTCCTCCGTCGAGCCGGCGCCGACGCCCTCGGCCGTCCTGGCCCCGGCGGGGGCGACCAGCCGGCGCAGGCCCTCGGTGCCGAAGTTGGCCCGGCCGGTGGCCAGGAAGGCCTGGTCCCGGTTCTTGACGGCGGGCCCGAGAAGGTCCACGTCCTTTTCGAGCCCGGAGATCTCCTGCCGGAAGACGGTCTCCTGCTGGATCTGCTCCAGCAGGCGCTCGCTCTGCTTCAGCAGGTCTTCCGCGGAGGCCCCGGGCGCGAGGGTCGGCGGTGCCGTCCGCTTCGCCCTGATCTCGTTGATCCTGGCCATCGCCTTGTCGGCCTTCGCGCCGGCCTCCGTCTCGGCCGCCATCCGGACCGGGTCCGGCGCGGGGCCGCCCTTGTACGCGTAGTCGGTGCAGCCGTTGAGCAGCGAGACCGGCGACGGCTCCAGGGCTCCGGAGGCGAGCGCCTCGTCCTTGGTCATCGAGAGCCGCAGTCCGCGGTAGCCGCCGGTGCCGAACGTCTGCGGCGGCGTACTGGCCGCCGCGGTCGCACCGGTCCCCTGCCCGCCGCCCTCGCCGCCCTTGCAGGCCGCCGCCCCTGCCACGACCAGAGCCGTCGTCAGCACGGCCCCCGCCACGCGCGCGACGCGCGTCGTCCCCACGGTCATCCCATCCCCTTCATCGATCGCACACAGTAGCGAACGTGCGGGTACGGTCCACC
The DNA here is from genome assembly GCF_014596515.1 of Streptomyces sp. CBMA156. Classification (GTDB taxonomy): domain Bacteria; phylum Actinomycetota; class Actinomycetes; order Streptomycetales; family Streptomycetaceae; genus Kitasatospora. Next base: position 19,932 of record NZ_MSJQ01000082.1, read on the forward strand.
ACCGGCTGCCACCCAGACCGAAGGGGCCCGTGTCCGCGGACACGGGCCCCTTCGCGCGCGCCGGTCAGTGGCCCGGCGGCTGGGCGGCGAGGCCGCGGGTGTAGTGGGCGGCGGCGAGGACCGAGGCCATCAGCTCGGAGTCGAGCACGGAGGCGTCGGCCAGCCGGGTGGCCGCCGCGTGGGAGGCGATCAGCGTCTTGGTGACCCGCAGCGCGGCCTCGGGACGGCGGGTGACGGGCCTGATCCACTCCTCCACCGCCGCGTCCAGTTCCTGCTCGGGAACGACGCGTTGCAGAATGGCGAGCTCCCGCGCCTCCACCGCGCCGACCGGGCGGCTGGTGAGGATGATCTCGCGGACCCGGGCCGCGCCGACCTCGTGGAGCAGGCGGGGCAGCAGACCGCCCCAGGCGACGGGCAGGCCCAGGGCCAGCTCGGGCAGCCGGAAGACGGTGTTGTCGGCGCCGACCCGCAGGTCGCAGGCGAGCGCCAGGGCGAAGCCGGCGCCGGTCGCCCGGCCCTGGACCCGGGCGACGGTCACGGCGGAGCTGTTGGTGAGGGCGTCGCAGACCCGGCGGGCCCTGTCCCCGTAGCTCCGGATACCGCCACCGGTCGGGTCCTCGTCCAGGCTCCCGAAGAGTTCGTCGCGGTCGCCGCCGAGGCAGAAGTCCCGGCCGGCCCCGGACAGCACGATCACGCGCACGCCCGGGTCGGGTACGGCCAGGACGACGAGGAGTTCGTCCAGCATGGCCGAGGTGACGGCGTTCCCGGTCGCCGGGCTGTCCAGCTCGACGCGGAGCACGGGGCCCTGGCGCTCGGTACGGACCGCACGGGCCGCCACGGGCGCGGGAACGGACGCGGCGACGGGCTCCGGGACGGGCTCGGGGTACGGGTGCGGCAGGTACGACGGCTGCGCCGCGTGCGGCGGGTACTGCGGCGCCTGCGGTATCCAGGGCACCTCGGGCATCTGCGGGGACATGTTCATGCGCCCACTCTCAGGGACGTCACCCGGTGGAAGACCATCCGGGGCGCGTACTCGGGCGGGCTCACCGCCCGCAGGGTCGGGAAGCGCCGCAGCAGCTGGCCGAGCAGGGCCCGTGCCTCCAGCCTGGCCAAGCCCGCGCCGAGGCAGTAGTGGGCGCCGCCGCCGAAGGTGAGGTGGTCGCCCCGGCGGAGCAGGTCGAAGGTGTGCGGGTCCGGGTTGCGGCGCGGATCGCGGTTGGCCGCGCCGTACATCACGTGGACCATGGTGTCCTTGGGGAGGAACACCCCGGACAGCTCGGTGTCCTCGCCCGCGACACGGCTGTTGACGCGGATCGGCGGGTCGAAGCGCAGCGCCTCGTCGATCGCGGCGTCGATGTGCTCCGGCCGCTCCCGCAGCCACTCCCACCGGCCGGGCGACCGCAGCAGCGACCACACCAGCGAGGAGAGCAGCGTCGCCGTGGTCTCCAGCGAGGCGATGGTGACGAACATGGTGAGCTGGTAGACCATCCGGTCGGTGGCCTCGCGGTCGGCCTCCAGCGCGTCCCAGGTGCGGATCCAGCCCGCGATCACGTCGTCGCCGTCGTTGTCGCGGCGCTCCCGGACGAGGCGGGTGAAGTACCGGCGCAGGTCCATGGTGGCCTGCTCGGAGACCGCCAGCTGGCTCTTGGTGGGCAGCAGCTCCTGGGCGTGCACCTGGTTGTGGGTCATCGTCAGGATGTGCGGGTAGTCCGCCGGGTCGATGTCCAGCCAGCGGCCGACGGTGCCGATCGGCAGCTGCTCGCTGACCAGGGCCGAGAGGTCCGCCTCGCCGTCCGTCCGTATTCGCTCGGCCAGGCGGTCGAGCAGCCCGGTGACGTCGGCCTCGATCTCCGGCTGCATGTCCCGCAGGGTGGCGTGGTTGAAGAGGTTCCCGAGGCTGCGCCGCTGCCGGGTGTGCTCGGGGGCGTTGAGCCGGGAGAGCGTCCGGCTCATCTCCCGGGTGGCGACCGCCTCCCAGCGCTCCGTCCCGGTCTGCCGCTCCTGCCAGGCGAAGTCGGGGACGAGCCAGGTCCTGCCGCGCAGGACCTGGTCGCACGCGTCGTAACCGGTGACCAGGTAGCCGCCCCAGGGAGCCGGAACGAGGTCCCCCAGCGCCCGCAGCTCGTCGTAGACCGGGCTCGGGTCGGCGAGGCCCTCGGCCGACCGGAGCCTGCGCAGGAGCGGTACGGCGGCCCGGCGGTCGACCCCTCCGCCGGGACTCACCTGGTCCGCGGGGCGGGCTTCCAACATGGCGGTCACACGGGGCTCCTAACGCGCGGGCGGGCAGTACGGCGGCGTACTACCCAGCAACAGCGCGCTCAAGCGTCGATCCGTGTTGCCCCCGTCACGTACTGCACGGCCGTCGCACGCCGTTCACCGAGCGGTGACACGGCCCCTTCCGACGGCCCGACAGCCCGCCGCCCCGGCAGCCTGCCAACGTGTCAGGCGACCGGCCCGAAAGCCCCGCCGGCCCCGCCGGATCGGGCCCCCGGCCGCCCTCAGACCCGGAACACGTCCAGGAAGGAGCTCCACCACCCCTTCTTCTGCGGAGCCCGGCCCGCCGCGGGGGCGGCCTGCGGGTACGGCTGCGCCGACTCGGAGCCGGCCGACGGCCGGTCGGACGACCCGCCCGAACCGGTGTCCGCCCCCACGACCGGCCGCGTGGTGCGGGCGGCCACCGGGCTGAACCGCACCGGCAGCGAGACCAGACCGCGCTGGAACGGCCCCGGCCGCCACTCCACGCGCTCCGCGGGCACCGCGAGCGTGACGTCCGGGAGCGCGTTGAGCAGGCACTCGATCGCGCTCAGGGCGATCAGCTGGGCCGGGGACTTGGCCGGGCAGGCGTGCGGGCCCGCGCCCCAGGCCAGGTGGGCGCCCTTGCTGAGGGTCAGCCGGGCGTCGGTCAGCGCGGGGTCGCTGTTGGCGGCGGCGAAGCTGATCACCACCGGGCTGCCCGCGTCCATCGGGACCCCGCCCACGTTGAGGTCCTGCATCGGGTAATGCGTCGCGTAGTTGGCGATCGGCGGGTTGTTCCACAGCACCTCGTCGAGGGCTTCCTCGATGCGGAGTCCGGAACCGCCCTCGCCGGACAGCAACAGGAGCAGCGCGTTGCCTATCAGGTTGCGCTCGGGCTCGACGCCGGCGCCCATCAGCATGACCAGCTGGTCCTTGAGCTCCTCGTCCCGCAGACCGGCCGGGTGCTGGATGAGCCACGAGGTGATGTCGTCGCCGGGCTGACGGCGCTTCAGCGCCACCAGGTCCATCAGGCAGGAGGTCAGGTCCTCGTTGGCCTGCATCACGTCGAGGCCGTCGAAGAGCGCGGACATGCTGCGGGTCAGCCGGTCGCCGATGTCGGCCGGGCAGCCGAACAGCTGGTTGAACAGCAGCAGCGGCAGCAGCTTGGCGTAGTCGTTGAGCAGGTCGGCCCGGCCCAGCGCGCTGAACTGGTCGATCAGGTAGCCGGCGATCCGCTCGACGTGCCGGTTGAGCCGGTTGTCGTTGAGCCGGTCCAGGCTCTCGGTGACGGCCTTGCGCAGCCGCAGGTGCTCGGCGCCGTCCGTGAAGAGGCAGTTGGGCCGGTAGAACATCATCGGCAGGACGGGGCTGTCCAGCGGCACCCGGCCTTCGTTGAGCGCCGCCCAGCGCCGCGAGTCCCGGGCGAACATCCCCGGGTTCTGGAGCACCCGCAGCGCGGCCTCGTGCGAGGTGACCAGGGTGGCGTCCACGCCCGGGGCCAGCTCCACCGGTGCGGCGGGACCGTGGGCGCGCAGCTTGTCGTAGACCGCGCCGGGGTCGGCCGAGAACATCTCCCCGTAGAGCGGTGTGCTCACGCCGACGTGCATCGGGCAGCCCGGCGGAGCCGACTGCGGGGCGGGTCGCTGCGGAGAATCCATGGGTCGTTCCTTGGAGGTGGCCCCGGGCGGGTGCGGACCCGGGAGACGTCGGGAGAGGAAGGCGTGGGGGAGGTCAGGAGGCGCGGGCGAGCAGGTGGCGGACGAGCGTCAGCAGCGCGTCGGCCGAGGAGCGCTGGTCCCGCGCGTCGCAGAACACCACCGGGGTGTGCGGCAGCAGGTCCAGCGCCTCGCGCAGCTGGTCCTCGGTGTAGTCGCTCTGCCGGTCGAAGCTGTTGACCGCCACGGCGTACTCCAGGCCGTACTGCTCGATCAGGTCGATCACGGGGAAGGAGTCCGCGAGGCGGGTCGGGTCGGCCAGCAGCAGCGCGCCCAGCGCGCCCCGTGCCATGTCCTCCCAGAGCTGCATGAACCGCTGCTGGCCCGGCGTGCCGAACAGGTACAGCACCAGGTCGTCGCCGAGGGTCAGCCGGCCGAAGTCCAGGGCGACGGTCGTGGTCTTCTTGTCCGGTACGCCGTGGAGGTCGTCGACGCTGATGGACGCCTGCGTCATGCTCTCCTCGGTGCTCAGCGGAGCGATCTCCGACAGGGCCCCGATGAGCGTCGTCTTGCCGACCGCGAAGTGCCCCACGACCAGGATCTTGACAGCGGTCGTCACCGCGCCCGGGACGTAGATGTCCTCAGGCGAACCGGCGTTGAAGTCCATGCAGTACCTTCTCTAGAAGTCTCGGATCCGGGGCCTGGGCCGGCGGCGGGGCCGACCGGCGCAGCAGCCGTCCCTCGCGGATCAGGTCCGTCAGCAGCAGCCTCACGACTCCCACCGGCAGTTCCAGCCGTGCCGCGACCTCGGCCACCGAGAGGTAGCCGCCGGAGCACAGCTCCCAGATCGCCCGGGTCTCCGGGCTCGACAGGCCGGGGAGGTCCTGCTCGGGCGCGATGGTGACCAGGGTGATCAGAGACAGGTCGTCCGCATCCGGTAATTCGCGCCCACCGGTGATGACGTAGGAGCGGATGAAGCCGCCGGTGACCCGCTGTTCCTCGCCGCCCCCGGTCATGAGCCGCTGAGCGTGCTCTGGCGCGGCGCCGCCGACATCGCCCGGCCGAGTGCGCCCACCTGCTGCTGCATCCGGAAGGACATCGCCTCCATGTCGACGTCGGGGGCGGTGGACGCCGCCAGGTACGCGCCGCTGCCGGCCGCGATCAGGAAGATCCAGCCGTGGTCGTACTCCAGGAGGGTCTGCCGCCAGACCCCGCCGCCTCCGCCGACGAACGGGGCGACCGCGCGGCTCAGCGACTGCATCGAGCTCATCGCGGCGGCGTTGGTCTCCGCCTCGTCACGGCCGATGTCGCTGGACCGTTCGAGCAGGAGGCCGTCGGCGGAGACGAGGATGGCGTGCCGGGCGCCGGGTACCTGGAGTACGTCGTTGAGTACCCAGGAAAGATCGCGGCTCACTGGATCTCGGTTCCTTCCGTGGTCATGGTGGTGCGCCCGGACAGCGTGCCGCGCTGGAACGCGCCGAGGCGGGACGGCGTGTGCTGGCCGGTGCCGCGCACCGGCTCCTCGGCCCGTCCGGGCTCCTGCGGGGTCGGGACGACCGACACGGAGCGCTGGCGGCGGCGCCGCGGCAGCTGTCCGTCGGCGGTCATCTCGGGTGCCGACATCGCCGCCCCCGCCGCCGTCGGCACGGGGGCCAGGGGCGCCGCCGGCTCCGGCAGCGACACCAGCCGCTGGCCGGGGGCCTGCGCCCAGGCCGCCGCGGGCTGCTCGGGCGGCGCGGGCTGATAGTCGGCCTGGTACTCGGGCTGGTAGTCGCTGTGCCCGGTGACGACCGGGGCGGTGACCTCGTTGCTGAGCAGCTCGGCCGGCAGCAGCACCACGGCCCGCACACCGCCGTACGGGGAGACCGAGTCGACGGAGACCCGGAAGCCGTAGCGGGCGGCCAGCATGCCGGAGACGGCGAAGCCGAACTTCGGGGGGTTGCCCAGGCTGGTGAGGCTGATCGGCGCGCCCGGGTTCAGGAGGGCCGCCGCGCGGTCCTTCTCCTCCTGGCCCATGCCGAGGCCGGCGTCGTCGACGATCAGGCAGACGCCGGTGGGGACGGCCTGGACGCTGACCTCCACCGGGGTGTCCGGGGCGGAGTAGTTGGTCGCGTTGGCGAGCAGTTCGGACAGCACGACGGCGACCGGCTCGACGACCTTGCTGGCGAGCGCGACACTGACCCGGGAGTGGATCCGCACCCGGTCGAAGTGCCGGATCCGGCCCTGGGCGCTGCGGACCACGTCGTAGACCGAGGCGACGCTCTCCCTGCGGCCCAGCCAGCCGCCGCAGAGCACCGCGATGCCCTGGGCGCGCCGGCCGAACTGGCTGTTCGTGTGGTCGACCGTCATCAGGTCGGCGAGGATCTGCGGGCTGTCGCCGTACTTCCGCTGCACCCTCTCGATGACGACCTGCTGCTCGTCGGCCAGGCCCTGCAGCGTCCGCATCGCCGCCTTGAGGACGGCCTTGGTGTCCTCCTCGGCGTCCCGGCGGACGTCCGTCAGCTCGGACGCGTGCTGGCCCCGCAGGCGGTCGTGCAGCACGGCGAGCTCGTCGCGCTGCCGCTGGGCCAGGGCGCCCGCCTCCTCCAGGGAGGCGTTGCGCCGCCGCAGGGCGAGGTTCGTCCTGCGGGCCTGGACGGCCGCTCCGACGGCTGCGAGCATCACCACGATGAAGACCCAGAAAAAGGGTTCCTGCACAAATGACGTCATGAAACTCTCTTCAGGTGGCATCGCGCGGAGCCGGTCCGGGCCCCAATACGCGAATGGGACTGGCGGCCTGAACCTCCCCGAAAGGCACCTGATGTCACATCACATCGCGGTGCTTATCCGGCACGAGACCTGCGGCGACGCCTATCGCGGAGTCAGCCTACTGCAACTCTTGTCTCGTCAGAACAGCTACCAAAAAGGGCAGTTGGGGCGAAATTCCACGACCTGCCGGGAACTCTGGCGAGAATTGGCGGAGTTCGTGATGCCGCGTTAACCGCAGGGACACATTCCCCCCACGCCCGGGTTCACGCGCAGAGTGATCCCGCCGTCACCCTCCGGAATTCGCCGTTCTCCGAAAGCGTCCTCCGCCGCGGGAATCCGCCGCCCGCCGGAAGCCCGTCTCAGGGACCGCCCGCCGGGAAGCAGCCGTCCGTCAGCGCATCGAACCGGTGCGCAGCAGGGTGCGGATGACGCGCATCGCGACCGAGAGACTGGACAGCTCGTACTTGTCCGAACCCCTTATGTCGTCGAGGGTGCTCTTGGCGCGGTTCAGCAGGGTCGAGTTGAGCTCGGCCCAGGCGGCGTACCGCTCCTCCGGGGTGGCGCCCTCGGCGCCGCAGGCCAGGATGTCGGCGGTCAGTGCCGCGTGCGCCGCGAAGAGCTCCTCGCGGATCGCGGCCCGGGCCATCGACGACCAGCGGTCGGTACGGGGCAGCTCGATGATGCGGTCGAGCAGGTGCGAGATCTGGAGCCGGTCGCCCAGGTCGTAGTAGAGGTCGGTGACCTCGGCGACGTCCTTGCCGGAGCGGTCCGCGACCTCGGCGATGTCCAGGGTCGGGAAGACCGAGGAGAGGCCGGCGATCCGGGTGGCCAGCTCCTCGGGCACCCCGGCCGAGGCCAGCTCGTCGTACACCGACTCGAACCAGGTCAGGTCCTCGCCGCGCAGCGGCTTGGGCAGCGTGGCCCAGACCTGGTTGACCCGGTCGTGGAAGAACTCGATGGTGCCGGCGATGTCGAGCGGCTGGCGGCGGTTGTTGAGCATCCACCGGGTGGCGCGCTCGACCAGGCGCCGCGAGTGCAGCCGCATCTTGGTCTGCACCCGGGCCGGGACCTTGTTGTCCAGGTCCTCGATCTCGGCCCAGATCGGCTCCAGGTCGAAGACGGCCCGCGCGGCGGTGTGCGTCCGGGCGATCTCCTCGTAGGTCGCGCCGGTCTCCTCCTTCAGGCGGAAGGCGAAGGTGCAGCCACCGCGGTTGATCGTGTCGTTGACGATCAGCGTGGTGATGATCTCGCGGCGCAGCGCGTGGTTGTCGATCGCGTCGGCGAACCTCGACCGCAGCGCGCTCGGGAAGTACTCGTGCAGCGCGGTGCGGAAGAACGGGTCGTCCGGCAGATCGGTGGCCAGCAGCTCCTCGGCCAGGATGATCTTGGTGTACGCGAGCAGGACGGACATCTCGGGCTGCGAGAGGCCGCGGCCGCTCTGCTGGCGCTCACGGATCTGGCGCTCGGCGGGCAGGAACTCCAGCCCGCGGTCGAGCCGGCCGGCCGACTCGAAGCGGCTGATCATCCGGGCGTGGACGTTGACCATGCTGTGCGCCTGGGCGACGGCGTTGGCCAGCACCACGTTCTGCGCGTAGTTGTTGCGCAGCACCAGGTGGCCGACCTCGTCGGTCATCTCGGCCAGCAGGATGTTGCGCTGCTTGACCGTCATGTCGCCCTCGGCGACCACCTGGTTGAGCAGGATCTTGATGTTGACCTCGTGGTCCGAGGTGTCCACACCGGCGGAGTTGTCGATCGCGTCGGTGTCGATCCAGCCGCCGGTGCCCTCGGGGCCGCCGGAGGAGGCGTACTCGATGCGGCCGAGCTGGGTGCAGCCGAGGTTGCCGCCCTCGCCGATGACCCGGGCCCTGATCTGCTCGCCGTTGACGCGGATCGCGTCGTTGGACTTGTCGCCGACCTCGGCGTTGGTCTCGGTGGAGGCCTTGACGTAGGTGCCGATGCCGCCGTTCCAGAACAGGTCGACCGGGGCCTGGAGGACCGCCCGCATCAGCTCGGCCGGGGTCAGCTTGCCCGCCTCGACGCCGAGCGCGGCCCGGACCTGCGGGGTCAGCTGGATCGACTTCGCCGACCGGGGGAACACCCCGCCGCCGGCCGAGATCAGCGACTTGTCGTAGTCGGCCCAGGAGCTGCGCGGCAGCTCGAACAGGCGGCGGCGCTCGGCGTACGAGACGGCCGCGTCCGGGTTCGGGTCGAGGAAGATGTGGCGGTGGTCGAAGGCGGCGACCAGGCGGATGTGCTCGCTGAGCAGCATGCCGTTGCCGAAGACGTCGCCGGACATGTCGCCGATGCCGATGACGGTGAAGTCCTCGGACTGGGTGTCGACGCCGAGCTCGCGGAAGTTGCGCTTGACCGACTCCCAGGCGCCGCGGGCGGTGATGCCCATGCCCTTGTGGTCGTAGCCGGCCGAGCCGCCGGAGGCGAACGCGTCGCCCAGCCAGAAGCCGTAGGACTCGGCGACGCCGTTGGCGATGTCGGAGAAGGTCGCGGTGCCCTTGTCTGCGGCGACGACCAGGTAGGTGTCGTCCTCGTCGTGGCGGACCACGTCGGCCGGGTGCACGACCTCGCCGCCGACCAGGTTGTCGGTGATGTCCAGCAGCGCCGAGATGAAGGTCTTGTACGAGGAGACGCCCTCGGCCAGCCAGGCGTCGCGGTCCACCGCCGGGTCCGGCAGCTGCTTGGCGACGAAGCCGCCCTTGGCGCCGACCGGGACGATGACGGTGTTCTTGACCATCTGCGCCTTGACCAGGCCCAGGATCTCGGTGCGGAAGTCCTCGCGCCGGTCGGACCAGCGCAGACCGCCGCGGGCGACCTTGCCGAAGCGCAGGTGCACGCCCTCGACCTGCGGCGAGTAGACCCAGATCTCGAACGCCGGGCGCGGGGCCGGCAGGTCCGGGATGGCCTTCGGGTCGAACTTCATCGACACGTAGGAGTGCCACTGGCCGGAGCCGGAGCGCTGGAAGAAGTTGGTCCGCAGGGTGGCCTTGATGAGGTTCAGGAAGGAGCGCAGGATGCGGTCCTCGTCCAGCGAGACGACCTCGTCGAGGGCGCCGGTCAGCTCCTCCAGGATGCCCTCGGTCAGCTCCAGGGCACCCGAGCGGTGGCTCGGGCTCAGCCTGGCCTCGAACAGGTTGACCAGCAGGCGGGTGGTGTGGGTGTTGTTGCGGAGCGCGTCCTCCATGTAGTCCTGGGAGAACGTGGAGCCCGCCTGGCGCAGGTACTTGGCGTACGCGCGCAGCATCGTCGCCTGGCGCCAGGTCAGCCCGGCGGTCAGCACCAGCTCGTTGAAGCCGTCGTTCTCGGCCTTGCCGGTCCAGGTGGCCGCGAAGGTCTCCTGGAAGCGCTCGCGGGCCTCGTCGGTGAGCTCGGTGGCCTCGCGCAGCTTCAGGCCGAAGTCGTAGACCCACGCGGTGGTGCCGTCGGAGCGGCGCAGCGCGTACGGGTGCTCGTCCAGCACCTCGACGCCCAGGCGCTGGAGCACCGGCAGGACCTCGGTGAGCGAGATCGGGCCGCCGACCCGGTAGATCTTGAAGCGGCGCTCGTCGTCGCCGGCGCCGACCGGCTGGTACAGGTTCAGGCGGAAGTCGCCCTCGCCGTGCAGCGACTCGATCTGCTTGATGTCGGCGACGGCGGTGCGCGGCGGGAAGTCGGCGCGGTAGCCGTCGGGGAAGGCGTTGGCGTACTTGTGGCCGAGTTCGGCGGCCTTCTCCTCGCCCAGCTCGACGTGCAGCTGGTCGTGGAAGCCGTCCATCCAGAACCGGGCGGCCTCGGCGAGGCGGCTCTCGATCCGCTCGATGTCCGCGTCGGTGAGCTGCGGCAGCTCGGTGCCGGGGGCGACCCGGACCATGAAGTGCAGACGGGTCAGCACCGACTCGGTGGCGTACACCGTGTAGTCGATGGTGGCGCCGTTCAGCTCCTCCTTGAGGATGTCGGTGATCAGCAGCCGGATGCGCGTGGTGTAGCGGTCGCGCGGCAGGTAGATGAACGCCGAGAAGTAGCGCCCGTACTCGTCCTGGCGCAGGAACAGCCGCAGCTTGCGGCGCTCCTGGAGGTAGAGCACGCTCGTCGCGATGGAGAGCAGCTCGGAGGCCGGGGTCTGGAAGATCTCGTCCCGCGGGAAGGTCTCCATGATCTGGAGCAGGTCGCGGCCGTCGTGGCTCTCGCTGGAGAAGCCGGAGTCCTCCAGCACCTCCTGGACCTTGCGGCGGACCACCGGGATGCGGGTGACCGACTCGGTGTAGGCGGCGGAGGAGAACAGGCCGAGGAAGCGGCGCTCGCCGATCGGCTCGCCCGCGGCGTTGAACTTCTTCACGCCGACGTAGTCCAGGTAGGACGGGCGGTGCACGGTGGCGCGGCTGTTCGCCTTGGTCAGGACGAGCAGCTTCTTCTCGTGGGCCTTGGCGCGCACCGGCGCGGAGAGCCGGCCGAAGGCCTCGCTGACCGGGTGGTGGGCGTCGTCGTGGCTGTGCGGGTCGGAGCGCAGGATGCCGAGGCCGGTCCCGGCGACGGCCCTCAGGACCTCCTCGCCCTCGTGCCCGACCAGGTCGTACTCGCGGTAGCCGAGGAACGTGAAGTGGTCGTCGGCGAGCCAGCGCATCAGCTCCCAGGCCTCGCCGACCTCCTGCTCGGGCAGGCCGGCCGGGGGCTGCTCGGCCAGCTCGTCGGCCAGGCGCAGCGCGCTCTCGCGCATCTTGCCCCAGTCCTCGACGACCTCGCGGACGTCGCCGAGCACGCGGCGCAGGTCGGCCTCGATGGAGCGCAGGTCCTCGCGGTCGGTCTCGCGGTCGATCTCGACGTGCATCCACGACTCGACGGTCGCGTCGGCGGGCCAGTCGGTCCCGGCGGCCTGGCTGCGGGAGCAGGCGTCGACGTCCAGGATCTCCAGCAGCTTGCCGGTGATGTCGCGGCGGACGACCAGCTGGGGGTGGATCACGAGGTGGATCGCCCGGTCCTGGCGGGACAGCTCGTTGGTGACGGAGTCGACCAGGAAGGGCATGTCGTCGGTGACGACCTCGACCACGGTGTGGCCGCAGGACCAGCCGTTCTCCTCGACCGAGGGGGTGTGCACCCGCACCTCGGCGGTGCCCTGCGGGCGCTTGAGGCCCACCCGGTAGTGGGAGGCGGCGGCGCCGTAGACGTCGACCGGGTCGGACTCGACCAGGTCCTCGGGCGCGGTGTGGAGGTAGTAGTGGTGCAGGTACGCGGTCAGAGCGCCATTGCTCAGCCCCTCACCCGGCGCCGCTCCCCCCACCTGGCTGTTCTCAGCGGCTACGGCTGCCTTCTTGAGCAGTTCGGCCTTGGCTGCGTCCAGCTTGGTCTGCATGACTTCTTGACTCCTGTCGCGCGCCGTTGCGTGACTCGGTTGGTGTGTGGATGTACACCGCCGGGTCACCGCAATCCTGCCGCACCATCCGACTGAAAGGGGCTCATGGCACGCATGAAACGCCCGCCCAGCGGGTAGGACGTCTCATTCGTCCTGCAAGCCACCCGACGACGCCAGCCAGCCTAACCGGATCAATCGAAGGTGCACAGGGACAGGTAGGCGCAAACCCGCAGGAAGTCGGGTCCGTCCTGGACAGCATGTCCAAACCGGATCCTGGTGTTCACTCTCAGCCCATGTGCGGGTGGCCGTGGTGGATCGGGGGGACGAAGGTCTCCTTGATCGAGCGGGCCGAGGTCCAGCGCAGCAGGTTCTGCGGGGCGCCCGCCTTGTCGTTGGTGCCGGAGGCCCGGCCGCCGCCGAAGGGCTGCTGGCCCACGACGGCGCCGGTCGGCTTGTCGTTGATGTAGAAGTTCCCCGCGGTGAAGCGCAGCTCCTCGACGGCCTGGGCGATGGCGTAACGATCCTGCGCGATCACCGAGCCGGTCAGGCCGTACGGGGCGCCGCCGTCGACCCGGCGGAGCACGTCGTCCCAGCGGGAGTCCTCGTAGACGTGGACGGCGAGGATCGGGCCGAAGTACTCGGTCCTGAAGATGTCGCCCCGGTGGTCGGAGGAGACCAGCACGGTCGGGCGGACGAACCAGCCGATCGCGTCGTCGTACTGTCCGCCGGCCGCCAGTTCGATCGTCGGATCGGCCTTCGCCCGGTCGATGGCGTCCCGGTTCCGCTCGAAGGCCCGCCGGTCGATCAGGGCGCCCATGAAGTTCGACAGGTCGGTCACGTCGCCCACCGCGAGCGCGTCCACCTCGGCCAGGAAGTCGTCCTTGATCTTCTGCCAGAGGCTGCGCGGCAGGTAGGCGCGGGAGAGCGCCGAACACTTCTGGCCCTGGTACTCGAAGGCGCCGCGGATCAGCGCGGTCCGCAGGATGTCCGGGTCGGCCGAGCGGTGGGCCAGCAGGAAGTCCTTGCCGCCGGTCTCCCCGACGATCCTCGGGTACGTGCGGTAGCCGCCGATGTTGGCCCCGATGGTCTGCCACAGGGACTGGAAGGTGGCGGTGGAGCCGGTGAAGTGCAGCCCGGCCAGCGCCGGGTCGGCCAGCGCGACCGGGGAGACCTGGAGGCCGTCGCCGGTCACCAGGTTGATCACCCCGGGCGGCAGGCCCGCCGCCTCCAGCAACCGCATCAGGTGGTACGCGGCCAGGGTCTGGGACGGCGCGGGCTTCCAGACCACGGTGTTGCCCATCAGCGCGGGGGCGGTCGGCAGGTTGCCGGCGATCGCGGTGAAGTTGAACGGGGTGACCGCGTAGACGAAACCTTCCAGCGGGCGGTGGTCGGTCCGGTTCCACACGCCGGGCGAGGAGATCGGCTGGTCGGCCAGGATCTGCCGGGCGAAGTGGACGTTGAACCGCCAGAAGTCGATCAGCTCGCAGGCCGAGTCGACCTCGGCCTGCTGGGCGGTCTTGGACTGGCCGAGCATGGTCGCCGCGTTGAGCGTCTCCCGCCAGGGGCCGGACAGCAGGTCCGCGGCGCGCAGGAAGACCGCCGCGCGGTCGTCGAAGGAGAGCGAGCGCCACCGCCGCCCGGCGGCCAGCGCCGCGTCCACCGCCGCCCTGGCGTCCTCCCTGGTGGCGTTGCCGAGCACACCGAGCTTGGCGGCGTGGTGGTGCGGCTGGACGACCTCGATCCGCTCGCCGCCGCCGAAGCGCTGTTCGCCGCCGATGGTCATCGGCAGCGGGACCTGCTCGGCCGACAGCTCGTCCAGCCGCCGGACCAGCCGGTCCCGTTCCGGGCTGCCGGGCGCGTAGGCCCGCACCGGCTCGTTGACCGGGGTCGGCACCTCGGTGACTGCGTCGATGGGCATGACGGCTCCGTCCTGGCGGCTGGTCGGGTGTGACACCAGCCTGACCAGCCCGGGCGGGATCCGCCCGTTCAGACACGCGGGCGGCGGACGTGGCGCCCGCCACGTCCGCCGGGACGTGCCGTGGCCCCGGGGCGCTCCCCCGGGGTCAGCCGGCGATCCGGCCGGCCAGCTCGACCGCCTCGGCCAGGCTGTCCACCACCGGGACGCCGATCGGCTCCAGCTTCTCCCTGGTGTGCGAACCACCCGTGTACAGCACCGCGTGGGCGCCCGCCCCCAACGCCGCGAGGGCGTCGTCCGCGGCGTCGCCGATCAGCACGGTGCGGGCCGGGTCGACCTGCCGGGCGAGCGCGGCCAGGTGCCGGGTCAGGTGCTCCGCCTTCTGCCCGCCGGACGGGCCGCTGCGGCCGTCCACCCGCAGGAAGCTGCCGGTCAGGCCGAAGGTGTCGACCAGCGGGAGCAGCTTGTCGTGCTCGTACATCGACAGCAGCGACTGGCTGTGCCCGGCCGACTGCCAGCCCGCCAGCAGGTCCCGCACGCCCTCGGTCAGGCCGCACCCGGGGCTCAGCTCGCCGTAGCGGACGTGGAAGGCGTCGTCGAGCTCCAGCCACTCCTCCGGGGAGGGCATCCGGCCGAGCAGCCGCTCGTAGAAGCGGGGGATCGGGATCTCGTACTGCTCGCGGTACTGCTGCATGGTCATCGGACCGACGCCGATGGTCGCGAACGCGGCGTTGCTCGCTCCGAGCACCGCCTCCATGTCGTGGAAGAGGGTGCCGTTCCAGTCCCAAACGATGTGAGTGCGCACGGGGTGAAACGGTAACCCGATCGGGCGACACGCCGGTAGGGCGGAACTCACGCGAACAGCGAGGAGATCTCCTGGGTCGCGAACCAGAGCAGGTCGTGGTCCTCGGCGCCGTCCACGGTGAACTGGGCGTCCTGGTCGCCCGCGTCGGCCGCGGTCACCGCCGCCACCGCCGCCGCCACGTCCGTGACCACCTCGGTGTCCGCCACGTCGGCGTGCACCGCGGCCGCCTTGGCCAGCCGCACCGGGCCGGCCAGCACCACCCGGCCGAGCGACGCCTGGTCCTGGTACTCGTCGCCGGGGAAGGGCCGCACCGACGCGTCGGCCACGTCCAGCGCCACCACGACCCGGCGGCGCGGGGCGTCCCCGTCGGCGGCCAGCAGCCGCAGCGAGGACTGCGCGGCCCGGTTCAGCGCCGCGTACTCCAGCTCCTCGATGTCGTCGCTGACGTACCACTCGCGCAGTGCGGGCGTCACGGCGTACGCGGCGGACTGGTCCAGGGCGCCGCCCTCGTGTGCCGCCGCCAGGCCGGTCAGGGTGGTGGGCACGTACACGCGCATCGGTGGCACTCTCCGGTTCGTCCAGCGGGGGTTCGTCCAGCGGCACAGATTCTCCAGCGCCCCAAGAATAAGCTCCGCGCAGGCCCCGGTGATCGGCTCCCGCTCACCGACCGGCGCCCAGGGCCTCCCTGCTGGTGCGCAGGGCGCTCTCCAGGACGGCGCCGCGACGCGCCGGATCCATCATGTTGGGGCCCATCACCGCGAGGTCCGCCAGGGTCGGCGCGAGCAGCCGCACCCGGACGCCCTCGGCCCGCAGCAGCGCGGCCTCGCGCAGCAGCTGCCGGGTGACGGCGCGGCGGTAGCGGCTCACCAGCTGGGCCAGCACGCCGCGCGGGCGGTCCCTGGCGCGCCACTCGCGCAGCGCGGCCAGGGTGTCGCGGCCGCGGCCGAGCGGGCCTTCCCGGCCCTCCCGGGGGGCTCCGGCGTTCCGCGGGTCCAGCCGCAGGGCCATCGGGGCCAGCACGTACACCTCGTCCAGCCCCCGGCCGAGCATCAGGTCGGCGTTGGTGGCGGACCAGCAGCCGCCGTCCACGTAGGCCGAGCCGTCCAGGCGCACCGGCGCGAACCAGCCGGGGATCGCGCAGGAGGCCATCACGGCGTCGGGGACCGGCACGGCCGGGGCGTCCGGATCGCCGAAGACCACCCGGTGGCCGCTGCGGTAGTCCACGGCCACCACCCGCAGCGGCGATCCCGGGCCGGCCGGGACGTCCGCGTCGGGCAGGACGTCCGGGCCGGGCAGGACGTCCGGGCCGGACGGGACGTCGGGGCCGAGCAGGCCGCGCACCAGCTCGCCGACCGGCGCCAGCGAGCCGCGGCCGTGCGGGGCGATCGCCGAGACCATGGTCAGCAGCGGGTACTCGCGCGGGTGCCGGACGGCGTCGCGCAGCAGTCCGGGCGAGCCGATGCCGGCCCGGGGGCGGGGCGGCAGCGCGCCGCCGACGGCGGCGTCGTAGTCGAAGTGAGTGCGCACGGGGTGAAACGGTAACCCGATCGGGCGACACGCCGGTAGGGCGGAACTCACGCGAACAGCGAGGAGATCTCCTGGGTCGCGAACCAGAGCAGGTCGTGGTCCTCGGCGCCGTCCACGGTGAACTGGGCGTCCTGGTCGCCCGCGTCGGCCGCGGTCACCGCCGCCACCGCCGCCGCCACGTCCGTGACCACCTCGGTGTCCGCCACGTCGGCGTGCACCGCGGCCGCCTTGGCCAGCCGCACCGGGCCGGCCAGCACCACCCGGCCGAGCGACGCCTGGTCCTGGTACTCGTCGCCGGGGAAGGGCCGCACCGACGCGTCGGCCACGTCCAGCGCCACCACGACCCGGCGGCGCGGGGCGTCCCCGTCGGCGGCCAGCAGCCGCAGCGAGGACTGCGCGGCCCGGTTCAGCGCCGCGTACTCCAGCTCCTCGATGTCGTCGCTGACGTACCACTCGCGCAGTGCGGGCGTCACGGCGTACGCGGCGGACTGGTCCAGGGCGCCGCCCTCGTGTGCCGCCGCCAGGCCGGTCAGGGTGGTGGGCACGTACACGCGCATCGGTGGCACTCTCCGGTTCGTCCAGCGGGGGTTCGTCCAGCGGCACAGATTCTCCAGCGCCCCAAGAATAAGCTCCGCGCAGGCCCCGGTGATCGGCTCCCGCTCACCGACCGGCGCCCAGGGCCTCCCTGCTGGTGCGCAGGGCGCTCTCCAGGACGGCGCCGCGACGCGCCGGATCCATCATGTTGGGGCCCATCACCGCGAGGTCCGCCAGGGTCGGCGCGAGCAGCCGCACCCGGACGCCCTCGGCCCGCAGCAGCGCGGCCTCGCGCAGCAGCTGCCGGGTGACGGCGCGGCGGTAGCGGCTCACCAGCTGGGCCAGCACGCCGCGCGGGCGGTCCCTGGCGCGCCACTCGCGCAGCGCGGCCAGGGTGTCGCGGCCGCGGCCGAGCGGGCCTTCCCGGCCCTCCCGGGGGGCTCCGGCGTTCCGCGGGTCCAGCCGCAGGGCCATCGGGGCCAGCACGTACACCTCGTCCAGCCCCCGGCCGAGCATCAGGTCGGCGTTGGTGGCGGACCAGCAGCCGCCGTCCACGTAGGCCGAGCCGTCCAGGCGCACCGGCGCGAACCAGCCGGGGATCGCGCAGGAGGCCATCACGGCGTCGGGGACCGGCACGGCCGGGGCGTCCGGATCGCCGAAGACCACCCGGTGGCCGCTGCGGTAGTCCACGGCCACCACCCGCAGCGGCGATCCCGGGCCGGCCGGGACGTCCGCGTCGGGCAGGACGTCCGGGCCGGGCAGGACGTCCGGGCCGGACGGGACGTCGGGGCCGAGCAGGCCGCGCACCAGCTCGCCGACCGGCGCCAGCGAGCCGCGGCCGTGCGGGGCGATCGCCGAGACCATGGTCAGCAGCGGGTACTCGCGCGGGTGCCGGACGGCGTCGCGCAGCAGTCCGGGCGAGCCGATGCCGGCCCGGGGGCGGGGCGGCAGCGCGCCGCCGACGGCGGCGTCGTAGTCGAAG
>NZ_MSJQ01000083.1 GCF_014596515.1 Streptomyces sp. CBMA156
GATGCCGCTGGACTCCGCCCACAGGCCCCAGGCCAGCGAGGCGCCGGCCAGGCCGCGGGCCCGCCGGTGCGCGGCCAGCGCGTCCAGGAAGCCGTTCGCCGCCGCGTAGTTGCCCTGTCCGGGCGGGCCGAGCACCGCCGCGACGGAGGAGAACAGCACGAACATCGCGAGGTCGCGGTCGGCGGTCAGCTCGTGCAGGTGGAGCGCGGCGTCCGCCTTCGGGCGCAGCACGGTGGCGAGCTGTTCGGTGGTGAGGGCGGTGACGACGCCGTCGTCGACCACGCCCGCGGTGTGCACGACGCCGGTCAGCGGGTGCTCGGCGGGGATCTGCGCGAGCAGCGCGGCCAGCGCGTCCCGGTCGGCTGCGTCGCAGGCCGCGACGGTCGCCTCGGCGCCCAACTCCGTGAGCTGCTCGACCAGTTCGGCCGCGCCGGGGCTGTCGGCGCCGCGCCGGCTGAGCAGCAGCAGGTGCCGCACGCCGCGTTCGGTGACCAGGTGGCGGGCCAGCAGCCCGCCCAGGGTGCCGGTGCCGCCGGTGATCAGCACGGTGCCCTCGGGGTCGAGCGGCGCCGGGACGGTGACCACGTTCTTGCCGACGTGCCTGGCCTGGCTCATGAAGCGGAACACCCGGACGGCTTCGCGCACGTCCCAGGCGGTGACCGGCAGCATGGTCAGCGCGCCCGCGTCGAACAGGGCGACGATCTCCGCGGTGATCTCGCGCACCCGTTCCGGGCCCGCCTCGGCGGGGTTGAACGCCCGGTACCGCGCGCCCCGGTAGTCGGCGGCGACCCGCTCGGCGTCGCGCAGGTCGGCCTTGCCCATGTCGGCGAAGCGCCCGCCGTCGGCGAGCAGCCGCAGCGAGGCGTCGACGAACTCGCCGGCCAGCGAGTTGAGCACCACGTCCACGCCCCAGCCGCCGGTGGCGGCGCGGAACGACTCCTCGAAGCCGAGGTCGCGGGAGGAGCCGAGGTGGGCGTCGTCCAGTCCGGCGGCACGCAGCACGTCCCACTTGCCGGGACTGGCCGTGCCGTACACCTCCAGGCCCAGATGGCGAGCGAGCTGGACGGCGGCCATGCCCACGCCGCCGGCCGCCGCGTGCACCAGCACCGACTCCCCCGGCCTGGCGGCGGCCACGTCCACCAGACCGTAGTAGGCGGTGGTGAACGCCACCGGTACGGCGGCCGCCTGGGCGAAGGTCCAGTGGGCCGGCATCCGGGCCAGCAGCCGGCGGTCGGTGACGGCCCGGTTGGCGAAGCCGCCGCCGTCGAAGTGGCCGAACACCCGGTCCCCGGCGGCCAGGTCGGTGACCTCGGCGCCGACCTCCAGGACGACACCCGCGGCCTCCGCTCCCATCACCGCGTGGTCGGGGTACATCCCGAGGGTGATCAGGACGTCTCGGAAGTTGACGCCGGCCGCGCGGACGGCCACCCGGACCTGTCCGGCGCCCAGCGGGGCGTCGGCCTCGGGGACGGGCACCAGGGCGAGGTTCTCCAGGGTGCCCTGGGCGGTGACGTCCAGGCGCCAGGCACCGGCCCCGTCGGGGACGGCGAGGACCTCGGCGGCGCTCTGCCGGGCGATCCTGGGCACCCGGGCCCCGCCCTCGCGCAGCGCGAGCTGCGGCTCGTCGTCGACGGTGGCCCAGGCCTGCCAGTCGGCGTCCCCGCCGGCCGGGTCGCGGTCCAGCAGCAGCACCCGGCCCGGGTGCTCGGACTGCGCCGAGCGCAGCAGGCCCCACACCGCGGCGCCGGCCAGGTCGGTGACCGGCTGCCCGGGGGCGGCCGGGACCGCACCGCGGGTGACGACCACCAGCCGGGCCGCGGCGAAGCGTTCGGCGTCGAGGAACTCCTGGACGGCGCCCAGGACTTCGGTGGTGGTCCGGCGCACGGCCGGGGCCCCGGCCGGAGCGGGCGGCACGCTCAGCACGACCACCGGCGGCTCGGTGCCGGCCTCGACGGCGTCGAGGTCCCGCCAGGCCGAGGTGTCGGGCCGGGCCGGGGCCTGCCGCGGCAGCGGGGACCAGTCGACGGTGAACAGGGCGTCGTGGACGGCGCGTTCACCGGCCCGCCGGACGGAGTCGGCGGCGAGTTCGCGCAGGGTCAGCGACGCGATGCCGACCACCGGCGCGCCGGCCGGGTCGGCGGCGTGCAGGGCGATCCCGTCCGGACCGGCCGTCAGCGCCACCCGGAGCGCGGTGGCCCCGGCGGCCTGGAGACCGACGCCCTCGAAGGAGAACGGCAGCCGGGTGCCGGTGCCGGGCTCGGCGGTGAGCGAGACGGCGTGCAGGGCGGAGTCCAGCAGGGCGGGGTGCACCCCGTAGCCGTCGGCCGGGACGTCCGACGGCAGCGCGACCTCGGCGTAGACGGTGGCGCCGTCGCGCCAGGCCGCACGCAGCCCCCGGAAGGCGGGGCCGTAGCCGAAGCCGACCGTGGTCAGCGCCGCGTAGAAGCCCTCGACCTCGACCGGCTCGGCCCCGGCGGGCGCGGCCCCGTCCGGTGCGGCGGCCGGCGGCGGTGCCGTCCCGGCGGCCGCCAGCAGCGTGAAGATCGGCCAGAGCGCCACCGTGGACTTCGCCGACAAGACCTCCAAGGTCGCCACCAAGCTGGAGATCACCGTCACCGGCGTCGAGGTCGGCTCGGTGCAGGACTTCACCGCCGCCAAGATCAGCATCGTCGGCCTGGAAGGCCGCACCCCGATGTACGTCAGCTACACCGTCAAGAACCTCGGGGACGCCGGCCTCTCCTTCACCGCCCCGGACTCGAAGTTCGTCGTCTTCGACACCACCGGCAAGAAGGGCCTCAACGTCATGACCGCCGCCACCCCACTGCCCAAGTGCACCGGCGCGAAGTTCCAGGGCGTCGCCAAGGGCACCGAGGTCAAGGGCTGCACCATCGTCTCCACCACCGGGAACACCCCGGCCGCGGTCGGCTACACCGACCTGGCCGACCCGCTGAAGCTCCAGGCCTCCTGGACGAAGTGACGCCCCGTCACCACTGAGCACGCGAACGGCCCCCGCCACCTCGACAGGCGGCGGGGGCCGTTCGGCACGGAACACTCAGTGCTCCTCGTCGTCCTCGCTCTCGATGGCGGCCTGCCGGCTGCTGGAGAGCGCCTCGAAGGCGAGGAACTCGGCCTCGGCCGCGTCGCGGCCCTTCTGCTTCTCGCGGCGGCGGTCGACGGCCGGACGCGGGCTGTCCATGCGGTGGTCCTCACCGCGACGGCCGAGCATCTCGGCACCGGCGGCCATGGTCGGCTCCCAGTCGAAGACGACGGCGTTCTCGTCCGGGCCGATGATGACGGTGTCGCCCTCCTTCGCCCCGACCTTCCACAGCTTCTCCTCGACACCGAGGCGGGCCAGCCGGTCGGCGAGGTAGCCGACGGCCTCGTCGTTGCTGAAGTCGGTCTGCCGGACCCAGCGCTCCGGCTTGGTGCCGCGGATGTGGTAGGCGCCGTCCTCCTCGGTGATGGTGAAGCCCTCGTCGTCGACGGCCTTGGGCCGCAGCACGATCCGGGTGGACTCCTCGACCGGCTTGGCGGCGCGCGCCTCGGAGACGATCCCGGCCACCGCGAAGCTCAGCTCGCGCAGGCCCTTGCGGGAGGCGGCGGAGACCTCGAACACCCGGTAGCCGCGCTCCTCCAGGGAGGTGCGGGTCAGGTCGGCGATGTCCTGGCCGTCCGGGACGTCCACCTTGTTGAGCGCGACCAGGCGCGGGCGGTCTTCCAGGCCGCCGTACTCGGCGAGCTCGGCCTCGATCGTCTCCAGGTCGCTCAGCGGGTCGCGGCCGGGCTCCAGGGTGGCGCAGTCCAGCACGTGCACCAGCACCGAACAGCGCTCGACGTGCCGCAGGAACTCCAGGCCCAGGCCGCGGCCCTGGCTGGCGCCCGGGATCAGGCCGGGCACGTCGGCGATGGTGTAGACGGTCTCGCCCGCGGTGACCACGCCGAGGTTGGGGATCAGCGTGGTGAACGGGTAGTCCGCGATCTTCGGCTTGGCGGCGGAGAGCACCGAGATCAGCGAGGACTTGCCCGCGCTCGGGTAGCCCACCAGCGCCACGTCGGCGACGGACTTGAGCTCCATGACGATGTCGCCGGCCTCGCCGGGCTCGCCGAGCAGCGCGAAGCCGGGCGCCTTGCGGCGGGCCGAGGACAGCGCGGCGTTGCCGAGGCCGCCGCGGCCGCCCTGGGCGGCGACGAAGCTGGTGCCGTGCCCGACCAGGTCGGCCAGCACGTTGCCCTGGCGGTCCAGCACCACGGTGCCGTCCGGCACCAGCAGGACGAGGTCCTCGCCGATCGCGCCGGTGCGGTTGCCGCCCGCACCCGGCTTGCCGTTGGTGGCCTTGCGCTTGGGCGAGTGGTGGTACTCCAGCAGGGTGGTGACCTGCGCGTCCACGGTGAGGATGACGCTGCCGCCCTCACCGCCGTTGCCGCCGTCCGGGCCGCCGAGCGGCTTGAACTTCTCGCGGTGCACGGAGGCGCAGCCGTGGCCCCCGTTACCCGCGGCGACGTGAAGTTCGACGCGGTCCACGAAGGTGGTCATGGGTGTGCCTCCAGTGCGCGAGAGTCTGCATTGCTGCCTGAGTAAAACGTGAAGGGTGGACCGGAGAATTCCGGCCCACCCTTCACTGTGGGTCTTCTCAGACCCGGTGAGTCTTCTCAGACCCGGGAGTCCGCGGGGACTCAGGCCTCGACGGCCACGATGTTGACGACCTTGCGGCCGCGACGGTTGCCGAACTGCACCGCACCGGCGGTCAGCGCGAACAGGGTGTCGTCGCCACCGCGGCCGACACCGGCACCCGGGTGGAAGTGGGTGCCGCGCTGGCGGACGATGATCTCGCCGGCGGAGACGACCTGGCCACCGAAGCGCTTCACGCCGAGGCGCTGGGCGTTCGAGTCACGGCCGTTACGAGTAGAGCTTGCGCCCTTCTTGTGTGCCATTTTCCGCTATCCCCTTACTTGCTGACCGAGTCGATGCTGGTGATGCGCACCGCGGTGTGCTGCTGACGGTGACCCTGACGGCGGCGGTAGCCGGTCTTGTTCTTGTAGCGCAGGATGATGATCTTGTCACCCTTGGTCTGGTCGACCACCTCGGCGTGAGCCTTCACGCCGGCCAGGACCCACGGGTCGGAGGTGACAGCGTCACCGTCGACGACGAGGAGGGTCGAGAGCTCGACCGAGTCACCCGGCTTGGCCTCGATACGGTCGATCTCCAGCACGTCGCCGACGGCGACCTTGTGCTGGCGGCCGCCTGCGCGAACGATCGCGTACATGCGGTACCTGCTTTCCTTGCTCGGTCGGAACCCCCGACGCCAGCCACCTGGGTACGGACACAGGAGCCTCTCCCCGGCTCTCCGCGCGAACGCGGCGACCTCGGGAAGGTGATGTGCTCGGGAGCATGGCGTAGACACGCCGATGGTCAAGAATACGGACCGGCCGCCCGGGGGGCAAACCGGCCCGTACGGCCCGGGGCGGGATCACTCCCGCCCCGGGCGTGGGCACTACTCGGCCGCCGTATCACCCTCGGCGGCCGCGGCCTTCTTGGCCGCCGCGCTCGTCCGCTTGGTGGCGGTCTTGCGGGCGGTGGTCTTCTTGGCCACCGTGGTGGTCTTCTTGGCGGCCGTCTTCTTCGCGGCGGTCTTCCGGGCGGCCCGCTTCTTCGGCGCCGGCGCCTCCTCGGCCGGAGCCTCGGTGACGGCCTCGGCGGCCTCGGGGGCCTCCTCGACGACCGCGGCCTCGACGGCCACGACCGGCTCGCCCGGCGCCTCGGCGACGGCCTCGGCAGCGGCTTCCGCGGCAGCCGGGGCGGCGGCCTCCAGGGCCGCCTCCAGCGCCGCCTCGGCCTTGGCCTGGAGCACCACGATCTCGGCGGTGTCCGGGGACCCTGCCGGAGCGGTCGCCTTGCGCACCGCCCGGCGGCGCGGACGGCCCGCCGGAGCGGCCACCGGGGCCTCGACGACCGGAGCCGTGACGACGGCCTCCTCGGCCGCGGCCTCGACGCCGGGGACCTCCAGGGCCAGCTGGCCCTCGATCTCCTCGCGCACCGGCTCGGCCGGCTCGGCGACGGCCTCGGTCACCGGCTCGGCCACCGCGGCCTCGACGGCCGGCAGCTCCTCGTGGGCCGCGCCGCCCTTGCCCCGGCGACGGCGCTTGCCGCCGGCCGAACCGGCCTCGCCCACCGACACGGGGGCGTGGACGTGGGCGCTCGGCTGCTCCATGTGGACGATCACACCGCGGCCGTTGCAGTGCACGCACGGCTCGGAGAAGGACTCCAGCAGGCCCTGGCCGACCCGCTTGCGGGTCATCTGGACCAGACCCAGCGAGGTGACCTCCGCCACCTGGTGCTTGGTCCGGTCCCGGCCCAGGCACTCCAGCAGACGGCGCAGTACCAGGTCGCGGTTGGACTCCAGCACCATGTCGATGAAGTCGATCACGATGATGCCGCCGAGGTCGCGCAGCCGCAGCTGGCGCACGATCTCCTCGGCCGCCTCGATGTTGTTCCGGGTGACCGTCTCCTCCAGGTTGCCGCCCTGGCCGACGAACTTCCCGGTGTTGACGTCGATGACGACCATCGCCTCGGTGCGGTCGATCACCAGCGAACCGCCGCTGGGCAGCCAGACCTTGCGGTCCAGCGCCTTCATCAGCTGCTCGTCGATCCGGTAGGTGGCGAACACGTCCACCTCGGAGGTCCACCGCTGGAGCCGCTCGGCGAGGTCGGGCGCCACGTTGGAGACGTACTCGTGGATGGTCTTCCACGCCTCGTCGCCGGAGACGATGACCTTGGTGAAGTCCTCGTTGAAGATGTCGCGGACGACCCGGACGGTCATGTCCGGCTCGCCGTACAGCAGCGCCGGGGCGTTGCCGGTCGCGGCCTTCTTCTGGATGTCCTCCCACTGCTGCTGGAGGCGCTGGACGTCCCGGGTCAGCTCCTCCTCGGAGGCGCCCTCGGCGGCGGTGCGCACGATGACGCCCGCGTCGTCCGGGACGATCTTCTTGAGGATCTGCTTCAGGCGCGCGCGCTCGTTCTCGGGGAGCTTGCGCGAGATGCCGGTCATCGAGCCCTCGGGCACGTACACCAGGTAGCGGCCGGGCAGCGAGATCTGGCTGGTCAGGCGGGCGCCCTTGTGGCCGATCGGGTCCTTGGAGACCTGCACCAGCACGGACTGGCCGGACTTCAGCACCGACTCGATCCGGCGCGGGCCGCCGTGGCCGCCCAGCGCGCCGAAGTTGACCTCACCGGCGTACAGCACCGCGTTGCGGCCCTTGCCGATGTCGACGAAGGCGGCCTCCATCGACGGCAGCACGTTCTGGACCTTGCCCAGGTAGACGTTGCCGACGTACGAGGTGGCTTGCTCCTTGTTGACGTAGTGCTCGACCAGCACGCCGTCCTCGAGGACACCGATCTGGGTCCGCTGGCCGCTCTGGCGCACCACCATGACGCGCTCGACCGACTCGCGGCGGGCCAGGAACTCGGCCTCGGTGATGATCGGCACCCGGCGGCGGCCCAGCTCGCGGCCCTCGCGGCGGCGCTGCTTCTTCGCCTCCAGACGGGTCGAGCCCTTGATGGACTGCACCTCGTCCGGGTCGAAGGACGGCTCGGTGGAACGGCGGCGCGGCTCGCGCACCTTCACCACCGTGCGGACGCCGTCCTCGGTGGTCTCGGCGGTCTCGACCGCACCGGTCTCACCGCTGCGGCGGCGACGGCGACGGCGACGGCGCGACGAGGACAGGCCGGCGGCCAGCTCGTCGTCGTCCTCGTCCTCGTCCTCGACGGCCTCGGCCGGCTGCTCGGCGGCGGGCTGCTCGGTCTCGACGGCCTCGGCGGCCTCGAACTCCTCGGCCTCGCCACGACGGCGACGGCGACCGCCCCGGCGGCGACGGCGCGACGGACGGCCGTCCTCCTCCCACTCGCCCTCGGTCTCGGGACCGGCGACGGGGGCCTCCACGACAGGGGCCTCGACAGCGGGGACGGGGGCGGGGGCGGGGGCCTCGACGACGGGCGCGGCAACCGGCGCGGCGGCCTGTGCCTTGGCCTGCGCCCTCGCCTGGGCCTTCGTCTGGGCGGCCGACTTGCGACGGGTCGGCTCGACCCGGGTGCGGACCCGGCGGCGGCGGCCGACACCGCTGTACTCGAACTCGTCCTCCTCGCGCCCGGCCGCGGCCGGGGCCTCGACCTGAGCCGGGGCGGCGGCGGGCTGCTGCAGTGCGGACGGCGTGGAAGGTGCGGACACCGCGGAGGCCGCGGACGGCGCGGACGACGCGACGAAGGGGGCCGGCTCCTGGAACACGGGGGCCTGGAACACCGCGGTGGCCGGGCGGACCGCGCGGCGGCGCACCCGGTGGGGCGGCGCGGCGTAGGGGTGGGGGGGGGGGGGGGTGGTCGGGGGGGGCGTGGGGGGGAGGGGGGGGGCGGGGGGCGGCTCGGGGGAGTGGGGGTGGGGG
>NZ_MSJQ01000084.1 GCF_014596515.1 Streptomyces sp. CBMA156
CCTCCGGTCTCCCACCGCCGCTGCGGCGGCCTCGTCCGCCCACCGCTCCAGGTGGAACTCCAGCGCGGGCCCGAGCCGCGCGAGCGCCGGATGCGCCGCGGCGGCCAGGCCGACGACGGCCGAGAACACGTGGTGACGCCCGCGGAGATGGGCCCGTTCATGGGCGAGCAGCACCGCGCGCTCCGACGGTCCGAGGACCCTGAGCATGCCCTCCGACACCACGACGCGGCCCGCGCGCCCGCGGTGGCGCGGAAGGGCGAAGGCCTCCGCCTCCTCGCCGGGCACGACGAGCACGTCGCCCTCGGCCGTTCCCTCCCCGGTCAGCGTCCACGCCCGGGACAGCAGCGCACGGTGCCGGCGGGCGGCCAGCACCAGCCGGACCGCCTGCACGGCGAGCAGGGCCCCGGCGGCGCAGGACACCGGCAACACCGCCGGCCAGTCCGCCGTCACCTGGGCGAGCCGCAGATGCTCCAGCGCCGCCAGGAACGGCACATGGAAGAGCCCGACCAGTGCCGCGACCGTGCCGCCCGCGAGCAGCACCGCCGCTCCGGCGAGCGTCAGGGAGGCCTCGCGGGGCGGAAGCAGCCCGGCCAGCCGGCCAGCCGCCGGCGCCGCTCCCCAGGGCAGCACCACGGCGAGGGCGACGATCACCAGGAACAGCGTCACGCCTCGGCCTCCAGCGCGGCCGCACCCTCGGCCGGAGCCGGTTCGGCCGCCGCCTCGATCAGGAGACGCCGCAGGACGTCCCCGTCGTCCGTGGACAACGCGGACACGAACCGCTTCAGCACCAGGTCCCGCTCCGGCTCCTTCTCCAGTTCCCGGCGCATCCGCCCGGCCGCCAGGCCGGCGGCGTCCGAGACCGGCGCGTAGGCGAAGGAACGCCCCGGCCGGGTGCGCTCCAGGGTCCCCTTCTCGTGCAGGCGGGCGAGGATCGTCGTCACCGTCGTCCGGGCCAGGCCCTGGTGCAGCGCACCCTTGACCTGCTGGGCCGTCATCGGCTCGCCGGCCGCCCACAACACCGCCAGCACGTCCGCGACCAGCTCGCCGTGCGGACGCCTGGCCTCCTGGCCGTCCCTCGCCATCTCTCTCCCTGTCCCGACGCACTCGACCGGCACACCCCGGCGCCGACGGTCGTCGGAGACGGGGGCCGCCCGTGCCGGTGTGGCGAGAAGGGGTACGGCCTGTGTGACTTAGGTGTGCCTCAGCTAACTCTACGGGGGCGGTCGTCGACGGCCGTCGTCAGGCGGGCCGGTGCGGCTGCTGGACGAAGGGGAGGCACAGGTCGGCGGTGGCCTCGGCGTGGATCGTGAACTGCCCGCGGGCCCGTGCCGGGTCGCGGGCCTCGATCGCCGAGGCGAGGGCGCGGTGGCGCTGGTCTGGGGTGCTGCGGGACCCGGTCCCGCCGGGGTGGTTGGCGAGCAGCCTGGTCAGCTCGTGCTGGATCCCCTGCTCGGCCTCCAGCAGCCGCCTGGAGCCGGAGAGTTCGGCGATGTGCAGGTGGAGTCCGGCGTCCGCCGTGCGGTAGGCCTCCGGGTCGGCGACCGCCGCGTCGGCGGCGGACTCGAGTTCGCGCATCCTGGCCAGCCCGGCTTCGGAGGCCCGGAGGGCGGCCCGGGCGGAGGCCTCTCCGGACACCGCGATCCGCCAGGCCGTCAGCTCTTCGATGTCGGCCAGCGTGTACGGGTGGAGGGCGGTCAGTTCGCCGATGCGGGTGAGGATGTCGGGCACGACGTAGGTGCCGGCCCCGTGGCCGCGCCGGGTCTCGATCAGGCCGTCCTCCCGCAGCACCGCCATCGAGTGGCGGACGGTCATCACCGCGACCCCGAACAGCTCGGCCAGGGTCTTCTCCGGCGGCAGGCGGTCACCCCCGACGAGGATCCGCGCGCCGATCAGTTCGCCGAGCCGGCGGGCGATGGCCTCCGCGGCCCCCGCCGAACGCACCGGCTCGATGTGTCGAGTCCACCCCTTGCCATCCATGAAACCTATCTTCTAGATTTCGGATCTCATTGGCAAGCCGTTCACAGGAGAACCCATGACCCTCACCGACCACCCGGCACCCCTGATCGGGATACCCGTACGCCTCAGCGACGGTGACGCCCCGGGCGCCGACGAGCGCATCGGTGAGGCGAACCGCATCTTCGAGGAGATCGTCTCCCTGGTCAGGGCCGCCGGCGCCGAGCCCGTCCTGCTCCAGCCGCACTCCGAGGACAGCCCGCTGGACGAGCGGCTCGCCGGCTGCGCGGGCTTCGTGGTGCCCGGCGGCGGGGACGTCGACCCGGCCATGTACGGTGCCGATTCCGCCCACCCGGCGCTGTACGACGTCAACCCCGCACAGGACCTGCTGGACGCCGCCGTGGTCCGGCACGCCCTGGAGCACCGGCGGCCGATGCTCGGGATCTGCCGCGGCATGCAGCTGCTCAACATCGTCCGCGGCGGGACCCTCCACGTCGACATGGCGCCGACCGCCGTCACGCACAACCCGGAGCCCGGGATCGAGTGGGCCGTCCACGAGGTCGCGCTGTCGGCCGGCAGCGCGCTGGCCGGGGCGTTCGGGCGCGACCGGATCGCGGTGGCGTCCGGTCACCACCAGGCGGTGGACCGGGTGGGCGACGGACTGCGGGTGTCGGCCCGCGCCGACGACGGGTGCGTGGAAGCCGTCGAGCTGTCCGACGGCCCGCGGGCGGCCTGGACCGTCGGCGTCCAGTGGCACCCGGAGGCGCTGGTACCGGACTCCGAGCTGCGGCTGCCGCTGTTCCGCGCGCTGCTGACCCAGGTGGACGCCCAGCAGAGAATGGCGCTGGAGTCGTGAGCGACCCGAGGGGAGGTACGGGCGCCGGAACGCTGAGCGACGGTGTCGGCGGTGCTTCCGGCAGCGGTGGCAGCGCTGACAGCGGTGGAGCCGGCGGCGGCCCGCAGCTGTCGCGGAGCCTGCTCAGCCGTCACATGACCATGATCAGCATCGGCGGTGCGGTCGGCGCCGGGCTCTTCGTCGGCTCGGGGGTGAGCATCCAGCAGGCGGGCCCGGGCGTCCTGATCGCCTACGCCCTCACGGCCGCCATCGTCGTGGTCGTCATGCGGATGCTCGCCGAGATGTCCGTGACCCGCCCCGACACCGGCGCCTTCGCGGTGTACGGCCGGCTGGCGTTCGGCCGCTGGGCCGGGTTCGCCAGCGGCTGGATCTACTGGGTCGGCTGGCCGCTGGGCATGTGCATCGAATCCATCGCGGCCGGGCAGATCGTGCACGGCTGGCTCCCGGCCCTCCCGGTCTGGCTGGTCGCCCTGCTGATGCTCGGCACGGTGACCGCCGTCAACCTCGGCTCCGTACGCGCCTACGGCGAGATGGAGTTCTGGGTGGTGTGGGTCAAGGTCGCGGTGGTCGCCCTGTTCATCGGCGTCGGCCTCGTCGCCGTCGCCGGCCTGCTGCCGGGCACGCCCGCGCCGGGCACCGGGAACCTGCTGGGCCAGGGCGGCTTCCTCCCGATGGGCCTCAGCGGAGTCGTGATCGCCACCTCCGGCGCGATGTTCTCCTTCTCAGGTACCGAGATCGTGACCATCGCCGCCGGCGAGGCCGAGGACGCCGCCGCCGCGATCCGCAAGAGCACCCGCACCATCATGTGGCGGGTCACCGTGTTCTACCTCGGCTCGCTGTCCGTGGTCGTCCTGCTCCTGCCCTGGAACAGCGCGGCCGTCGGCGAGAGCCCGTTCGCCGCCACGCTCGACCACCTCGGCGTGCCCGGCGCGTCCACCGTGCTGAACGTCGTGCTGTTCGCCGCGATGCTCTCCACGATGAACTCCCAGGTGTACGCCAGCTCCCGGATGCTGTTCGCGCTGGCCAGGGACCGTGACGCGCCGTCCGTCTTCGCCCGGATCTCCCGGCGCGGGGCGCCGCACACGGCGATCCTGTTCACCTCCGCGCTCGCGGCGCTCTGCCTGCTCCTCCAGGTCGTCCACCCGACGGGCGCCTTCAGCCGGCTCGTCAACATCACCGGCGACACCGTGTACGTCACCTGGATCGGCATCGCCGCGGCACACCTGGTGCTCGGCCGTCGGGACCGCGCCGACGGGCGCCGGCCCCTTCCCGGTACCGGCGTCTGGCTGTTCCCCGGGCTCACCTGGGCGGCGCTGCTCGCGCTCCTCGGGCTGTACGCGGTGATGATCGTCCTCCAGGACTCGCGCGCCGACGCCCTGCTGGCGCTGGGGCTCACCGTGGCCGTGTCCCTCACGGGCCTGTGGCTGCAGCGGAGGCGGCCGTCGTCCGATTCCTCGAAACGCTCATGAGCGGACCACCACGCACCGTCCCCGCCGTCAGGGGACCGGTGGGCAGGGCGCGGAGCCGTCGGCTCCGCGCCCTGTGGGCGTCCGGCCGGCACCTCGTGGCGGGTACGGCACGGTGACCGGGCATCAGGACCGCTCGGCCTCGACAACGTGACAGTGCCCGTTCACCTGGCCGCCCACTTGATCGCATAGTGATAACGGGTCTGGTCCGAAGCGCGGAGTCGAACTGCCCCGATCCCGCGCGACAGCCGAAAGGAAAGACCCATGGAACGCAGATCGCTGCTCGGCGCGACCGCTGGTGCCCTGGTGCTCGGAGGTCTCGCCCAGGGGACCGCCGAGGCGGCACCCGCCGACGGCGGTGGTGGGCTGGTGACCACGTTCAACGTCATCAGTGACATCCAGGGCGACCTCGGCGACTTCGCCCAGGCGCTCAGGGACATCAAGGCCGCCAACCCGCAGTCCTCGGGCCTGGCCGTGGCGGGGGACATCACGCCGCGCGGCTACGACTTCGAGTACGCCGACGTGCAGAAGGTGCTGGACCAGGGGCCGAAGCCCCGCGAGGTGGCCTGGGCCATCGGCAACCACGAGTTCTACGTGCCCAAGTGGGCCGACCCGAACACGCTCGCCCAGAGCACCTGGCCCAACGGCACCACCGAGGAATCCCTCTTCCGCAGCTTCTACCGGTTCGCCAGGCGGTCCGCGATCTACGCGGAGACGACCTTCGGCGGCATCCCGGTCCTGACCCTCGGCACCGAGCGCTACATGAAGTACCACGACAGCTCCCTGTGGGACGAGGTGTGGATCAGCGAGGCGCAGTTCAAGTGGCTGGAGGACCGCCTCCAGTACTGGGCGCGCCGCCGGAAGCCGGTCATGGTGATCACCCACCACCCGCTGCCCAACACCGTCTCCGGTACCCGCAGCAAGATCTACATGAGCGACTACCTCCAGCCGGACCGCCTCCTCGGCCTCCTCGGGCGCTACCGCGACGTGTTCCTGTTCAGCGGCCACACCCACTGGGACCTGACCCTCTCGGACTGGTACGTCCGCCGCGTCGTGCCGGGCACCGCCAACCTGGACGGCTTCTCGGTGATCAACACCGGTGCCGTGCAGACCGGTTTCGCCGACAACGGCCAGGGCGGCGAGGTCACCGTCCCCGGGCACTTCAACCAGGGGCTCCAGGTGGACGTGCACCGCGACCGGGTCGTCATCAGGGCACGTGACTTCGCGACAGGCACCTGGATGAAGCAGATATCCGTGCCGCTGTCCACGCGGATCTGACCCCGCGGATCCGACCCCGCGGAGCGGTCGGCGCCCTGGCATTCGCGCCGCCCGCCCCCGGCCGTTTCCGGCGGCGCCCCGTAGGGGGACGGTGCGTCGGGCCGGCGGGATGGGGAACGCGTGAGTCCGGAATTTCATTCTTGAAGAGAATATGACCGGAACGCTGCGATGTCTGCCGACTCCGGAGCGGATCGGGTGCCCCCGGGTTCGAATCGCCCCGCGCGGCCAATTGGAAATTGCGCGGTTGGGCCTCAACTGCCGTACGGGCTGGAATCGCCGGTAGGTTGATGTTCATGCCGGTCGACCGGCGAGGTCCCGGGCATGGTCGCCCCACCGTGCCCGGGGCCGAACACGGCTGACCGAGAACGAAGAGACAAGGCATGTTCGACCTATTCCGCGGCGTGCGGCGGCGCATTCCGTCGCACCCGGATTCCGCTCAAGCTACCAGTGAATTCCCGCCGGACCGGGCCCTGCGCTCGTTCGGGGTAATCGATGCCGCCGCATGTTTGAGTGGCGTTTTCGCCGCCCCGCGCATGGCCCGGGTGGCGCTGCCCCGGTGCGCCGGGGCGGCCGGGTTCCGGGGCCGACGGGTGTGGGGGGTCTGACGGTGCGTTCACCGGGATCCGGAGCCCGCGTGCGGAGTCCGCGGGCGCGCAGCGGCTTCGAGGGTTTCGTCCAGCTGTACGGGTCGCCGTACGGGAGGTACGCGCGGGCGCGGCTGGACGGCGCCGGGCCCGCCGCGGAGGCGGTGGCATGGACCTTCGGCCACGTCGAGGCCGAGTGGGACGCGGTGCTGTGCTGCCCCGAGCCGACCGCGGTGTGCTGGTCCTTCCTGCGGGATGCCGTGTCGCGACGCACCGCCCCCGGCCGGCGGACGGGGGACCGGCTGCACACCATGCTGCCCGCGGCCGCCGCCGACGCGGTTCTCCTGCGCTACCGGCTGGGCTTCGACCCGTCGGAGGCGGCCCGGTTGATGGGGGTCACCGAAGGCGTCGTGGAAGTGGAGCTGCGCGCCGCACTTCGCATGCTTGCGCGCACATGACACTCACTTCCGACCCGGCGTCCATCGGTTGAGGGGGAGCCGCGGCACCCTCCGGCGCGGGGAGGTGGCGTGCGACCTGCGCGGATCCGGCGCCCGTTCGCCACGGCGCGCCACCGGACGCCTCGACCCCTGATGCGAAGGCGTGGTGAATCCGCCCGCCCGTGCCTACGATGGGGCCCCAACTCCCCGGGGAACACCCCGGGTTGATCCGGCCACGGAAGGGGCGCCGTGGGTACTGAGGGTGGGCATGGGCATGCCATTGACACCTCCATCCCGAGCGCAGCACGTATGTACGACTGGTTACTCGGCGGCGAACTCAACTTCGAAGCCGATCGGAAGGCCTGCGAGGACCTTCTGGAGATCGCTCCGAGCAGCCGCGAACTGGCCCTGAACAACCGGTGGTTCCTGGAACGCGTGGTGCGGTTCCTGGCACGCGAACGCGGTATCACCCAGTTCGTCGACCACGGGTCCGGCCTGCCGACCAGGCCCAATGTGCACCAGGTCGCGCAGGAGGTCCACCAGGGCGCCCGGGTCGCCTACATAGACATCGACCCGATCGTGATCGCGCACGGCCGCACCTCGCTGGAGGTGAACAGCGGCACCCGGTTCATCGAGGCGAGCATGACCGACACCGGGCGGATCGTCGAGCAGGCCTCGAAGGGCGGGTTCATCGACTTCGGCCGGCCCGTGGCCGCGCTGTACGTGTCGGTGATCCACTGCCTGAAGGACCGCGAGGAGCCCGCGGCGATGATCCGGCGGATGCGGGAACACCTCGCCCCCGGCAGCTACCTGGTGATCTGCCAGCTCGTGAGTGACGAGGAGCGGGTCCGGCGCGAGGTCACCGAGCTGATGGACCAGGGTACGGACGGCCACTGGGGACGGGTGCGCGAGAAGCACGACGTCCGCCGGTACTTCGACGGGCTGTCCGTCCTCGCGCCGTACCTGGGGGACGTCACCCACTGGCGGCCGGACTCCGATCTGCGCCGACCGCAGAAGAGCCTGGAGTGGGTCGAGTTCGGCGGGGTCGCGCGCATCCGCTGAGCAGCGGATCTCCTGAGGAGGGGAGGCCCGTCAGCGGGCGAACCGCTGCCGGGCCTCCTTCAGCAGCTCCAGGCTCTGCTCGCGGCCGGCGGTCTCTCCGAGGAGCATCGTCAGGGTGGTGCTGTGCCGTTCGAATGACGGCGCGTCCTTCTCCTCCGGCTCGGCGCCCTTGACGAAGTACTTGCCGGTGTCGCCGACCTCCAGGTAGATCACGGAGGGCAGGCCCGTGGCCTCCCGGCCGAACTCCAGGCGCGTCATGGAGCACACGCCGGTGAGGACCTGCTCGCCGTCCAGCGGGAGGACGCGGATCTGGATCAGGGGGTTCTCCGCGACCTCGATCAGCCGGTCCAGCTGCTCGACCATGGTCTCCCGGCTGCCGATGCGGCGGCGCAGCATGCTCTCGTCGAGGACGAAGATGCACTCCGGCAGGTTGGCGAAGAGCTTCGCCTGCCGGTAGAGGCGCAGCTCCACCCTCTCCTCGATCTCGCCGGCGTCGAGCGGCGGCTGGCTGGAGGCCATCACGGCCCGCATGTAGCCCTCGGTCTGGAGCAGTCCGGAGATGAGGTCGGCCTCGAACGTCCACAGCCGTTCGGCCGCGGGCTCCAGTCCGACCAGCTGGCCCATGAAGGGAGGTACGACGAGGCCCGCCCGCTGCCACTCCGGCGGCTGCTGGGCCTGCCTGGTGAGCAGTATGAGCCACGCCTTCTCCGTGGGGCGCAGGCCGTAGAGGTCGGCGAGGAGCTCCACGTCCCGTTGCTGCGGCAGGGCGAGCCCGCGTTCGAGCTTGGACAGCTTCGAGGCCGACATGTTGCCGCCGGTCGCGACGACGCCCTGCTTCACTCCCAGGTTCAGCCGTGCGGAGCGCAGCGTGGCGCTGACGACCACGGCCGCGACCGTGGGATTCCTCCCCGGATCTGCGTCCGGCCGGCCGGTCGGGACATATCCCTTGAATGCCTCGGATGCGTCAAAAGCGGACACGCGGGCCCCAGTGATGAGAAAGACCAGATAGTAAACGGTCTCATCGTCTCACAATCGAGGCCCGCGTGTTCGCGACTTTATTCCTGTCGGAATACTAGCCGGTAATCAGCCGGTCGAATTCCCCGGCCTTGGCGCCCGACAGGTAGGCCGCCCACTCCGCCGGAGTGAACAGCAGTGCGGGACCTTCCGGGTCGCGCGAGTTGCGGACCGCCACATTCCCCTCCCATGTGGCGGCGACCTCCACGCACTGGCCGTTCGGCGAGCTCGCGCTGCTCTTGATCCAGACCGCGTCGATCGAACCGGCCGGCATCCCGTTCCAGTGGTTCGCCATGGCGATCATCCCCTCTCGTGTTCGACTTCCTGGAGTCCGGAAAAATATGACCGGACACCTGGTGGTGCTGGTGGCCGCCCCGAGAAATTTCCTCAGGAAATTTCCTGGGGCTCAGGAATGAATCGTAGCCTTCGATATTCGAACGCCGATCCCGCCAAATGGGTGATGGAAATACTGTGCTGATATCACTGCATGGGTTCGGTGATATGTGCGAGACCGGTGAACCCGCCCCGCCGCTCACCCGCGGGCCGGGGGCCGGGGGCTGGGGGCCGGGGCTGGGGGCCGGCGCACCCGCCGGTCCGCTCCGGATGCCGGCTCCGAAGGTCCTGCGCGATGCTGGTGGCGTCGTTTCGGTACCGGCGGAAGCCCGCGAGCACGGCTTCCGGAGGAGGAGTCGGCATGGATCCGCAGCAGCCCGGCCCGCTGCGCTGCCTGGTGACCGGTGCGACCGGCTACATCGGCGGCCGCCTGGTGCCCGAACTGCTCGCCCGCGGGCACGCCGTGCGCTGCCTGGTACGGGACCCAGGGCGACTGCGCGACCAGCCCTGGCGGGCCCGGGTGGAGACCGCCACCGGTGACGTCACCCGCCCCGCCACCCTCAGCGGGGCCTTCGACGACGTCGACGTCGCCTACTACCTCGTCCACTCGCTCGGCACCGGGCCCTCGTTCGAGGCGACCGACCGCGAAGCCGCCCGCGCCTTCGCGGCCGCCGCTGCGGCCGCGGGCGTCACCCGGATCGTCTACCTCGGCGGCCTCGTCCCCGACCACGCGGCCGCGGAGCTGTCCCCGCACCTGCGCTCCCGCGCCGAGGTCGGCCGCATCCTCCGGGCCGGCGGCGTCCCCACGGCCGAACTGCGCGCCGCGGTGATCATCGGGTCCGGCAGCGCCTCCTTCGAGATGCTGCGCCACCTCACCGAACGCCTGCCCGCGATGGTCACCCCGCGCTGGGTGTCCAACCGGATCCAGCCGATCGCCGTCCGGGACGTCCTGCGCTACCTGGTCGGCGCGGCCCACCTGCCGCCCGGGCTGAACCGGGCCTTCGACATCGGCGGCCCCGACGTCCTCACCTACGAGCAGATGATGCGGCGCTACGCCCGGATCGCCGGACTGCGCCGGCGCCTCATCGTCCCCGTCCCGGTCCTCACGCCCCGCCTCTCCAGTCTCTGGGTCGGCCTGGTGACCCCGGTGCCCGGCTCCATCGCCCGACCGCTCGTCGAGTCCCTGCGCCACGAAGTGGTCTGCGGCGAGCACGACATCGCCCGCTGGGTGCCCGACCCGCCGGCCGGACTCACCGGCTTCGACCAGGCCGTCACGCTCGCCCTGCGCCGGATCAAGGACGCCGACGTCGCCACCCGCTGGTCCTCCGCCTCGCTGCCCGGTGTCCCCAGCGACCCGCTGCCCACCGACCCCGACTGGGCCGGCGGCAGCCTCTACCAGGACGTCCGGGAACGCACCGTGACCGCGTCACCCGCCGACGTCTGGAGGGTGATCGAAGGCATCGGCGGGGACAACGGCTGGTACTCCTTCCCGCTCGCCTGGGCCCTGCGGGGCCGGCTCGACCGGTTGGTCGGCGGCGTCGGACTGCGCCGGGGCCGCCGCGACCCGGCCCGGCTGCGGGTCGGGGACTCCCTCGATTTCTGGCGGGTCGAGGAGATCGAACCCGGCAGGCTGCTCCGCCTGCGGGCCGAGATGCGTCTGCCCGGGCTGGCCTGGCTCGAACTCTCCGTCACGCCGGACGGCGGCCACGGGGCGTGCTACCGGCAGCGGGCGCTGTTCCACCCGCACGGTCTGGCCGGACACGCCTACTGGTGGGCCGTCGCGCCGTTCCACACCGTGGTGTTCGGCGGCATGGCCCGCAACATCACCGAAAGCGCCCTCCGGATCCGTTGAACGGGAGCGCGCCGGCGCCGGATCCGTACCTCGGCCCCGTGCCCCGGACCGGCCACCCGGGCCGTCGAGGGAGGGCCCCGGCGGCACCCGGGCCGGTGGCCGGCCGGCCGCTCTGTACAGTGGATGGTGATGGTGCGTCAGTGCTCCGTCGTGTCAA
Organism: Streptomyces sp. CBMA156; assembly: GCF_014596515.1. Taxonomy (GTDB): domain Bacteria; phylum Actinomycetota; class Actinomycetes; order Streptomycetales; family Streptomycetaceae; genus Kitasatospora. The sequence goes on from NZ_MSJQ01000084.1 coordinate 10,993, forward strand.
CGGTGCGTGCGGTGCGGCCGGTTGCGTCCGGACGGGCGCGGCGACCGGCGACCGAGCCGACCCCGAGCGACTGTCGCGGGAGGCCTTCCGTGCCGTTCCCGGCGGGAGGAGTCCGCGGCCGGCCGTGAGCAGGACCCCCGATCCCGACCTCGGCCAGCCGCCGTGACCGACCGCAGAGGTGCAAGGTGCATGAACTGATCCTCCGTCACGCAGCGGACCGCGGGGACAGGACCGCCTTCGCCGACGCCGACGGCGCGGTGACCTACGGCGAACTCGCCCGCCGCACCGCCGGGGTGGCCGGCAACCTCCGCGTCGAGCGCGGCAGCCGGGTGGCGCTGTACCTGGCCGGCGGGGTGCCCGCCGTCACGGCCACCCTCGGCGTCAGCCGCGCGGCCGCGGTCGGCGTCCCGCTCGACCCGCGGAGCGCCGACGAGGACCTCGGGTTCCGGCTGGAGGACAGCGGCGCCGGAGCGGTGGTCACCGACCGCGAACACCTGGCGCAGGTCCGGCGGGTGGCCGGGGCCGGTGTGGTGACCGTGACCGTGGACGAGCTGCTCGCGTCGACCGGTGCGCGGCCCCGTGACGACCTGGAACCGGACGAGCCCGCCTGGCTCCACTACACCTCGGGGACCAGCGGGGACCCGAAGGGCGTGCTGTCGACGCCGGAGGCCTGGCTCCGGTCGGCCGATCACGCCTACCGGGGGCTGCTGGGCATGTCCGGCGACGACCACCTGCTGTGGCCGCTGCCGCTGTTCCACGCGTTCGGGCACTCGATGTGCCTGGTGGGCGTGCTGTCCCTGGGCGCGAGCGCCTACGTGATGGACCGTTTCTCCGCGGACCGGGCCGCCGAACTGCTCCGCCGGACACCGTTCACGGCCCTGGGCGGCGTGCCGACGATCTTCGCCCAGCTGCTGGACGCCGGTGCTCCGCTGCCGCAGCGGTGCCTGTCCGCCGGGGCCCCGCTGCCGGAGGAGCTGCGGGACCGGTTCCGCCGCCGGTTCGGCCGCGAGCTGCACGACGGCTACGGCAGCACCGAGACGTCCGGGAAGGTCGCCGTCGACGGCGTCGTCCTGCCCGGCATCGACACCCGGTTCGTGGACGGCGAGATCCAGCTGAGGATGCCCGGCGCCGACCGGTGGCAGGCCACCGGGGACCTCGGCCACGAGGAGAACGGCCGTCTGGTGGTGACCGGGCGGGCCGGCGAAATGATCATCCGGGGCGGGGAGAACATCCACCCGGCCGAGATCGAGCAGGTGCTGGCCCGCTGCCCGGGCGTCGAGGACGCGGTCGTGGCGGGCGAGCCCGACGCGGTGCTCGGTGAGGTGCCGGTCGCCTACGTCGTGGGCGACGTGGAGCCGGAGGCGCTGCTGGCCTTCTGCCGCCGCCTGCTGCCACCGCACCGGGTGCCGGAGGAGATCCGCCCGGTCAGCCGGATTCCGCAGACGTCCTCGGGCAAACCGGCCCGGCGACGGCTCCGGTTCCAGTACGTGCTCGACGCGGTCCGGCGGGAGACCGCGGGGATCACGGGCCGGCCGCCCGGGACGGACCAGCCGTTCGCCGAAGCCGGCCTGGACTCGCTCGGCACCGTGCGCCTGCGGGACCGGCTGGGCGCGGCGCTGGGCGTCGCACTGCCGCCGTCCCTGGTGTTCGACCACCCCACGCCCCGCGCCGTGGCCGACCACCTCACCGGCGCCGCCGCGAGCCCGCCGCCCGCCCGCAGGGCCACCGAACCGGTCGCGATCGTGGGCATGGCGTGCCGCTACCCCGGGGGAATCACCTCCCCCGAGGACCTCTGGCGGGTGCTCGCCGCCGGCCAGGACACGATCACCGGATTCCCCACCGACCGGGGCTGGCCGGTGGACGAGCTGTACCACCCGGACCCGGACCACGTCGGCACCAGCTACGTCACGCGCGGGGGCTTCCTCACCGACGCGGCCGACTTCGACGCCCCGTTCTTCCGCATGTCGCCGCGCGAGGCCCTGGCCACCGACCCGCAGCAGCGGCTGCTGCTGGAGACGGCCTGGGAGGCGGTCGAGCGGGCGGGCGTCGCGCCCGAATCCCTGCGGGGCAGCAACACCGGGGTGTTCGTCGGCCTGATGTACAACGACTACGCCAGTCGCTTCCGGGGCACCGCCCACCCCCTCCAGTCCCAGATCGCCCTGGGCGCCGCCGGAAGCGTGGCCTCGGGGCGGATCGCCTACGGCCTGGGCCTGCACGGGCCGGCGCTCACCCTGGACACCGCCTGTTCCTCGTCGCTGGTCTCCCTGCACCTCGCGGCGGACTCCCTGCGGGCCGGCCAGTGCGACCTGGCCCTGGCGGGCGGCGCGACGGTCATGGCCACGCCGGACAGCTTCGTGGTGTTCAGCCGGCAGCGCGGCCTGGCCCCGGACGGCCGGGTGAAGCCGTTCTCCGCCGCCGCCGACGGCACCGTCTGGTCGGAGGGGGTGGGAGTGCTGGTCCTCGAACGGGTGTCCGACGCGCTGCGCAACGGCCACCCGGTCCTGGCCCTGCTGCGCGGCTCCGCGGTCAACCAGGACGGGGCGTCGAACGGCCTCACGGCGCCCAGCGGCCCCGCCCAGGCGGCGGTGATCCAGCAGGCCCTGGCCGATGCCGGGCTGACCGGCGCCGACGTCGACGTGGTCGAGGCCCACGGAACGGGCACCGCCCTGGGCGACCCGATCGAGGCGGCCGCGCTGCTCGCCACGTACGGCCAGGACCGGCCGGCTCCGGTCCTGGTCGGCACCGTCAAGTCCAACCTCGGGCACACCCAGGCGGCCGCCGGGGTCGCGGGCGTGATCAAGAGCGTGATGGCGATGCGGCACCGCACCGTGCCCGCCACGCTCCACCTCGACGAGCCCAGCCCGCACGTCGACTGGTCCGCCGGCGCGGTCCGGCTGGTCACCGAGCCGACGCCCTGGCCGGCGCGGGACCGTCCGCGCCGCGCCGGAGTGTCGGCCTTCGGGATCTCGGGGACCAACGCGCACGTGATCGTCGAGGAGTACGAGCAGCTCCGGGTGGCGTTCCTGTTCCCGGGGCCGGGGCCGGGGCCGGGGCCGGGCGCGGAGCAGCGCGGGATGGGACGGGACCTGGCCGCCGGGCACCCGGTGTTCGCCGCGGCGTTCGACCAGGCCTGCGCCCTGCTGGATCCCGGGCTGCGCGAGGCGATCGACACCGACCGGGTGCACCGGCCGGACATCGCCCGGGCGGCCCTGTTCGCCTACCAGGTGGCGCTGTTCCGCCTGCTGGAGTCCTGGGGGTACCGCCCGGACGCGCTGATCGGGCAGGCCACCGGGCGGATCGCGGCCGCCCACCTGGCGGGCGTACTGTCCCTGCCCGACGCGGCGGGCCTGATCACCGCCCGCGGCCCGGCGGAGTTCGCGGAGGCGGCACGGAGCCTGACGTACCACCCGCCGCTCATCCCGGTCGTCGGGGCCCGCCAGGACGGTGCGGACCACTGGGTGCGGTACCTGGAGGAGACGGCGGGCCTCGCCGAGCAGGCGGCCCTGGTCGACGGTGCCGCCCTGGTCGAACTGGGTCCTGGCGACACGCTCGCCGGACACGTCGAGGGCGTCATCCCCGCCGCCGACCCCGAGCGGGCGGCGGCCCGGCTGCGCGGCACCCATGCCTTCCGGCACCGGCGCTACTGGCTCGACCGCACCGTCGAGCACCCGCTGGTCGAGTCGACCACGGTGGTGCCCGGCTCCGGCGAGGTGGTGTGCGTCGCCGACCTCACCCCGGTGTGGCTGCGCGACCACGTCGTCGACGGAACGGCGATCGTGCCGGCCACGGCGATCCTGGAGCTGGTCCTGTACGCGGGGGAGCGGGCCGGCTGCGACACCGTCGACGAACTGGTCCTGCACACGGCGATGCGCCTGCCGGAGACGCGGCGCGTCGAGATCGTGGTACGCCCGGAGTCCGACGGCGTGCGGCCCTTCGAGGTGCACGCGAACGGGGTCCGCTGCGCCGAGGGCCGGCTGGACTCCCGCCCCGCGCCGCAGGTGGACCTCGGCGCGTGGCCCCCGCCGGACGCCGAGGAACTGGAGGTCGAACACGCCGACTACGGACCGGCGTTCCGCGGGCTGTACCGGATGTGGCGCCGCGGCGACGAGCTCTTCGGCGAGGTGCGCGGGGAGTTCCCGGACGCGGGGCGGTTCGCGCTGCACCCGGCCCTGTTCGACGCGGCCCTGCACCCGGCGCGGCTGCTCGGCGAGGGAGTGCCGTTCGCCCTGCGCGGAGTGCGCCTGCTGACGCGGGGCGCCACGGGTCTGCGGGTCCGCATCCGCGACGGGCGGATCGACGTGGCCGACCAGACGGGCCGGCCGGTGGCGTGCGTCGAATCCCTCACCGTGCGGGCGACCGGGACGGGCCGGGGCACGCTGTTCCGCCCGGAGTGGCGGCGGACTCCGGGCCGGCCGCCCGGCCGGGTCCACGAGGTGCTGCCGGGCGACGCGCCGGCCGCCCTGGCGCTCGCGCTGCGGGAGCTGCAGGCCGGTCACGAGCACCTCACCGTGCTGGTCCGGCCGGGAGACCTGGCCGGGGCGGCGGTGGCCGGGCTGGTCCGGGTCGCGCAGACCGAGCACCCGGGCCGGTTCACCCTGGCCGAACTCGGCGACGGGCAGGCCAGGACCGACGGGCAGGCCCAGAACGATGGACAGGTCCAGACCGACGGGCAGGTCTGGACGGTTTCCGAGCGCGCGGATCTGGTCCCGGTGCCGGGAGGCGCCTTCACCTGGCGCGGGACCGTCCTGATCACCGGCGGCGGCGCGCTGGGCCGGGCCGTCGCCGACCACCTGCGGGCCAAGGGGGTGCGCGTGGTGGTCGCCAGCCGCGGCGGTGAGACCCGGCTGGACGTCACCGACCGGGAGGCACTGGCTGCGCTGGTCGACTCGATCGAGGACCTGCGGGCCGTCGTGCACACCGCCGGGGTGCTCGACGACGGAGTCCTGGCGTCGATGACCCCGGCCCGGATGGGGACGGTCTGGCGCCCCAAGGCCGAAGCCGCCCGGCACCTGCACGAGCTGACCGCGCACCGGGACCTGGACGCCTTCGTGCTGTTCTCCTCGGCGTCCGGCGTGCTCGGCCACGGCGGACAGGCCAACTACGCGGCGGCCAACTGCTACCTGGACGAACTCGCCCGGCACCGGCACCGACTGGGGCTGCCCGCGCTGTCCCTGGCCTGGGGTCCGTGGACGGTCGGGATGATGGCCGGCCGGAGCACCCCGCCCGACCTGGTGCCCCTCACACCCGCGGAGGGCGTGGCACTCCTGGAGGCCGCGCTGGGCACCGACGAGCCGGTCCTGGTGCCGATCGCGCTCGGCGGCCCGCCCCGGCCGGCGACGCGGAGCAGGCCGGAACCGACGCCGCGGGCGGGCCTGCTGGAGACGGTGTGCGCCGAAGTCGCCGCCGTCCTCAGCTACCCGGACGTGCATCCGGACACCCCGATGCCCGACCTCGGCTTCGACTCGCTGACCTCGATCGAGCTGCGCAACCGGCTGGAGGAACGGCTGGGCCTGCGCCTGCCCGCCACGGCGGTGTTCGACGCCCCCACGCCCAGGGCGCTCGCCGAGCAGCTGCGCCCGGCACCGCTCCCGGGGAGCCTCGCGTTCCTGTACCGCAGGCTGTGCGAGCTGGGCCGGCCCCGGGAGGCCATGCACCTGCTCGTCTCCGCGTCGTGGGCGCTGCCGTCGTCGGCGGCGCTCCCGTCCGTCGCCCCGCAGCGGCTCAGCACCGGCGAGGGGCCGGCCGTCGTCTGCTTCCCCGCCTTCACCTCACCGCCCGGGGAGTACGGTCTGCTCGCCCGGCAGCTGCCGGGCCTGTGGGTGCTTCCGCACCCTGGCTACGACGGCGGCCCCGTCCCTGAGGACGTGGAGGCCCTCGTCCGGGCCCACGCCGCCTCGATCGAGCGGCTCGGCCGGCCGGTGGTGCTGCTGGGCCGCTCCACCGGCGGCCTGGTCGCGCAGGCCGTCGCCGAACGGGTCGGCGCGGAGGCGGTGGTGCTGGTGGACACCTACCCGGTCCGGGACGAGGAGTGGCTCACCGAGCTGGCGGTCCGCGGCGCGACCAGGCTCGACGAGCCCGGCCTCGCGGCGTTGGGCGCGTACGCGCGGATCTTCCTGGACTGGCAGGGGGCGACGACCGTACCGACCCTGCACCTGCGAGCGGGCGACGTGCCGGGTGACCACTACTCGGTCCTCGACGAGCACGTGGTCACGACGGCGGAGGCGATCCGGGTGTGGCTCTCCCGGACGGTGCCGCCCGCGGCGGGGTGACGGCAGGGGTGGGTTGACGGCAGGGGTGGATTGACGGCCGTGGCGGGGTGCCGGCCGGGGTGAGGCCCTGGTCGCGGGTGTGCGGCCGGCGGCCGGCCCCGAACCGTGGGGCCGTTCCGGTCCCCTGACGACAAGCCTGTCGACGTGGGCTTCTATCATCATTTCGCATTGTTCGACGGATATCGGTGCCCGCCTGCTCGTCTGCCGGTGCCCGCCCGTCCGCCGTCCGGTGCCCCACACGACACGACGGCTCCCTCGCCTGCGAGGGAGCCGTGCACCGAGGAGGAACGCCCATGCAAGCCCGGAAGATCGGCGCGGCCGCCGCCACCGCGGTGGCACTGCTGGCTGCCCGCGACCTCGCCCAGAAGAGGCACGCGCTGCTCCGGAACTTCCCGGTGGTCGGGCACGCCCGGTACCTGCTGGAGAGGATCGGGCCGGAGCTGCGGCAGTACATCGTGACCTCCAACGAGGAGGAGCGCCCGTTCAGCCGTGACCAGCGCACCTGGATCTACGCGTCGGCGAAGGAGGAGAACAACTACTTCGGGTTCGGGACCGAACTCGACGTCGAGCACGTCCAGGGGCACGCCTACCTGAAGCAGCGCACCTTCGCCGGCACCCTGCCGGACCTGCACGACCCGCAGGCCCCGCTGCCCTCGGCCAAGGTGCTGGGCGGGCCGCGCGGGCGGGCCAGGGCCTTCCGGCCGGCGAGCGTGGTGAACGTCTCGGCGATGAGCTTCGGATCGCTCTCCGGCGCGGCCGTCACGGCGCTCAACAAGGGCGCGGCGCTGGCGGGCACGATGCACAACACGGGCGAGGGCGGCCTCTCGCCCTACCACCGCAACGGCGGTGACCTCGTCCTCCAGCTCGGCACCGCGTACTTCGGCTGCCGCAACGAGGACGGCAGCTTCAACCTCGACAAGCTCAAGGACGTCGTCGCCGGCGCTCCGGTCAAGGCGATAGAGATCAAGCTCTCCCAGGGCGCCAAGCCGGGGCTGGGCGGCATGCTGCCGGGCGCGAAGGTGACGCCGGAGATCGCCGGGATCCGCGGCATCCCGGTGGGCGAGGACTGCGCCTCCCCGTCGCGGCACAGCGCGTTCGGTGACGTCGACTCGATGCTCGACTTCGTCGAGCTGCTCGCCACCGAGACCGGTCTGCCGGTCGGGGTCAAGAGCGCGGTGGGGGAGACGGGCTTCTGGCAGGAGCTGGCCACGCTGATGGCGCGCGGTGACCGCGGGGTCGACTTCGTGACCGTCGACGGCGGCGAGGGCGGCACCGGCGCGGCGCCGCGGATGTTCGCCGACTCGGTGTCGCTGCCGTTCCGGATGGGCTTCTCCCGGGTCTACGGCACCTTCGCCGAGCAGGGGCTGACGGACGACCTGACCTTCATCGGTTCCGGCAAGCTCGGCCTGCCGGAGAACGCCGCCGTCGCCTTCGCCCTGGGCGTTGACATGATCAACGTGGCCCGCGAGGCGATGCTGTCGATCGGCTGCATCCAGGCGCAGAAGTGCCACACCGACAAGTGCCCCACCGGCATCGCCACCCAGAACCCGTGGCTGGCCCGCGGGATCGACCCGGCTTCGAAGGCCGACCGGGCCGCCGCCTACCTGCGCACCCTGCGCAAGGAGCTGCTGAAGGTCTCGTCGGCCGTCGGCGTGGCCCACCCGGCGCTCATCACGCCCGACGACATCGAGATCCTGAACGGCGACTACGAGGCCCGCACCCTGGCCGGTGTCTACGGCTACAAGGAGGGCTGGGGCGAACTCGGCCCGCACCTCGCCGAGGAGATCACGGCCCTCCTCACCGGCGGGCCGGCCTCCGCCGGGAAGCCGGCCGTCTGACGCGCCGCCCTCCGCGGGCCGGCCGTCCGGCCCGCGGAGCTGCCGGTCGCGCGGTGACCCGCCGTACGCCTCGCCGCTCCGGCCGGGCCCGGTCTCAGACGGGCCGGGCGTGGCCGGAGGCGTGGGCGAGGTCGTCCGCGAGGGTGGGGGAGGGCTGGGGGATCTCGCCGTGGTCCTCGTCGTCGGAGTGGACGGGCAGCTGGTGGACGACGGCGGCCACGCGCGCGGGCAGGCGCAGGGTCAGCCCTTCGTGGCACGCGGCGAGGGTGTCGGCCCACACGGCGGCCGGGAGGGTCCGGCCCGGCCAGGGCGCGGCCGGCGCGGCCGGGTCGAGGGGCTCGGCGGCGAGCTGGTCGGCCTGGTTGCGCCAGTAGTCGGAGTCGCGGAACTCGCCGCGGCTGGCGTGCAGGAAGGACAGGCAGCTGGCGGCGGTCGTGCTGCCGCCGCCGGCGGCGAACTGCAGCCAGAACTGGCAGCCGTCGTCGTGTCCGGTCAGGTGGAGCAGTGCGGCCAGGACGAGCGCGCCACCGGGGTGGATGCGCTGCCGGTTGTTGGTGAGGGCCTTCAGGGAGTCGGCGGCCTCGGGCTGGGCGATGATCAGGGTCGCGGCGAGGTCGAGTTCGTGGCGGGCCTGGAGGTGTTCGGCGCCCAGGGGGGCGCGGGCGCGGACGAGGCGGCGCAGGTCCGGGACGGACACGCCGGCGGGCAGCCTGACCGGCTGGTCGGGTTCGTCGTCGTACCCGTGGTGCCGGTCCCATGGGGCGGCTGCCCGGCGGTCGTGTCCCCGTGTCACTGCATGTCCCCCGTGGCGGTGTCGGCGCCGAGGAACCGGCGGAGCTTGGCCAGGCCCTGGCTGGTGGTGGTGCGGGCGTTGGACTCGGTGATGCCGAGGTAGACGGCGATCATCCGGTAGTCGATGTCCAGCATGTAGCGAAGGACGATCATGTCGTACTGGCGCTCGGGCAGGCGCAGGATCGCCGCGTAGAGCTCCTCGTAGCCATTGTCGAGGTTCTCCAGGCTGATGCGGGCCTGAACCTGGGCGCGCCGGATGGCGACGATCCAGTCCGCGACGACCGCCCTGGGCGGGGCCTGGCCGCTGCTCAGCTCCCGGTCGGCGATGCACCTCTTCGCGATCATCCAGGCGTGGGCCTCGATGTCGGGCTGGCTGAGGACGCAGACCCAGTTCCGCCGCAGCTCCCGGCGGATGCTGCGGACCGCCTGGTCGACGAGTTCCTGGTCGTGCAGCCGTGCCCGGGCCAGTCCGCGCCAGGTCGCTTCGTGGCTGTCGCAGAACGGCCGGTAGGACAACCGGTGAGTGGGTTGGACCGCGGCCCACTCGTCGTCACTGGTCAAGGGTCCTCCTCGTCGGCCCCGTGGGCGACGCTCGGCCGGCCCGGGGGGCGGGCGCGGGTGGAGTGCGAGGGAGAACGGGCGTCCTCCATACGGACATCCAATCGTTCGGGGAAGCCCGATGTGAAGGCGATCACAAAAAGGCTTATACGACCTGACATATGACTATTGATCAGGTGATGATCAGTCACGTCAGACCGAAAATGTCCACATGGGCTCCAGATTTGACGCATCGCGTTGAGCTGGGCAGGTCCCCGCGCTCTTGATTGTCCGCGACGGACTGTGGGCATAGTGAACCGTGGCCCGCGCCAGGGTTCGCAACACCGCGCCAGGGGGTTCGTGGTGCGCGCCGACCTGCGGGCATGACGACACGCCGACGCAGGGGGAAACGCATGGCAGCAGAGCAGCACGACGACGACACCGTCACTCCGTCGGGCGCCGAGGTCAACCTCGCCATCCACCGGCCGCACTCAGCGCGGATCTACGACTACTTCCTCGACGGCACGACCAACTTCCCCGCCGACCGGGAGGCCGCCGGGCACGCCCTCGCCGTCTTCCCGCAGGCACCGGCCGCGGCCCGCGCCAACCGGGCGTTCATGCACCGCGCGACCCGCGCGCTCGCCCAGAGCGGCGTCACCCAGTTCCTCGACATCGGCACCGGCATCCCGACCTCGCCCAACCTCCACGAGATCGCCCAGCGCGTCGAACCGCGGGCCAGGGTCGTCTACGCCGACAACGACCCCATCGTCCTCACCCACGCCCAGGCCCTCCTGCACAGCAGCCCCGAAGGGCGCACCGCCTACGTCCAGGCCGACGTCCGCGACCCCGACGCCCTGCTGGACGCGGTCCGCGCCACCGGCGTGCTCGACTTCACCCGGCCGATAGCCCTGAGCCTCGTCGCCCTGCTCCACTTCGTCCCCGAGGGCGCGCACCGGATCGCCGAGACCCTCAAGAGCGCGCTGCCGACCCGCGGCTCCGCCCTGGTGATCAGCCACCTCACCCCCGACTACGCCCCCGAGGACGCGGCCCGCATCGAACGGGCCTACCGCGACAACGGCAACCCGGTCCGCGCCCGCGCCCACGACGAGTTCGCCCGGTTCTTCACCGGCTGGGACCTCCTCGACCCCGGCATCACCTCCACCCCCCGCTGGCGCCCCGAGCCGGACGCCAAGCCGGTCAGCGACATCGAGGCGTCCTGCCTGGGTGCCGTGGCCATCCGTCCCTGACCGGGCCGCCCGTCCGTGGCCGTGCCGTCCGTCACCGGGCAGGCCGTCCGTGACCGGGCCTTGACGCCAGTCTGGCAGGCCGCCACCGCCGATGTGAAAGGCCGCCGCGACGAGTTCGCGCCGGCCGATCCGGCCCGCCGGCGGGCGCGAGGGGGACCGGCCCCGGCGAGTTGCAGCGGGTGGGGGACCGGCTGACACTCGCAGCAGGGGTGGCGGTGCCGGCGCGCCGCCCACCCCGCCTTCCCGGGAGATGGGAACGGTCATGGCGTACGAGCCGGAGAGCCCCTTCAGGTCGCCCATCGTGGGCGACCTCAACCTGCCCCCGCCGGGGATCGAGCTCCGGGAGACCGGGGAGGCCGACCCGGACCAGCAGGTGCCGATGCTGATCGAGCTGAACCTGCGCTATCCCGGCGGGCTCCAGGTGGTCCGCGACGAGTTCTACGCGCTCTGGGAGCGCTACGCGGGACGGTCGCGCGGATGGTGGCCGCAGGAGGTCACCTCGGGGAGCCACGTCCAGCCCGAGGTGCCGCAGGGGCTCGCACTGGTCGCGCCGAAGCTGTACCAGACCGTCCTGTCCCGCGGGGACCTCCACGACCTGGTGGAGGACGACCGCCGCTCCGCGGCCCGGAGCGGGCGGCCGCCGACCGTCTTCCGGGTGTGGCCGGACTACCCGCTGCACCCCCAGATCGACCGCTCGGCACCCACCGTGAAGGCCGACGCCGCCTGGCGCGCGTACGGTGCGCGCGGCGACGGGATCGTGTGGGCCGTCATCGACAGCGGCATCGACGCGACCCACCCGCACTTCTCCCGGCTGGAACTCGCCGCCGAGGGACGGGGCGAGGACCTGCCGCAGGGGCGGACCGCCCGGCTGCACCGCGACTTCAGCTTCCTGGTGAACCCGGACGACCCGGTGGCGCAGCCACCCGGCGGAGCGGCCGGCCAGGGCCCGGCGTCGCCGCTCGTGGACGACAGCGGGCACGGCACGCACGTCGCCGGCATCATCGCGGGCTGCTCCCCGGACGGCATGACACCGCGGGTGGCGACGCCGGACGACCCCGGGGACGGCGGATTCGTGGCCAGGGCCGGCGCGGACCGGCTGTCCGGGATGGCGCCGGCCTGCGAACTGGTCAGCCTCAAGGTCATGAGGCTCAGCCGCCAGGGCACCTACGTGACCTCCTCCAGCGCGGTCATCCGCGCGCTGACCTACCTGCGGACCGAGGTCAACGTGGACCCGGCGGTGCTGCGCGTGCACGGCGTCAACATGAGCCTCGGCTGCGAGTGGCGGCCCGACCAGTACGCCGCGGGTCAGTCGCCGCTCTGCCAGGCGGTGGGCCAGGTGGTGGCCTCCGGCGTGGTCGTGGTGGTCTCCGCGGGCAACTTCGGCGCCCGGAGCACGTCCAGGGACACCGCCAACACCTCGGCCGTCATGGGCTCGATCACCGAACCGGCCCACACCGAGGACTGCATCGCCGTCGGCTCCACCCACCGGGAGGCGCCGCACGCGTTCGGCGTCACCTGGACCTCCGGCAAGGGCCCGACGCTCGACGGACGGATGAAGCCCGACGTGGTGGCCCCCGGCGAGTGGATCGCCTCGGCGGCCAGCGGCGACGTCCGGGCCACCGCGGGGCTGACCCCGGCCGCGGGGGACCCGGTGCCGGAGAGCCTGCTGACGTACGCCGAACAGTCCGGCACCTCGATGGCGGCGCCGCACGTCTCCGGGGTGATCGCGGCCTTCCTCTCCGCCCGTCCGGAGTTCGTCGGCCGGCCGTCGCAGGTCAAGAGCCTGCTCAAGGCCTCTGCCACCGACCTCGGCCGGGAGCGGTACGCGCAGGGGGCGGGCCTGGTGGACCTGATGCGGATGCTGGCGAACGTGTGACGAGTGGACGGACGGACGGGCGGGGGCGGCCCTCCGAAAACCCGGAAAACCATCGAAACCCTCCGAAAGGTCATGTGCGATGAGACGACTGCCGACCGGCGAGCCCGTCTGGGACCTCGTCTTCGACGAGAAGGGGGTGCTGACCGCGCCGGCCGCGGGGGACTTCCTCGACGAGGTGACGGCCGAGGGGGTGCGGGAGCTGTTCGTGTTCAGCCACGGGTGGGGCACGAGCGACCAGCACGCCCGTGAGCTCTACGGCGCGATGTTCCCGCTGATCCGGGAGGCCGGAAGCGGCACGGCGGGCCTCGGCACGGTGGGGTTCGCGGGAGTCTTCTGGCCCTCGCTCTGGTTCCCGCCCACGCCGGCGACCCCGCCGCCGGCGGTCGCCGCACCCCAGGCGGGGGACGGCGCCGTGGTGGACCTCAGCGCCGGAACGGCGGCCGTCTCCGGGGCGGACATCGCCGCGTCGCTGGCCACCGGCTTCGCCGACCCCGAGCAGCAGCGGACGGTGACAGAGATCGGCCGGCTGATCGACGAGGGGGCGGCGGCCGGCCCGGGCGAGACCGACCAGGCCAAGGAGCAACGACTGGTGGGGATCCAGCAGTTGATCCGGTCCCTGGTGCCGCCGCCCGGGGCCGGCGGCGAGTTCGAGGACGCGGGTGAGACCGCGCTGCTGCTGGACACCGATCCGAAGGCGTCGTACCAGGCCGCCGCCGAGGCCTTCGGCAGCGCGCCGCCCGGCTCCTCGACGCAGGGCATCGGCGACTGGTTCGGGAACGCCCTGAACGGGGCGAAGGACGCGCTGCGGGTGCTCTCGTTCTCGGTCATGAAGGCCCGGGCGGGCGACATCGGCAGGAACGGCCTGGGGCCGCTGCTGGCCGCGCTGCACGGCCGCGAGCCCGGCGTGCGGGTGCACCTGCTCGGCCACAGCTTCGGTGCCCGGCTGGTCTCCTTCGCCCTGGCCGGCGTCGGCCCGGCCGCCGACAGCCCGGTCGCCTCGCTGCTGCTGATCCAGGGGGCGTTCTCGCACTGGGCCTTCGCCCACGCCCAGGACAACCCCTTCGGCAGCGCGGGTGCGCTGAACGCCTTCGGGGACCGGGTGCACGGCCCGCTCGTCGCCACCTTCAGCGTCCACGACTGGGCGGTCGGCATCTGGTACCCCAAGGCCTCCTTCCTCGCCCGCCAGGACTCCGAGGCCGACGTCGCCGGGCGCTGGGACGGCATGGGCGCGGACGGGTACCAGGCAGTCGCGCCGGCCGAGGAACGGGTGATGCCGGCCGACGGCGGCACCGACTACGCCTTCGTGCCCGGGACCTTCTACCGGGTGAACGCCGCCGCCGTCATCGACAACGTGGAGGGCGAGCCGTTCTCCGGGGCGCACTCCGACATCCGCAAGCCCCAGGTGGCCGCGCTCGCCACGGCCGCCGCCGCGGCGCACGCGTAGCAGGGGCGACGGCGGCACCCCGGGGAACCCGCGGCTCACCTTGGGCGTGGTGCGGCTACCTGCCGAACTCGCGCCGGTGCAGGTGGTCGAGGATCGACTTGGCCAGGGCCGTCGCGTGCTCGTAGGCGAGCGGAGCGAGTTCCGGGGGGAGGACGAAGCCCTCGGGGAGCCGGCTGTAGTGGTCGGCGAGCTGCTGCTGGTAGGCGTCGGCGAGGGCTTGGGGCCAGGCGCCGGTGAGCGGTGGGCGCATGCGGGCCTCGGCGGCCAGGGCCTGGTGGTGAGCGGCGGCCTCGGCGACCGCCTCCTGGACGGTCCAGTCACTGATCGGGGCCCGCTCCGGACGCCACGGAGCGAGCCAGCGGCTGGGGGTGCCGTCGAGGATCTCCCCGGCCAGCTCCTGGGCGATCAGGGGCGAGGCGTGCAGGCCGTCCCGGTGGGTGCCGGTCGCCACCCACAGGCCGGGGCGGCTGGTGGCCCCGATCAGCGGGTGGCCGTCCAGGCCGATCGGCCGGTTGCCGTGGTGCAGACGGTGCAGCCGGGCGGTGGTGAGGCCGTGGTGGAGCTGGCCGAGGGCGGCGTCGAGCAGGAACCGCACCCCGCCCAGCTGCGGGGCGTCGCCGGGGTCGAGCGCCGGGGCGGCGGTGGCCCCGAGGTACCAGCTCCCGTCGGCCTGGGGCACGGCGTGCAGCCCGCACGCGTACGCCCGGTTCGGGGTGCGGAGCACCGCGGGCAGCGGGGCCGGAGCGGCGACGCTCACCGCGGTGCCCTCCGCGGTGGCGACCGGCATGAGCATCAGGTCCGGGTCCAGCGCCTCGGCCAGCGGCCCTGTCCACGCTCCCGCGGCCAGCACGACGGCGGGCGCGGCGACGAGTCGGTGCGGTGCCTCCAGGACGTAGCCGGAGCCGCTCGTCCGCAGTGGGGCGGCGGGGACCCGGGTCACGTTCGGCAGCGCGTCGAGCGCGGCGTCCAGGGAGGCGAGCCAGCGGCGGGCGTCCAGGAATCCCTCGTCGGGCAGGTGGAGGGCGCGCAGCGGCCGCTCGTTGTCCAGCGGCCGCACGGCCGGGACCTCGGCGGGCTCGACCTCCTCGACCGGTACGCCGTACCGGCGGCCCGCGCGGGCGATCGCCGCGAACGACCGTTCGTCCAGCGGTGAACTGACCGCGTTCAGCAGCACGAAGGTGCCGGTCGCATAGCCGTCACCGCCCGGACCCGCCCCGGCACCGGCGGCGCCGTGGACGGCGTCCCGCCACCGCGGCCACCGCCTGGCGGCCTCCAGGGCCATCTCGACCCGGAGCCGTCCGTGGGGGCGGGTCAGCGAGGCCTCGGTCACCTCCCCCAGGGCTCCGAGCATGGCGCCCGCCGCCTCGGACGCTCCGGCGCCCTGCCGGCCGGACAGCACGACCCGGAGCCCCGGTCGCCCCGAAGCCAGTGCCCAGGCCACCGACCTTCCCACCACACCCGCGCCCACCACGATCACGTCCGCGCCGTGCTGTTCCACCGAAGGCCTCCGCTCGAAGATCAGTACCGGCCTCCAGCCCTACCCGTGGTGTCGCCGGGTATCCCGGCGCCGCCGGGTGTTGGTCCTACCGGCGTCCTCTCGCCTCCGGACCCGGTGACCGGGTGCGTGGGCCGGTCGGCGCAAACCACGACAAACCGATCGAAATATGAATTCAATGTCGTATGTCGGGTAGAACCCCCATGCGGCTGACCGTGTCAACGGTGCGGCCGCCCCGGCACCCGATCGGGTGCCGCCGGGGCCTCGCTGGAAGAAGCCGGGCGCAGGCCCTGGGGGAGAAGCCCCGTGACGTCCGAGCGTCAGCGCGTCGCCGTCCGTGGCCGTTCACCCCGATGCCCAGGAGCGATCACGTGTCCATCCAGCTGGAAACAATCGACCGGGAAGCGACCGACCGGGAGTCTCTGCCCCCCGACCTGCCGTCCGATCTGCCGTGCAGGCCGACGGTGGCCGAGCTGCGCCGGATGGGGAAGTCGGAGGCCCGTGAGCTGAGCGACTCCCTGTTCGAGCGGCTGGCCGGACTGGCCAGGGAGACCCGGGCCTACAGTCACGTGCGCGGCACGATCATCGAGCCGAACATGCCGCTGGTGCGGTTCATCGCGGCCCGCTTCCGGTACCGGGCGGAGGACGGCTGGGCCGACGAGCCGAAGCCGTCGCACTGAGGCCCCGCACGTGGCCGCCCGGGTGCGTGGGTGGGAAGCGGGACGGGAGGAAGGGTGGACACGATGGATCTGCGGGAGCGGGACGTACTGCCCGTGCCGCGCGGACCGCTGTCGGCGGCGGTGCTGGCTCTGCTCACCTCGGGACCGCCCGCAGCCGGACGCCTCCTCGCGCCGCCGGGTCCGCTCACCGAGCCGTGGGGCGAGGACCACCAGCTGGCCCTGCACCTCTGCTACGAACTCCACGGCCGAGGGCTGCCCGGAGTGCCCGCCGACTGGGAGTGGGATCCCGGACTCCTGAGGTTCCGGCAGGAGTTGGAGCGCCCGTTCCTGGCCGCGGTCCGGGCGGAGGCGGAGCCCGTGCCACCGCTGCGGGAGGCCCTGGAACCGCTGCTCACCGAGCCGCCCGACGGCACCGGCCCCTCGCACTTCCTGCTCGCCGAGGGTGAGCGCCGGCACGCCCGCGAGTACCTGGTGCACCGCTCCGTCTACCACCTCAAGGAGGCGGACCCGCAGCTGTGGATGCTGCCGAGGATCCACGGGCCCGCGCAGGCGGTGCTGACGGCGGTCCTCTACGACGAGTACGGTGCCGGACGGCCGGAGCGGGCCCACTCCCTGCTGTTCGCCCGGATGATGGCCGCCTTCGGTCTCGACACCGGCTACGGGGACTACCTGGACCTCGTCCCGGCGCCGACCCTGGCGGTGGTCAACCTGATGACGCTGTTCGGGCTGCACCGCGCGCTGCGCGGCGCGGCCGTCGGGCAGTTCGCGACCATCGAGATCACCTCCTCCCCGGGGTCCGCCAGGCTGGCGACGGCGCTGGAGCGGTTCGGCGGCGGGCCGGACGGCACCCTCTTCTACCGCGAGCACATTGAGGCGGACGCCGTCCACGAGCAGCTGGTGCGCCGCGGCGTCATCGAGGAACTGGTCGCCGCGGAGCCGGAGTTCGCCAGGGACGTGGCGTTCGGGACGGTCGCGGCCGGGGTGGTCGACGGCCGCTTCGCCGACCACCTGCTCGGCTGCTGGCGGGCGGGGCGCAGCTCGCTGCGCTCAGCCCTGCCCGACTGGGCGGTCTGAGCCGCTGCCGTCGGTGCTTCCGTCCGAGCGGCTTCCGTCCGGGCCGCCTCCGTCCGCGCCGCTGCTGTCCGCCCCGCCTCCGTTCGAGCCTCGCGCAGGGCGGCCGCGCCGCCGGTGGCTGGTGTCGCAGAACGGGTAGGTGCGGCTGCGGTGGCAGGCGCACAGCGCCACCACCGGGCGCTCGGAGACCCGGACCGTGCCGTTCGGCAGGACCACCTCGACCGGGCCCTCCACCAGCAGCGGACCACCGGGGACCACGACCACCCGGGTCGTCGGCCGGTCAGCGTTCACGGACACCGCGCACCACCACCAGGTCCTCCTCGCGTTCGCCCGGCCGGATCAGCCCGCGCTGCTCGAACAGGGCGGCCCGCGAGGCCATCACCGGTCCGAACTCCTGCCGCCGCCGCGCCGCCACCGCCGTGCGCAGGCCGGCCGCGCGCAGCAGCGCGAGCGTGGCGCGGACGTCCGCGAGCGAGGACTGCACCAGCAGCAGCACGCCGTCGGCGGCGAGCAGGGGCGGTGCCTCGCGGCAGATCCGGTCCAGGACCAGCCGTCCGTCCGGTCCGGCGTCCCAGGCCAGCGCGGCGCCGCGGCCGGTGGCGCCCGGGCGACCGGGGCGGGCCGGGACGTACGGCGGGTTCGCGGTGATCAGGTCGTAGCTCCGGCCGGCCACCGGGGCCAGCAGGTCGCCCCGGCGCACCAGGACCCGCCGGTGGTGCAGCCGGCTGTTGAGCCAGGCGGTGGCGGCGGCGCGGGCGGACAGGTCCACCGCGGTGACCCGCGCGCCCGTCCGGGCTGCCACGAGCGCGACCGCCCCCGTCCCGGTGCACAGGTCGAGCACCCGGCTGGCGCCGTCCAGCGGCTCCCGGCGCACGCACGAGGCCAGGAGTTCGGTGTCCCCCTGGGGCGGATAGACCCCGGGCGGCCTGACCAGCAGCATGGCGGTTCACTTCCCGGTACGGCGCTGGTGCCCGGGCGCGGCGGGGTGGGCCGGGAGATCGGGGACGACGGTGGTCATGGCGCCTCCTGGGGCGGACGCCGGGCGGCTGCCCCCGGTGGCGGGGCCGAAACACCGGGCCGTGCGGGCCTGGTCAGCCGACCCCGGGCAGCCGGACCTCCAGGCGCCCGGAGAGCACCCGGGTCTCCAGTACCGGCTGCGGCGCGGTGGCCGGACCGTGCACCACCTCGCCGTCCCGGAGCCGGAACTCGCTGCCGTGCCACGGGCAGCGCAGGCAGCCCGCCACCAGCGAGCCCTCGGAGAGCGGCCCGGACAGGTGGGCGCAGTGCTCGGCCAGCACGTGACACTGCGTGCCCTCGCGGACCACGACCACGGCCAGCTCGCCGGCCGTCGCGCGGACGGGCTTCCCGGGCGGGAAGTCCTCCACCGCGCCGAGGCCGACCCAGTCGGCCGGCGCCAGCCGGGGCACGGCGGCGGCCCGGTCAGGCCCGGCGGCCTGCCGGTAGGCCAGGTGCCCGCCCAGTGCGCAGCCGACCGAGATGGCGGTCAGCCCGGCCAGGCCGAGCAGCCGCCCGTGGGTCCGGTGCCCCCGGCAGCGGGCCAGCAGCGAGCCGCCGTACAGCAGCACGCCGGTGGTGTTGCAGAGTGCGTGCACCAGGCCGGTGCGGCGGCGCGGCGGGTCGAGCCTGGCCCAGTCCACCCAGCCGGTGAGGGCGGTCGGTCCGGCGGTCAGCAGGCCGGCTGCCACCAGGGCGTCGGCGGACCGGCGTCCGCCCGGGAGGAAGTCCAGCAGGGCGGCGGACGTCCAGAAGCCGATCGGCAGTTGGACCATCGCCGGGTGGAGCGGATGGCCGAGCCACACGCCGTGCAGGGCGTCGCGGTACGGGCCGAGCGGGAGGGCCTCGACCGCTGCGGCGAGCGGCCGGGCCGGGGTGTCGAGGACGTCCCAGTGCTCCGGTGCGTCCAGGGCCCGGCGCAGCCGGCGGGACCACCGGTGGGTGTGCAGGGGTGTGTGTTCCATACCGGGGCGGCTAGCCGGAGCACCGGCCCGGCAAACCCCGGCGCGGCGGAGATCCGGGTGGACGCGCGGCGCGGGCTGCCTCAGGGCAGCCGCCGGCCGGGAGACGTGTGGGTACAGGGGACGAACGACAGGTGCAGCGCCACCGCCGTGAACGGGCCGCGCCGCCCCCGCAGCCCGGCGGCCAGGGCCACGCGCGGGTGGTCGCGGATCAGCGCGAGGCCCGCCCGCCC
>NZ_MSJQ01000085.1 GCF_014596515.1 Streptomyces sp. CBMA156
GGCGGTGCGGGCCCGGGCCGCCGCGGCGATCAGCCCGGCGGCCCGCCCGGCGTCGACGGCCTCCTCCGGGACGTCCAGCCGGTAGCCGCTGCCGACCCGCAGCAGCACCGTGGGCTCGGCGGGGTCGGGTTCGATCTCCTTGCGCAGGTGCCAGGCATAGGTGCGGATCGCCGCGACCGGGCGGCCCGGCGGGCACTCGCCCCACAGGGCGTCCACGAGCTGGTCGGCCGACACGGCGCGGCCCGGGTGCAGCAGCAGGACCGCGAGCACGGCCTTCTGCCGGGGTGTCCCGGTGTTCAGCTCGCCGCCGTCGCGCAGCGCCCGCACCGGCCCCAGCACGGTGAAGCGCAGCCCGTCCGCCGCAGCGCCCATCGTGCCCCCTCCCTCGGATGATCAAGGTCGTCAAATATAGGGCAGGGCCCGGCGCCGCCGACGGACGGTCACTTTCCGTGGGGCGGGCAGCGGCTGGCCCCGCGCGGGGCATTGGTTCGACCACCTGCCAGAATCGCTCCGGATCATCCGCGGACCAGGGGGGAATCGGCGCGTGACCGGGACGGAAACTCTCGCCTTCAGCCTTCTCGGGCCGGTGCGCGGCTGGCGCGACGGCACCGAACTGGCCCTGGGCGGCGCCCAGCAGCGCGCGGCGCTGGCGGTGCTGCTGCTGCGCGGCGGCCGGCCCGTCGCCGTCGAGGAGCTGGTGGACGGCCTGTGGGGAACGGCGCCCCCCAAGTCCGCGACGCCGATCGTCCGGACCTACGTCTCCCGGCTGCGCACGCTGCTGGAGCCCGGGCACCGGCGGCACGGCGGGCCCGGCCTGCTGGTCACCGTCGGCAGCTCGTACGCACTGCGGGTGCCCGAGCGGGCCGTGGACCTCGCGGAGGCCGAGCGGGAGGCCGCCTCGGCCGGGCGGGCCAGGGAGGCCGGCGACCTGGTGGGCGCCCGGGCCCTGGTCCGGCGGGCGCTGGAACGCTGGCAGGGGGTGCCGCTGGCCGGGCTGACCGGGCCGTTCGCCGAGGACAGGCGCGAGCAGCTGGACCGGTTGCACCTCGGCCTGGTGGAGACCGGGATCGAGCTGGATCTCGCCCTCGGCGAGGCCGCGGCCGCCGCCACCGCCGTCTCCGCGCTGACCGCGCTCACCGCCGAGCACCCGCTGCGCGAGAGCCTGCGACTGCTGCTGATGCGGGCACTGTTCCGGTGCGGCCGCCCCGCCGAGGCGCTCGCGGTCTACGAGGAGACCCGGGCGCTGCTGGCGGCCGAGCTGGACACCGCCCCCGATCCGCGCCTGGCCGAGCTGCACCTGCGGATCCTGCGCTCCGACCCGACGCTGCTGCCGCCGGCCCCGCCGGAGCCCCCACGGCTCCCGAAGCCCGCCCAACTCCCGGCCGACACACCTGATTTCACCGGGCGCGAGGAACTGCTCCACGGGCTCACCGAGCTCCTGCGGGCTCCCGCGGCGCCGGCCGTGCGGATCTGCGCGCTGCACGGGATCGGCGGCGCGGGGAAGACCACTCTGGCCGTCCGCGCGGCCCACGCGGTGCGCTCCGCCTTCCCCGACGGGCAGCTCTACGTCGACCTCGCCGGGGTCGCGGACCGCCCGGCCGACCCTGCCGCCGTCCTCGGCCGGCTCCTGCGCGCCCTCGGCGTCTCCGAGGCCGGCCTGCCCGACGACCCCGAGGCCCGCGCTGCCCTGTACCGCAGCATGCTGGCCGACCGGAAGGTCCTGCTGCTGCTCGACAACGCGCGGGACGCCGACCAGGTCCTCCCCCTGCTGCCCGGCGACCCGGGCTGCGCGGTGCTCGTCACCAGCCGCGCCCGGCTGACCGCGCTGCCCGCCACCCAGGTCGAGGTGGACGCCTTCCGGCTGGACGAGGCGCTGGAGCTGCTCACCACCGTGCTGGGCGCCGACCGGGTGCTCGCCGAGTTCACCGCCGCGGCCGACCTGTCGGAGACCTGCGGCCACCTGCCGCTCGCGGTGCGGATCATCGCCTGTCGGCTGCTCGCCAGGCCGGACGGCACCCTGGCCGACTGTCTCCGCCGACTCGCCGACGAGCGACGCCGGCTGGGCCGCCTGCGGGCCGGCGAGCTGGACGTCCAGGCCTGCTTCCGGCTCGGCTACGACCAGCTGGCCCCGGAACTCGCCCGGGCCTTCCGGCTGCTCGCGCTGCCGCGGAGCGCCACCATCTCGCTGCCCTGCGCCGCCGCCCTGCTCGGCGCGGACGAAGCCGACACCGAGCGGCTCCTGGAGGAGCTGCTGCACACCGGCCTGCTCCAGTCCCTGCACGACGGCCGCTACCGCTACCACGACCTGCTGCGGCTGTTCGCCCGCGAGCGGCTGGCCGAGACGGAGTCCGCCCAGGACACCGACGGGGCCGCCGCCCGGCTGATGGACCTGCTGCTCGGCACCGTCCGCGACGCCTACCGGGTGGTCCGCCCGGGCCACCGGATCGCCGAACTCCTCGGATCCCGGCGCGGTCCCGGCACGGACTTCCCCGACGCCACGGCCGCGCACGCCTGGTTCGACCAGGAACGGGAGTTCGTCCTCGACGTCCTCGGCCAGACCGTACGGACGCTGCCCGCCCTGGTCGGCCCCGCTGCGGACGTCCTGCTCGGCCTGGACCCGCTGCTGGAACGGGCATTCGCCTGGCCGGACGCCGTCGCCCCGTCCCGGGCCCTGGCCGACGCCGCCCGGCGGGCCGGCCTCCCCCGCGCCGAGGCCGGTGCCCGGTACATGCTGGCCGGCGGACTCTGGCAGGTCGGCAAGTCCGCGGAGGCCGCCGCGCACATCGACCGGACCGAGGCGCTCTGCCGTGAGCACGACCTCCCGGTGCTGCTGGCCGAGGCACTGAACGTCCAGGCGATGGTGGCGTGCTCCACGGAGGGCTTCACCGAGGAGTCCGTGGCCCTGTTCGCCGGGATCCTCGCGCTCCAGCGGCGCATCGGCAACCGCTCCGGTGAGGCGAACACCCTCAACAACCTGGTCGTCACCTGCGTGCGGATCGGCCGGGCCGCCGAAGCGGCCGAGCACAGCGCGGCCGGCCTGGCCCTCTACCGCGCGCTCGGCGACGGCACCGGCGAGGCGCGGGCCCTGGTCTGCCGGGGGCTGGCGCTGACCCTGCTCGGCGAGTCGCAGGAGGCCCTGGACTGCTTCCAGGACGGCCTGCGGGTCAGCCGCGAGCGGCGGTTGCCCGACGTGGAGGCCCATGTGCTGCACCACCTCGCCACGGCACACCTGCGGCGCGGCGAGCCGGAGCCGGCCGACGCGGCCGCCGAGCAGTCCCGCGCGCTCAGCCACGAGATCGGCCTGCCCCGCGCGGAGGCACGCGCTCTGGTCGTCCGCGGCCGGGCCCTGGACGCCCTCGGCCACAGGGACCGCGCCGTCACCTGCCTGCGCGAGGCGGTGGCGATCTCCCAGCTGCTCGGCCTCGCCGAACTGCGCGAGGCTGAAGTGGCGTTGGCGCAGATCACGGGCTGAGGCCGGACGGCGGAGCCCCGTGAGGCCCGGGGCCCGTCCCCGATCGGTTCCCGGCCGCGATCCACAGCAGGGGCCCGCTCGTCCCTCCTCCGGTACGTGGCCCGCCGGCAGACGCCGTTCCACCACAGCGTGGCCGAGGCGAACCCGGCCGCGCCACCGCTCACCACCCCGGCGTCCGGTGCCGAACTCGCCATCGCCGACTCGGCGTTGACGCCGGTCCCGCCCCGCAACTTGAACGCCGCGCCGCGCCCGCGCAGCCGCCACACTCACCGTAGGCCGTGGTGATCGAGCGGACCGGGGCGCGGCTTCCGACCGCGGTCAGCCGGCCTTGCCCGCCGGGCCGATTTCGAGCCTGACTCCCTGGCCCGGGTGGTCCGGGTTGTCGAGCGGGAACGAGCCGCCCGGCCAGGCGACGGCCGCCTGGTGGGTGTCGTTGGGCGGGGTGACGACGATCTGCTGGGGCCGCACGCCGGAGCCGCCGCCGTCGGCGAGCGGGTAGTAGATGTTGAAGGCGGCGTCCTGGCCGGGCCGGATCGTGTCCGGGTAGGACGGGGCGGAGTTGCGCGGCACGGGGGTGGTGCTGCCGTCGGCCGTCTTCAGGTCGACACCGGCGTAGCCCGCGATCCGGCAGTCCCGTGAACCCTTGTTGTGCAGCTGGACGGTGACGACGCCGTGGACCTTGTCGGTGCTGCTGTCGGAGGCGGTGATCCGCAGGTCGTCGACCGTGCAGGCGCCGCCGGCCGGGGCCGGCTGGGCGGGCGGCGCTCCCCGCCGCCCGCGATCACGTCCTCGGGAGCCCCGCCGCCGTCGGTCGCCTCGTCCCACTGCCACGACGTCTCGCGCGCGGGACCCGTGGACGACGATGACTGCATGCGGCTCTCGCTTCCCCACCGGCGGCCCCGCGCCGCCATCCGCCCGGAGGATACCGAACAGGCAGCTATGCGTACGAAACGGTGGAAGGGGAGGAAAGAAGGGGACCACACCTCTCCTCCCCTCCTCTCCTCCCCGTCTCCTCACCTCTTCGGCGGGTGGTCCGCCAGTTCGGCGAGGACGTCGGCGTGACAGGGGAGCGGGGCGCACCAGCAGCCGAGGCGGTGGCCGCGCAGCGGGGGGACGAGGCCGAGCAGGTCGGGGCGGGCGAGCAGGTACGCGCGGTACTCGACCACCATCTCCTCGCGGGTGAGGTCGGGCCCCGGTCGGTACGGGCAGTGCAGCGGCGACTCGGCGAGGTGCCAGCCGCCGCGGTGCATCGCCCGGCCGACGTAGACGACGTCCTCGTAGTCGGTGTCGTCGCGGTGGCCCTTGAGGTTGACCACGGTGGTGCGGCGGGATTCGCTCGGCATGCCGTCCATGCTGGTGCAGGCCGGGCCCCGGGGCAGCCCGGGGCGCCGCGACCCGGGTCCGGCCGGGGCGCCGTACGCCCCCGGCGGGTGGGGCCGGGCGGCGACTTTCGTCGGCGCGGGAGGGCGACGAAGGAGGACGGCGGGCACCTGGTCCCGGCGGATAGCCTCGACGGGTGGAAGCGATCGCGCGGGCCTGGGACACGGCGGTACGGACGGCACTGCCGGGGCCCTGGCGGCCCCGGCGGGTGGTCGGCGAGGCGGTGCTCGCCCTGGTGATGGGCGGCTTCGCCGCCCTGCTGGAACTGATCACCGGCTCCGGCCTGGCGGTGCCCTTCGGCCTCGCCGTCATGGTGCTGTTCGTCCTGCGCAAGGGGCTGCCGGCCCCCGTGCTGCTGGTCACCGCGGCCCTCGCCGGCTGGGCGGCCGGCCCGCTTCCGCTGCTGGTCTGCGCGGGCTGGACGGCCGGGGCGCGGATCCGCCGGGTCTGGTCGCTGGTCGGTGCCTTCGTCGTGGGCTGGGTGCTGTTCACCATGACGGGCGTGCTGAAGGAGGCCGCCTCGCTCTCGCCGAAGCTGGTCCTCGGCCTGTCGCTCGGCTTCTTCCTGCTGGTCGCCGTGCTGCCCGGGCTCTACGGCCGCTACCGGGCGCAGCGGCGCGCCCTGCTGGACGCGCTGCGCGAGCGCAACGAGCAGCTGGTGCGCGAGCGGGTCATGGTGGTGCACCAGGCGCGGCTGCGCGAGCGGCACCGGATCGCCCAGGACATGCACGACAGCCTGGGCCACCAGCTGGCGCTGATCTCGGTGCACTCGGGCGCGCTGGAGGTGGACCGCACGCTCACCGACCGGCAGCGCGAGGCGGTCGGGGTGCTCCGGCAGGCGGCGGTGGCGGCGATGCGCGAGCTGCGCGAGGTGGTCGGCGTGCTGCACGACGAGTCGACGGCGGTGCCGCCCGCCACCGGGGCGGCCGCAGGGGCGTCGGGCCGGGGCGGGGTGGACGGGGTCGAGGGGCTGGTGGAGTCCTCCCGGGCGGCCGGGGCGGAGATCGGGCTCAGCCGGGAGGGCGAACGGCGCCCGCTGCCGGCCGCCGTCGACCACGCGGCGTACCGGATCGTGCAGGAGGCGCTCACCAACGCGCACAAGCACGCCCCCGGCGCGTCGATCGGGGTCGCGCTCCGGTACGAGCCGGACGCGCTGGTGGTGGAGGTGACCAACGGTCGCGCGCCGGAGCTGGTGGGCGCACGCACCGGCGCGGGCGCGGCGGTCAGCGGCGGTCAGGGGCTGACCGGCCTGCGGGAGCGCGCCCGGCTGGTCGGCGGGATGGTGCACGCCGGGCCCACGCCGGAGCAGGGCTTCCGGCTGGCGGCCGTCCTGCCGTACGAAGGGGCCGAGCAGGACGGGGCGGCCGGGCCGGCCGGGGCCGAGGACTGGATGCCGGAAGGCCTGACGCCCGTCGAGGCGGGGCGCCGGCGGCGGAGCCCCGCGCTGGGCTGTGCCATCGGGGTGGGCACCGTCGCGCTGACGGTGCTCGGTCTGCTGGTCTGGGGCGTGGTCGCCTTCGTCCAGGGCACCAACGACGCCAGCGTGGCGAAGCCGATGTTCGATCAGATCAAGGTCGGCACCGCCGAGGCGGAGGTGCTGCGCACGCTGCCGCGCGGCAACGACTTCTTCACCGACACCTACAAGGGGAGCGGCCCCGAGGTGCCGGCGGGCGCGCACTGCCGCTGGTACGGCCTGGACGGTGTGCCCGGTTCCGGCTGGAACGAGGAGCACGTGGCGCGATTCTGCTTCCGGGACGGGGTGCTGGTGGACAAACAGGAGTACGTGATGAGGGGCTGAGTGCCCCCGTGCGCGGGCGGGTGCTCCGGCCCGGGCGGGCCGGGTCGGTTTCGGACGGCGGCGGTCCGGATCGGGGCGGTTCCGAACGGTCCGGCCGGGATGTGAGGATGGTTCCGCAGCCGAAGCACCGTTCGAGGGGAATGACCAGCGTGATCCGAGTCCTCGTCGCCGACGACGAGCCGCTGATCCGGGCCGGGATCAGGATGATCCTGGGCTCCGCCGACGACATCGAGGTGGTCGCGGAGGCCGCCGACGGCCGGGAGGCGCTGGAACTCGCGCGGGCGCACCGGGTGGACGTGGTGCTGCTGGACATCCAGATGCCGGTGATGGACGGGCTGACGGCGCTCGGGGAGCTGGCGAAGGCCGCCCCCGGCGCGCGGGCGTTGATCCTCACCACCTTCGGGGAGCGCGAGAACGTCCTGCGCGCCGTGACCGAGGGCGGGGCCGGCTTCCTGCTCAAGGACACCGCGCCGAACGAGCTGATCCAGGCCGTCCGGGCGGCGGCGGGCGGGAACGCCTTCCTGTCCCCGGCCGCCACCCGGCACATCGTCGACTCGCTGGCCTCCGGGCGCAGCGCCTCGCTGGCGGCCCGCAGCGTGGCGGCGCGGCGTCGGCTGGAGGTGCTCACCGGGCGCGAGTCGGAGGTGTTGGCGCTGCTCGGCGAGGGTCTGTCCAACGCCGACGCGGGGGCGCGGATCCACATGAGCGAGGCGACGGTGAAGACCTACGTCAGCCGGATCCTGGCCAAGCTGGGCTGCGAGAACCGGGTCCAGGCGGCGCTGCTGGCGCGGGACGCGGAGCTCGACGGCCGCCACTGAGGGTGCTCGTCCGGTCGCGGTACGTGGCGAGTGTGGCGGATGCCACTCGGCGGCGCCGCGGAACGGGGAACTCCGGGTGCGGTGGTGACGGTGCGTCAGCTGACGGTTCCTCCGTGTGGAGGGTGCGCCGGCTTTCTCGGATGGACAGGTGTGAGCGAGGGCACGGAATATGACCATTTGATCTTGAAAATTCAGTCAAAGCTGGTCAAACCGCGTGCAGCTTCTAGATCGATACCGCCGGTAACAGTCAACTGACCTGCGACGTCCAAGAATTGCTTGCTGCGTCCGGGTGATGCCCCTAGCTTCATTGGCGGCGCACCGAGCGCCACCCGGGTTCACCCCGAGGCACTGCCCGCCGACTGACCCACGGCGCGAGGGCGGTGTCCGCCGACCAGGCCGGCTCGAACAGGCCGTCGGCGTGCGGAGGTGACCGGGGCGGCACGGCACGTCCGACACGTGCCCCGCCGCCCGTCGAGTGAGGTGAGCGAAAGACTGCCGGCCCATGTCTCGGGCCTGGTTCCGCCTGCCCGCCCGGGGCTCGTCGAGAGGACCTGTATGAAACCCCGTCACGAGACCGCCGCTGCCACCGAGACCACCGCCACCACCAAGCGCAACCGCGTACGGATGGCGGTCGTCGCGGGCGCCGCCGTCGCGGCCCTGCCGGTGGCCGGCCTCGTCACGGCCACCTCGGCCTCCGCCGCCACCGGCTCGACCTGGGACACCGTCGCCCAGTGCGAGAGCGGCGGGAACTGGAGCACCAGCACCGGCAACGGCTTCCAGGGCGGGCTCCAGTTCAGCCCGTCCACCTGGGCCGCGTACGGCGGGACCGCGTACGCCTCCCAGGCCCACAAGGCGACGAAGGAGCAGCAGATCGCCGTCGCGGAGAAGGTCCTCGCCTCGCAGGGGCCGGGCGCCTGGCCGGTCTGCTCGCAGAAGGCGGGTCTGGGCAAGGGTGGTGCTCCGGCCGCCGCCCCCTCGAACACCAAGGCGGCCAAGCCGGCCAAGCCCGCCCCGAAGGCGGCGCAGCCTGCTGCCAAGCCCGCCGCGAAGCCCGCGGTCAAGCCCGCCGCCGCGCCGGCGGCCAAGCAGCAGGCGCCCAAGGGGCAGCCCTCGGCCAAGCCCGCGCAGTCCGCGCCGGTCGCCCCGAAGAACACCGCGGGCGGCGACTACACGGTCAGGAGCGGCGACACCCTGAGCGACATCGCGGCCAAGTTCGGTACCGACACCGACAGCCTCTACCGGAAGAACGTGCGCACCATCGGCGGCGACCCGGACCTGATCTTCCCGGGCCAGGCGCTGACGGTCTGACCGTCTGTCGCCTGAGTGCCTGAGTGCCTGAGCATTTGACCGTCTGGCGGGACGCCGCCTGACGGAGCCCGGTCGACCGGCCGAGCGGCCGTCCCCGCCCCGGGGGCGGCCGCTCCGGCCGGTTCCGGGGCGTTCCCGGAGCCTGACCCGCTCCCGTGCCGTTCCCGTGCCGTTTCCGGTACGGGAGCGGCCGTTTCCGCTGCCGGTAGGGTCGGCTGATGGTCAGACTGATCGGCGACAGCGAGCTCACCGCCTCCCCGGTGGTGGCCAACAGCACGATGAACCGCGAACGCGGGCTCACCGGGGTGAACAGCTACGCCCGCGAGCTGGGCTTCGACCCGCTCGACCGGCTGGCGGAGCACGGCGGCACGGCGCCCGGGTGGCTGGACCTGTGCAGCGGCGAGGGCCGGGCCTTGGTGGAGGCGGCGCGGCGGTCGGCCGCGGGACCGCCGTCGGCCGCGGCCCGGT
>NZ_MSJQ01000086.1 GCF_014596515.1 Streptomyces sp. CBMA156
CACCGGCTCCGGTGGCCGCCGCGGCCGCCCGCCAGCGGGCCGTCACCTCGGCCGGCCCCGGCAGTGCCCGTGCCCCGCCCGGGTCGCCGTGGACCTCGTCGTGGATGACCGTCTCCATCCCTGCTCCGTTCCCGGCCGGGCTCCACGCCCGGCCGTCCGTTCCCGTTCCGTGCCGCGGCCCGGGGCCGCGTCCAGTCCTCGTGTCCCGCCTGCCGCCCCGTGCGGCGGGCGGAGCGGCCGTCAGTCCGCGACCATCCGCACCGCGCCCGGCACGTACTCGCGCTGGCGGATCACCCGGTACCAGCCCTTGGGCAGCGGTATCGCCGCGTGCTCCTCGTGCACCACCCGGCCGCCCTCGGGCAGGTGCAGCCAGCCCGCGCCGAACGGCCCGGTCTCACGGCGCAGCCAGCCCGGGCCGACCACGGCATGGGCGTGCCCGGTGACCTCTCCGAGCGCGAGCACCATCCGGCCGCGCCCGTCCCTCGGCTGCACGGCCAGCTCCGCCACCCGCGGCGGCACCACGCTCTCCTCGACCGGCACGATCAGCACATCGCCCTGGCGGTACATCAGTCCTCCCTCGCCGTACGGCCGGACCCCGGCGGACGCCGGAACCCACGGCTCCGCCGCGTTCGACGCGGTCACTCTCCGGAGCCAGGACCCGAACATAGGGCAAGGGTCTGACAACGCGCCCGGGCGGCGACCCGGCCGCCGGATTGTCAGTCCCGGCTGGTAGACAGTTGTTCGGCCCCGACCCCAGAGGAGCAGCGCATGACTGTCAACGACCACATCGAGCGGTTCCACGGTCTCCCCGTCTTCGACTTCGTGGCGGCCGTGGCCGAAGCCGAGGAGAAGGGCGGGTCCGGCTCCGTCCAGCTGCCGGACGCGGCCGCGGTCGCCTGGAAGGTCGGGCTCGACTACGAGTCCGAGGCCACGTTCGGCGAGTGCTGGGAGCAGTTCCTCGGCGCCGTCGACACCGAGCGGGTCACCGCCGTCGTGATCGGCCAGTGGGCACCCGAGGAGCCGGACAGCTTCCAGGAGCCGATGGAGGCGGTCGTCGCCGCCGCCGGCCGACTGCCCGCCCTGCGCGCGCTGTTCGTCGGCGACATCACCTACGAGGAGTGCGAGATCTCCTGGATCCAGCAGTGCGACATCACGCCGCTGCTGACGGCCTTCCCGCGGCTGGCCGAGCTGGTGGTGCGCGGTGCCTCCGAGGACTGGGACGGCAAGGGCGGTCTGGCCCTGACGCCGCTGCGGCACGAGGCCCTCAAGGCGCTGCGCTTCGAGGCCGGCGGCCTGCCGGGCCCGGTCGTGCGCTCGGTGGCCGGCTGCGACCTCCCGGCCCTGGAGCGGCTCGAACTCTGGCTGGGCGTGGACAACTACGGCGGTTCCTCGACCATGGCCGACCTCGCACCGTTCCTGGACGGCACCCGCTTCCCCGCGCTGCGCCACCTCGGCCTCCAGAACAGCGAGTTCCAGGACGACATCGCCGCCGCTCTCGCGCACGCACCCGTCGTCGCCCGGCTGGAGTCGCTCAACCTCTCCATGGGCGTGCTGACCGACCAGGGTGCCACCGCGCTGCTGGAGGGCCAGCCGCTCACCCACCTGCGCTCCCTCGACCTGCACCACCACTACCTCACCGAGGAGATGCAGCAGCGGCTGCGCCAGGCCCTGTCCGGGGTCGAGGTCGACCTCTCCGAGCCCGGCAAGCCCGACGACCGGTGGCGCTATGTCGCCGTAGCCGAGTAGCCGACCCCCGCATCCACCCGTACGACCACCCGTCCGACCAATTCGACCCATCAGGATCCGACATGGCCGTCTCCCGCCACCTCGAACGCTTCCACGAGCTGCCGATCCACGAGTTCACGCCCGACGACGCCCCGCCGCAGCCCGGCGACGCCCGGCCCCTGCCCGACGCCGGCGCCGTCGCCTGGCGGCTGTCCTTCGACCACGACACCGAGCAGGACTTCGCCCAGCTCTGGCAGTCCTTCCTGGAGAAGGTCGACCCGGCCGGCGTCCGCGCCGTGGTGATCGGCTCCTGGTGGCCGGACGACTACACGTCCGTGCGGCCCGTGGTCGAGGCCATCGCGGCCGACGCCCGGCGCCTGCCCGCCCTGGAGGCGCTGTTCCTCGGCGAGGTGACCTACGACGCGTGCGAGATCTCCTGGCTGGAGATGGACGACGTCACCCCGTTGCTGAACGCCTTCCCCGGTCTGAAGTCGCTGGCCGTGCGCGGTGGCAGTGGCCTCGTCCTGAAGCCGGTCCGGCACGACGCGCTGACCAGCCTGCGCTTCGAGGCCGGCGGGCTGCCGGCCACCGTGGTGCAGGCGATCGCCGGCTCCGAACTGCCCGCTCTGGAGGGCCTGCACCTCTGGCTCGGCGTGGACGAGTACGGCGGCGACGCCTCGCTGGACGACCTGGCGCCGTTCCTTGACGGCTCCCGCCTGCCGCGACTGCGCCACCTGGGGCTGGCCAACAGCGAACTCCAGGACGAGATCGCCGCCGCCGTCGCGCACGCCCCGGTGGTCGCCCGGCTGGAGACGCTCGACCTCTCCATGGGTGTGCTCTCCGACGACGGCGCCACGGCCCTGCTGGAGGGCCAGCCGCTCACCCACCTGCGCTCCCTCGACCTGCACCACCACTACCTGAGCGACGCGATGATGGAACGCCTCTGCGAGGCCCTGCCGGGAGTCGAGATCGACCTCAGCGACGCCGAGGCGGACGAGGCGGAGGACGAGGACGACCGCTACGTCTCGGTCGCCGAGTAGGCGGGCGACGGAGGCGATGACTGTGCAGCTGACCGTCCTCGGCAATCCGGGGCACCGACGGGTGACACTGTTCGCGGCCGCCGCCCGGGCCGCCGGGCTGCCCGAGCCCGCCGTCCTGCCCTGGCTGGACGTGCTGCGCGGCCGGTACCGGCTGCCCGAAGGCGGTCTGCTGCGCGTCGAGTCGCCCGGCGAGGAGCCCGAGGTCGACCGGCTGCTGCGTGGCCCGGCGCTCGGCCCGGGCTACGCACCGACCAGGGTCGAGGGCACGGCCGTCTGGTACGCGGGCGTCATGGCCGCGCTTCGCGGGCTGGCCGCCCGGCCCGGCGTACGGCTGCTCGGCGATCCGGAGGAGATCGCCGTGATGTTCGACAAGCGCCGGGCGCACGCGCTGCTCGCCGGGGCGGGGGTGCCGGTGCCCAGGGCGCTCGGCGGCGAGGTGACCGGCTGGGAGCACCTGCGCGAACGCCTCGCAGAAGCCCGCCTGCACCGGGTCTTCGTCAAGCCGGCGCACGGTTCCTCGGCTTCCGGGGTGATGGCGCTGGAGTTCGGACCACGCGGGCAGCTGCTGGCCACCACCTCGGTGGAGCTGGCCGACGGTAAGCTGCACAACTCGCTGCGGGTGCGCCGCTACCGCAGCGAGCGGGAGGTCGCCGCGATCGTCGACGGCCTGGCGCCGGACGGGCTGCACGTCGAACAGTGGATCCCGAAGGCCTCGCAGTCCGGGCGCTCGGCGGACCTGCGGGTCGTGGTGGTGGCGGGCCGGGCCACCCACGCCGTGGTGCGCACCAGCACCCAGCCGATGACCAATCTGCACCTCGGCGGCGCGCGGGGCAGCATCGAGCAGGTCCGGGAGGCCGCCGGTCCGTCCTGGCCCGCCCTGCTGGAGACGGCCGAACGCGCGGCGGCCTGCTTCCCCGGTTCGCCGATGGTCGGCGTCGACGTCCTGCCCACGACCGGCTGGCGGCGCGCCCTGGTCGGCGAGGTGAACGCCTTCGGCGACCTGCTCCCCGGTCTCACCGGCCTGCCCGGCGGCCCCGCCGAGGGCCTCGACACCTACGGCGCCCAGCTCGCCGCGCTCACCGACCACTCCCCGTCGTCGCCCGTGGCGACGGACCACCAGATCACGGAACCCGCTCGATGAACCACCGGACCACCGTCCCCGCCCCCGCCCCCGCCCCCGCCCCCGCCCCCGACATGAACGCGGTCGTGGGCACCCACGACCTGCTGCTCGTCACCCTCGACACGCTCCGCTTCGACGTCGCCGAGGAGTTGGCCGCGGCCGGCCGGATCCCGCACCTCGCCGCCGTCCTCCCCGGCGGCCGCTGGGAGCGCCGGCACGCCCCCGGCAGCTTCACCTACGCCTCCCACCAGGCGATCCTGGCCGGTTTCCTGCCGACTCCGGCCTCCCCCGACGGCCCGCACCCGCGCCTGTTCGCGGCCCGCTTCGCCGGCTCCGAGACCACCGCCCCGCGCACCTGGGTCTTCGACGCCCCCGACCTGCCGACGGCCCTGGCCGCGGCCGGCTACCGCACGGTGTGCGTCGGCGGTGTCGGGTTCTTCAACAAGCAGGGCCCGCTGGGCTCGGTGCTGCCCGGCCTCTTCCAGGAGAGCCACTGGACCTCCGAGCTGGGCGTCGCCTCGCCGACGTCCTTCGAGGAACAGGTCGCCGTGGCCGAGCGGGTCGCCGCCGGACAGCCCGCCGAGCAGCCGCTGTTCCTGTTCCTGAACGTCTCGGCGCTGCACCAGCCGAACTGGTTCCACCTGCCGGGCGCCACCCGTGAACACGGGGACACCCGGGCCAGCCACGCCGCCGCCCTGGAGTACGTGGACGCGCACATCGGCCGGCTGTTCGCCGCGATGAGCGCCCGCCGCCCCTGCTTCGCGATCGTCTGCTCCGACCACGGCACCGCCTACGGCGAGGACGGCTACACCGGGCACCGGATCGGCCACGAGGTGGTCTGGACCGTCCCGTACGCGCACTTCACCCTCCCCGCCCGAGCGGCGGACGCCACCGCGACCTCCGAGGAGCGCGCATGACCACCGCACCCCCGCGCCCCGACTCGCCGTACCAGTCGTACGTCTACGCGTACCCCCACAAGACGGCCTACCGCCCGTTGCCCGAGCGCCCGCCGCTGCGTGAGCTGTGGGCCGGCGAGCCGCAGCACGCGCTCTCGCTCTACGTGCACATCCCGTTCTGCGAGGTCCGCTGCGGCTTCTGCAACCTGTTCACCCGGATCGGCAGCCCCGAGGGCCTGACCACGGCCTACCTGGACGCGCTGGAGCGCCAGGCCACGGTGGTGCGTGCGGCACTGGACGACGGCGCCAGGTTCGCGCTGGCCGCGTTCGGCGGCGGCACCCCCACCCATCTGACGGCCGCTGAGCTGGAACGGCTGTGCGACATCGCCGAGCGGCGGATGGGCGCCGACCTGCGGGCGATACCGCTCTCGGTGGAGGCCTCGCCCGCCACCGCGACCGCCGACCGGCTGGAGGTGCTGGCCGCCCGGGGCACCACGAGGCTGAGCCTGGGCGTGCAGTCCTTCGACGACGCCGAGGCCCGCTCCGCCGTCCGCCCGCAGAAGCGGGCGGAGGTCGAGGCCGCGCTCGGCCGGATCCGCGCGGCCGGCTTCCCGGTGCTCAACATCGACCTCATCTACGGCATCGACGGCCAGACGGAGGCCAGCTGGCTCCGCTCGCTGGACACCGCGCTCGCCTGGCAGCCCGAGGAGCTGTACCTCTACCCGCTGTACGTCCGACCGCTGACCGGGCTGGCCCGGCGCGGCGAGCAGGAGAGCGCGTCCGCCTGGGACGCGCGGCGGCTCGCGCTCTACCGCGCCGGCCGCGACCACCTGCTCGCCCACGGGTACCAGCAGGTGTCGATGCGGATGTTCCGCCGCACCGCCTCCCCACAGGCAGGGGCGAGCGAGTACGCCTGCCAGACCGACGGCATGGTCGGTCTGGGCTGCGGTGCCCGCTCCTACACCTCGCAACTGCACTACTCCTTCGACTACGCGGTGAACGCCACCGAGGTGCGCGGCATCATCGACGAGTACGTCGCCACCGAGGACTTCCGGCACGCCGAGGTGGGCCACCGGATGGACGGCGCGGAGCCTCGCCGGCGCCATCTGGTGCAGTCGCTGCTCCAGGCCGAGGGCATGCCACTGGCGGACTACCGGGCCCGGTTCGGCAGTTCACCGGCCGAGGACTTCCCGGCGGAGCTGGCCGCGTTCGCCGAGCGCGGCTGGCTCGCCGAGGGCGACGCGGCGTCCCTGCGGCTCAGCCCGGAGGGGCTGGCGCACTCGGACGCCGTCGGGCCGTTGCTGTTCTCGCCCGAGGTCCGGGCCCTGATGGCGGCGTACGAGGCGAAATGACCTTCCTCGGCGTGCCCTCCGCGTCACCGCCGTCGGCGGACGGTGCACGGGACCTCACCCTGCTCTACCGCGGTCCGCTCGCCTCCTGCGACTACGACTGCCCGTACTGCCCGTTCGCCAAGCGGCGCGACAGCCCCGATCAACTGCGGGCCGACCGGGCCGCGTTGGAACGCTTCACCGGCTGGGCCGCCGGGCGCGCGGGCACCGGCGACACCCTGTCGCTGCTGTTCACCCCCTGGGGCGAGGGCCTGGTGCGGTCCTGGTACCGCCGCGCGCTGGTCGAGCTGAGCCGCCTGCCGCACGTCCGCCGCGTCGCGATCCAGACCAACCTCAGCTGCCGCACCGGCTGGCTCGCCGAGGCGGACCTCGACGCCCTCGCCCTCTGGGTCACCTTCCATCCCGGACAGGTCAGCCGCGACCGCTTCCTCGCCAAGTGCCGCGAACTGGACGCGCTCGGCGTGCGCTACAGCGTCGGCGTGGTCGGCCAGCCGGGGCACCTCGCCGAGGCCGGACGACTGCGCGCCGAGCTAGCCGAGGACGTCTACCTGTGGGTCAACGCCGCCGAGGGCCTCGACTACACCGACGCCGAGGCCGCGCAATGGGCCGCCCTCGACCCGCACTTCGGCTACAGCCGGCACGCCCACCCCAGCGCCGGACTGCCGTGCCGCACCGGTGAGTCCGTGCTGTCTGTCGACGGCGACGGCACCGTGCGCCGCTGCCACTTCGTCCGGGACGTCCTCGGCAACCTCTACGACGGCAGCTACCGCGCCCGACTGCGGCCGCACCCCTGCCCGTTGCCGGTCTGCGACTGCCACATCGGCTACGTCCATCTGGAGACCCTGCCGCTGTACGAGCTGTTCGGGGCAGGTGTGCTGGAACGCGTACCGCACGGCTGGCCGCAGGGCCGGTGATAATCGGTTGCCAACCGACCACGCTGTGTGAAAGCGTACGAACAACCGCGCAGAACCGGCAGGTTCGGAAAGGAGGCCCTCAGATGATCAGTGGCATACGGCTCGCCGCCGTGCCGGGCCTCGTCCTCGGCGACACCCCGGCTCGCGCTTCGACGCGTGAGCCGCACCGGGCCTGACACCCGCGCCCGCCGTCCCGGTGGCACCACCGCCCGACGCGCCTGCTGCTCACCTCCTCGTCGAAGTGCTCTTCGTGCCCCCTGCACGTTCCACCACGAGGAGCCCCGGTGTCCGACACTCATCGGCCCAGCACTGCCGCCCTGCCCGCCCTCTACGCCCTGCCCGCCGCCTGGCACAGCGAGAACGGCACGCCCCCGCCGCGCCGCCTGATCGCCGCCGACGACACCCTTCGCGCCGAGGCCGCCTACCGGCTGGCCTGCGAGGGCACCGCCCTGCTCTGGCAGGGCGACTACCCCGGCGCACTCCGTCTCCTGCACGCCATGCGTCGCCGCGCCGAGCGGCGCCGACCTCGATCCGCGCCCGACTCCCCGGCCGAGGCCTTCCGTCAGCACCGACGGGAGCGCGCCCGCCTCGCCCGCGTCCTCGGCATGCTGCTGGTGCCGCTCGACGCGGATCACCGCGTCCGGCTCCACCGGGCGCCCGACGTCCACGAGGCCTGCCTGGCGGCCTACGGACCGCTCCTTGACAACAGAATCGTGTCCCTGCGCGAGCTCCTCGGTGTGATCGGCGCACACCAGTGGCGCACCAGGGGCGTCGACGTTCCGGCCCTCGGCGCCCGCATCCACCCGCACTACGGGGTCTTCTCCCCCGTCCGCGGCGAGTACGTCGACCTCGTCGGCCGGGCACCGCTGCCACCCGCCGTCCAGGCCGACCCCACCGCCTACGACCTCGGCACCGGCACTGGTGTGCTCGCCGCGCTGCTCGCCCGGCGCGGTCTGCGCAAGGTCCTGGTCACCGATTCCAATCCGCGCGCGCTCGCCTGCGCCCGCGACAACGCCCACCGCCTCGGCCTCACCGACCGCATCGAGACCGCCGGAGCCGGCCTCTACCCTCCCGGCCGTGACCGGGCCGCCCTGGTCGTGTGCAATCCCCCGTGGCTGCCCGGACGACCGAACTCCACCCTCGACGAGGGCGTCTACGACCGGGACAGCCGCATGCTCCACGGCTTCCTCGACGGTCTGGCCGGCCGGCTGCTGCCCGGCGGCGAGGGCTGGCTCATCCTCTCCGACCTCGCCGAACGCCTCGGTCTGCGGTCACGCGCCGACCTGCTCGGCACCGTCTCCACGGCCGGGCTGCGCATCACCGGCCGTCTCGACACCGTCCCCCGCCACCCCCGGGCCACCGCCTCCGAACGGGCCGACCCCCTGCTCCGCGCCGCCCGCTCCGCCGAGGTCACCTCGCTCTGGAGGCTCGTCACCGCATGACTCCCGGCGACCTCCTCCGCACCGTCCGAAGTACCCCCGCGTCCACCGGGCGACACGGCTCCCGCGTCCCTAACCTGGTTACAGAGAGGAGGCGAAACACCATGCTTGGAGACGCTCCGCTGCAAGCAGTCATCCCCGCCACCGATCTCGCCCGCGCCAAGGCCTTCTACACCGACACCCTCGGCCTCAAGCTCACCGAGGAGGGTGAGGAGGAGTTCGCCTGCGACAGCGGCGGCACCCAGTTCACCGTCTACCGCACCCCCAGCGGTGGGCAGGCCGCCCACACCCTCGCCAGCTTCAAGGTCACCGACCTCGACGGCGAGATGGCCGGTCTCCGCGGCCGCGGCATCACCTTCGAGGAGTACGACTTCCCCGGCCTGAAGACGGTCGACGGCGTCGCCGAGGGCGAGGGCATGCGCGCGGCCTGGTTCAAGGACAGCGAGGGCAACATCCTCTGTGTGTCCCAGCGCGTGGGCCAGTAACCGGCCCGCCCACTCGCCCGCCCGGCGGACCGGCGGACCGGCGGACCGGCGGACCGCCCCGGGATCCGTCCGCTCGCCCGCCCGGCTGGCCGGCGGACCGGCGGACCGCCCCGGGATCCGTCCGCCGGCCCGCACTGCCCGTGACACCTGCCCAACCGCCGCACCCACGATGCCCGTCACACCGCGCCCTCCGGCTCGGACACGACGCCGCTGCCCGGCCCGCTCGACGGAGTGAACCGGGCAGCCGGGCAGCCGGGCGGGCGACGGGTGACGGGCGACACCCCACAACGGGAGACCAGCCGGTCAGTCGTCCGTCTCGTCGCAACGGCCGAGGCCGAGGCAGCGCAGGTCCAAGCACCGGATGCCGCGGCCGAAGGTGACCGTGCAGGACCTGCCGTCCGGGCCCGGCGCAGCCGGCCGTCACGAACCGCAGGTCACCGGCCGCGCACCCGCCGCCGGAGCGCCCGCACCGAGGCGACCGGGTCGAAGGAGCCCGGCCGGTCCCGGGTCAGTGGGTAGCAGGCGAACCCGATCAGCGCCGCGCTGAAGTGGCCGACGCTGGTGTAGTCCCGGCTCTGCTGCACGCCCAGCCCGTAGACCACCAGCACCCCCGCCGCGTACAGGTACCGCCACGGCCGCACGATCAGGTAGGTGAGCACCGCGACGACCCCGGCCAGCGCGTAGCTGACGCCGTAGTCCAGGGTGTAGACGGCCCTCGGCGAGGCGAGGCCCCGGTGGATCGCCCAGCCGAGCACGCCCTCGCTGAGGTAGGTCGCGCCGACGTGTGAGATCGCCGCCACCCCGATCCAGCGCAGCGTGCCGAGCCACCGTTCGGCGGGCACGTGGAAGAGGTTGTACAGCAGGAAGTAGGACAGCCAGCCGCCGCCCGCGATCCACAGCGCGCTGGTCGCCAGGACGCGGAGCGGCGAGACCTGGAGGTGGTGGAGGTTGGTCGAGCGCCGCTGCAGGATGCGGTCGGCGGTCACCGGATCGACGTGCCGGATCACCTGGGTGGTGACGAGCAGGATCGCCAGCCAGATGTAGGTGCCCGGCGCACGCCGGACGTAGGCCCACACCGCACGGGCGCCACGGGCCCACCAAGGCCGCCGCTGGGCCTCGGAGCCCCTGGCGGTGCTGCCTGCCATCGATGCCTCCTCGACACCTCTCCCCCTCACCCTCGCCCCCACCCGGCCCCACCGCCACCCACCTACCGGGGGACCGAGCCGCCGGCCCGTCCGACCGTTCGCGTACGCTGGCGCTCCGACCGTCCCGTTCGCGGCCTCCCCGGCCCCGGACCGGGCTGGCCGGTACCGGGAACCGCCGAACGAGGGCACCAGGCACGATGAGCGATCGCCTCGCCATGAGGACACCGCCCGGCCGCGCCGTTCCCCGACGCCCGGCCCCGAGAGCGGCCGGCCGGCTGTGGCCCACCACGGCGTACGTCCCGCGGCCGACCGACACCGGCCACCCTGTCGCCCTCGGGCTCGGACCCGGGCTCCGACTCGGACTCGGCACACTCGCCTCCGGTACCGCCTGGCTGCGCGCGCGGGCACCCGGCCCGGCTTCCTGATCCGCCCCACCCGCCTCCTTCTCGCCCCGCCCCCTCCAATTCCGGTTCCAACCGCCCGTCCAATCAGCGGAGTTGGCCGGATCGGCAGCCGGAGGACGACCTCCCTCGGGCACCCTCCGTCACCGCGGGCGATCGCATGCCCTTGCATTACTCTGCAAATCTATGCCAGAG
This sequence comes from Streptomyces sp. CBMA156, assembly GCF_014596515.1. GTDB lineage: Bacteria > Actinomycetota > Actinomycetes > Streptomycetales > Streptomycetaceae > Kitasatospora. Next base: position 10,710 of record NZ_MSJQ01000086.1, read on the forward strand.
TTCGGGCATCGGATCGATTACGCCGAATCCCGTCACACGTCGCTAGATCAGGGTCCCGCTTCAGGCGGGTCAAGGGTGCATCCATGTCGAAGGTCTTGAGCAAGCTGCCGGTCGGTGAACGGATCGGCATCGCATTCTCCGGTGGGTTGGACACCTCCGTCGCCGTCGCGTGGATGCGCGAGCACGGTGCCTTCCCCTACGCATACACGGCCGACATCGGCCAGTACGACGAGCCGAACCTCGCCGACGTCCCGGCCCGGGGCCGCGCGTACGGCGCCGAGCAGGCCCGGCTGGTCGACTGCCGGGCCGCGCTGGTCGAGGAGGGCCTGGCTGCCCTCGCCTGCGGCGCCTTCCACATCCGCTCCGCCGGGCAGACGTACTTCAACACCACTCCGCTCGGCCGCGCGGTGACCGGCACCCTGCTGGTGCGCGCCATGCAGGATGACGAGGTCTCCATCTGGGGCGACGGCTCCACCTACAAGGGCAACGACATCGAGCGGTTCTACCGCTACGGTCTGCTCGCCAACCCCAACCTGCGGATCTACAAGCCGTGGCTGGACCAGGCGTTCGTCGACCAGCTCGGCGGCCGCAAGGAGATGTCCGAGTGGCTCGCCGAGCGCGACCTGCCGTACCGGGACTCCGCCGAGAAGGCCTACTCCACCGACGCCAACATCTGGGGCGCCACCCACGAGGCCAAGCGGCTGGAGTACCTGGACGCCTCCCTGGAGATCGTCAGCCCGATCATGGGCGTGGCCTTCTGGGACCCGGAGGTCGAGATCCGGACCGAGGACGTCACCGTCGAGTTCGAGTTCGGCCGCCCGGTCCGGATCAACGGCCAGGAGTTCGCCAGCGCCGTCGACCTGGTCCACGAGGCCAACACCATCGGCGGGCGGCACGGTCTGGGCATGTCGGACCAGATCGAGAACCGGATCATCGAGGCCAAGAGCCGCGGGATCTACGAGGCCCCCGGCATGGCGCTGCTGCACATCGCCTACGAGCGGCTGCTCAACGCCATCCACAACGAGGACACCATCGCCACCTACCACACCCAGGGCCGCCGCCTCGGCCGGCTGCTCTACGAGGGCCGGTGGTTCGACCCGCAGTCGCTGATGCTCCGGGACAGCATCCAGCGCTGGATCGGCCACCCGGTCACCGGCAGCGTCACCCTGCGGCTGCGGCGCGGCCAGGACTACTCGGTCATCGACACCCAGGGCTCCAACTTCAGCTACCACCCCGAGAAGCTGTCGATGGAGCGCAGCGTCGACGCCGCGTTCGTCCCGGACGACCGCATCGGTCAGCTGACCATGCGCAACCTCGACATCGCCGACTCGCGCAGCAAGCTGGAGCAGTACGCGGTGCACGGGCAGCTGGCGCCGTGGAGCGGCCTGATCGGCGAGCTCGCCCCGGGCGGCGCGGCTCCCATCGCCGCCGGCACCGGCGACGAGGAGGAGTCCACCGCGCTCGACCACGCCGCGATCGAGTCCGGCACCGACTGACGCACCTCGCTCCACCGGAGGGCCGTCGCACCCCAGCGGTGCGGCGGCCCTCCGCCGCTCTCCGGCCCACCGCAACAAGGCCGTCACCGGATCCGCACCACCCCCCGCCCCCGCACCGCCCGGACGCCCAGCCGCCTGGGGTCGGCGCTCGGCCGGGTCGCCACCGCATCCCGCAGTGTCAGCAGGATCTCGCCGTCGTAGCGCTCCGCGAGCACCCGCGCCAGCTCCGCCGCGCCGCCCGGCCGGACGTCCGGCGCCAGCTCCGGCAGCCGGCCGGGGGCGCTGAGGTCCTGGGCCTGGGCGGCCCAGTGGGCCGCGTCGAACCGCTCGCCCTCGGCCGTGTAGTGCACCGCCAGGCAGTGCACGGCCAGTTGGTCCCCGTACTGGGCGGCTATCCGCCACCAGAAGACGCCGTCCGCCGTACGGCCCATGCCGTACAGCAGGCATCCGAAGGTGCGGAAGGCCGTCTTCTCGGCGAGTTCGAGGTCCAGCGCCAGCTCCCCCGGTTCCGCCGCGCCCGCCACGCCCGCCGCCTGGCCGCCCGCCGGTGCCGAGCCCGTCGACCTCACCGGCTTCTACGAGCGGCTGACCGCCGTCGGCTACGGCTACGGCCCGGCCTTCCAGGGCTTGCGGGCGGCCTGGACGGCCGGCGACAGCGTCCACGCTGAGGTCGTCCTCCCCGAGGCGGCCGAGGGCCAGGCCGAGGCGTTCGGCCTGCACCCCGCGCTGCTGGACGCGGCCCTGCACGCGGTGGGCTTCTCCGCCGCCACCGACGAACACCGCGCCGCCCGGCTCCCGTTCGCCTGGACGGGCGTCCGGCTGCACGCGGCCGGAGCGTCCGCGCTGCGGGTGACCCTGACCGTGACCGCCGACGGCATGGCGCTGAGCGTCGCCGACGGCACCGGGGCCCCGGTGATGACCATCGACTCCCTCGTGCTGCGCGAGGTCGAGGCCGCCCAGCTGGGCCCGGCCGTCGACCCCGCCGTCGCCAGGTCGCTGTTCGAACTCGGCTGGACCCCGGTGACGGCGCCGGACGGCACCGTCGAGCCGTCCGCCCTGGCCCTGCTCGGCCCGGACCTCCGGTCGCTCGACGCGCCCCGGTTCTCCGGCCTGGCCGAGCTGCTCACCGCGCTCGACGACGGGCGGCCCGCGCCGCGGCTCGTCGTGCTGCCCGTCCCCGGAACCGTCCCCGGCACCGACGCCGACGCCGCCGACCTGCCCGGCCGGGTGCGGGAGACGGTCGGCCGGGTCCTGGCGGACCTCCAGGCCTGGCTGGCCGAGGACCGGCTGACGGACAGCAGGCTGGCGGTCGTGACCCGCGGCGCCGTCGCCGTCGGTCAGGGGCCGGCCGACCCGGTCGCCGCGGCCGTCCGGGGCCTGGTCCGCTCCGCGCAGACCGAGA
>NZ_MSJQ01000087.1 GCF_014596515.1 Streptomyces sp. CBMA156
GGCCGGGGGCCTGGGCCGCCGGCCGACCCGCCGCGGAGCGGCCCGGGTGGGGGCGGTGCAGCGTGCCTGGGCCGGCCGTTTCGGGGCGTGCGTCCATGGGTGGGGTTCCTCGGCTCCGGGGTCCTGGGGGGGCGCGTACGGTGCCGTTGTCACCTTCCGGGACGCGCGCCCATCCACCATGACCGTGCTGGGAGCCGGCTGGATGCAGCGGGGGTGCGATCAAAGGAGATTCTCATCATCGATGCCGTACGGGGTCGACGACGGCGCGAATCGAATGACATTTCGCGCGATTTCGATCGTTTCCGCCGGTGAGGGGGAATCGCCGACTACCAGGACGGCGACGGTGCCGGGGCCGCGACGGTGGGAGAGAACAGGATGCTCGTCTGGTACGTGGCGTACGGCTCGAACCTGCACGCCGCCCGTCTCGCCTGCTACCTGCGCGGCGGGCGCCCGGACGGCGGGGCGCAGGACCAACCGGGTGCCCGCGACCGGCGCCCGCCGCGCCGGGCGGTGGCGACCGCGCTGCCGGGCACGCTGTACTTCGCCGGGCGCTCGCGCACCTGGGGCGGCGGCTCGGCCTTCTACGACCCGGCCGGGTGCGGCGAAGTCCCGTGCTGTGCCTATCTGATGACGCTGAGTCAGTTCAGCGACGTCGCCGCCCAGGAGATGGGCCGCCCCCCCGGCACCGACCTCGACCTCGCCCCGGTGCTCGCCACCGGGCGCGACGAACTGGGCCCGGGCCGCTACCAGACCCTGCTGCACGTCGGCGAGTCGGACGGGAGGCCGCTGCTGACCTTCACCGCCTCCTGGGGCGTGGCCGGCGCCGAGCTGAACGCCCCCACCCGGCCCTACCTGCGGACCCTGGCCGCCGGCCTGGCCGAGTCCCACGGCTGGGGCCCCTGGCGCACGGCCGGCTACCTCGCCACCCGCCCGGGCGCGGCCGGGCACTGGACACCGCGGGCGGTGGAGGCGGCGCTGGGCTGAACTCCCCCGCCCGCCGAACTCCACCGCCCTCCTGCGGACAGGACCTCCACACGGTGATCACGCGCCAGAACGGCACCGGGGCCGTCCGACTGGAGCCGGCAGCTCGCCGCCGCCTTCGCCGCCGGCGAACTGCCCTACGGCCCAGCCGCGTTCGGGGCACAGGCCTCAGGTGGTGTACGTCTGCTTGATGTGCTGGACGCACTCGTCCCGGGTGAGGTGGCCGTCGCCGTCGGCGTCGATCTGCTGGAACTCGCCGAGGGCTTCGTTCGAGGCGACTCCCTTGGCCTGCTGCCAGGTCAGCCACTCCGCCAGGGAGATGCTGCCGTCGCCGTCGGCGTCCACCGCCTCCAGGATCGCGAGCTCGAACGGCACCGCGACCTGGTCGAGGAAGTCGGGCCGCCGGTAGGCGGCGACGAACTCCCGGGCGCTGACCCTGCCGTCCCCGTTCGCGTCCGTGCCGTCGAGCAGTTCCTGCCACATCCGGTTGCCCAGGCCGACCACCCGTCGCCAGGTCTCGGTGCCCGGCTCGCCGGCGCCGACCCGCCGCAGCACCTTGTGGACCAGCTGGTCGATGTCGACCTGCTCGATCACTCCGTCACCGTCGACGTCCAGCCTCTTGAACATCGCCTGGAAGTGGTCGCGCTCTGTCCGAGTCACCACGGAACCCACCTGTCCCTTTCTGATACGACGGAGGTGTCCGGCTCACCTTGTCGCATCTCCGGCCGTCGGGGCGGGTGTCACGCCGTTGATCACTCGAAAGAGAGGCAGCGGTGACGGAGGTGGACGGACGGGCTCCGGGGAGGCCGGCGAACTGCCGTGCGACCCCTGGACGTTCGCCCGGAGGCCTCGGGCGTACGGCGCCCGGCGGGCGGTGAGCCGGACGGCGCCGCACACGAAACCCTCTCCCCCGCCCGGGCGGCGGACCGGACCTGTTCCGGCCGCGGCTCCCACCGGCCTTGTGTGGCAGCACAGTTGAGGGCCGGTGGGCGTACGGCGCGAGCGGTCAGTGGTTGTACATGCCGACCTCGTAGCCGCCGCCGGGCTGGCGGGTCATCACGTTCGCCCGGTTGAAGGCGTTGATCAGCGCTATCACGCACACCAGCGCCGCCAACTGCTCCTCGTCGTAGTGCTTCGCGGCGTTCGCCCACACCTCGTCGCTCACCCCGCCGGCCGCGTCGGCGAGCCGGGTGCCCTCCTCGGCGAGTTCCAGCGCGGCGCGCTCCGCGTCAGTGAACACGGTGGCCTCGCGCCAGGCCGCGACCAGGTTGAGGCGCACCGGGTCCTCGCCGGCGTGCACGGCCTCCTTGTAGTGCATGTCGAGACAGGCGCCGCAGCCGTTGATCTGGCTGACCCGCAGCCGCACCAACTCCTGGACGGCGTACGGCAGGCTCGACTCGGCGATGGGCTTGTGGGCGGCGATGACGTGCTTGAAGACCTTGCCCATGACGGGGCTGGTGAAGGGGTTCAGGCGGGGTTCCATGACGGCTGCTCCTCGGTCGGTGTCCCGTTGTCGCCCCTTGAGACAGAACGGCCCGCCGTTTTGTGACATCCCCCCGCCGGTCCGACGCCGTGACCTGCGCCACACCGCCCGCCCGTGCGCCGCGAGGGGCCTCGGATAGCCTGCCGGTCACGGCCACGGTCACGGTCGGGAAAGGGGGATTCCATGACGGGATCAGCGGGTTCAGCGGGTTCAGCGGGTTCGGCGGGTTCGGCGGACATGGCGGGCGCGGCCGGGTACCGGCCGCTGCTGTTCTCCATCGCCTACGGGATGACGGGTTCGGTCGGCGACGCCGAGGACCTCGTCCAGGACACCTTCCTCGGCCTCACCCGCGCCGGCCTGGCCGGCACCGTGATCACCGACCCCAAGGCGTACCTGACCACAACCGTCACCCGGCTGGGCATCAACCACGTGAAGTCCGCCCGGGTACGCCGCGAGACCTACCTCGGCGAGTGGCTGCCCGAGCCCGTCGTCACCACCGCCGCCCGCCCGGGCCCGGCCGAGCACGCGGAGCTGGCGGACACCCTGTCGATGGCGTTCCTGGTGCTGCTGGAGGCCCTCTCCCCCGTCGAGCGCGCGGTGTTCACGCTGCGCGAGGCGTTCGGGTACGGCTATCCGGAGGTCGCGCGGATGGTCGGCCGCGGCGAGGCGAACTGCCGCCAGATCCTCGCCCGGGCCAGGAAGCGCCTGGCCGTCGCCGGGGACGGGACCGCCGCTCCGGCTCCGGCCCGCCGCGCGGAGGGCGAGGAGCTGGCCCGCCGCTTCTTCGAGGTCGCCGAGGGCGGGGACCCGGAGGCGCTGCTCGGCATGCTCGCCCCCGACGTGGTCTTCCAGGGCGACGGCGGTGGCAAGGCCCGTGCGCTCGGCCGCTCCGTCACCGACCCGCTGCGCGTCGCCCGACTGCTGGTCGGCGGCTTCCGCCGGATCCGCCGGCTCGGCGCCCGCCTCACCCCCGCGTGGGTCAACGGCCGCCCGGGCGCGGTGCTGTACGACGCCGAGCAGCGCGTGGTCAACGTCATCGGGCTGGACATCGACGCCGACGGCGCGGTGCGGGCGGTCCACGCCGTGTCCAACCCCGACAAGCTCGCCCACCTCGGACCGGTCTCGGACCTGGGGCTGCTGCCCCCGCCGAAGTGACCCCCGCCGAAGTGACCCCCGCCGAGGTGACCCTCGCCGAGGTGACCCTCGCCGGACGTGGAGCGGCCCGGGCCCGGCTGCCGGGCCCGGGTCGCTCAGCCCCGGGTCAGGGGGTGGTGCAGACCGCGGTCGCCCGGATGGACTCGGTCCCGCTGCCGGTGTTGGTGCCGCGCACGACCCAGGAGCTGCCGTCCGGGTAGGAGTCGGTGAAGAAGATCGCGTAGGCGCTGGTCTGGCCGCCACCGCCGGTGGGCACCTCGCCGGACGGACACGTCACGTAGGCGTACCCGTTCTCGCCCGGGGCCACGTCGACCCAGTCGCCGGTGACCTGGTCGTGTGCGGCCAGCAGCTGGGGGTTGGTGGTGGTCGGGTTGTGGGGAATGACGACGGCCGGCTTGCCGACGGGCTTGCCGGTGGGCTTCGCCTCGGCGGCGGCGGTCGCGGTGCTCGCGGCCAGCACGCCGACGACGGCGAGGGCGGTCAGGGCGAGGGGCTTGATGCGGGCCATGTTCGGCCTCCTGGAGTTCTGGGTCGGGCTTTCGTCGGCGGGGGCCGTTTCCCCGCGCCGGCCCCGACCCGTACCCGGACCGAGGCGCCCGCTGCCCGGGTGAGCGTCCGGCTACTCGGGCGGAGGAACGCCGCTGCCTGGCCGGGCTAACAACCGCCCCGCACCCGGCGGGCCGGGCCCCGCCGCGTCTCCCGGGCGCCGGCGTTCGATCGACGCATCGCCGACGGGGAGACCCGAGCAGTCCTCACCTCAAGCCGGGGCGGCCGGTCCGGCGCGACGGGTGCGGGTACGAGTGCGGGTGCGGGTGAACCAGCAGGCCAGCAGCAGGTTGGGCACCCAGCACAGCCAGGCCACGGCGGTGTAGGCGGGGCGCAGGCCCAGGCCGGCCGTCGTGGCGGCGAGCACCATGAGGCGCAGCGTGACGGCGGCGAAGGTGAGGGCGAAGCTGCGGATCATCCAGCGGCGGTGGTCGGCGACCCGGCCGGCGAGGATCGTCCGCAGCCCCATGGCGCCGGTGATCAGCCAGGCCACCGCCAGGCAGGCGAAGCCGAGTCCGGAGACCGCTCCCCCGTAGGCGACGGGTGCCAGCAGCAGGGCGCCCACCGCGCCGGTCAGGCAGCCGAGCAGGTAGACGACGCCGATGCGGCGGTGCCAGCGGGGCTTGCGTGCGCGCAGGCGCTTGGAGAACTGCCAGGGGCCGACGGCCAGGGCCGTGATGGCGCCGGAGATGTGGATGGCGAGCGGGACTTGGTGGGTCAGGTAGGTGTCGCGCTGCTCCTCGAAGAACGCCTCCGGGTCGAGGCGGAAGTACTTGGCGGAGATGACGACGATCAGCGTGGACAGCATCGTCATGATGGCCCAACCGGCCCGCGTGATGCGCATGGGTCGAGTCTCGGGCCCGGCGCCGCCGGCGGACATCCGGCATGCCCCCGATACGCACCCCCAGAAAACCCCACTTCCCTTACGGGGCAAGGTATTTGCCGGGCGTAAGTCACGACGTTTCCGCGCCGGGGTCATCCCGTTCCGGAGCGGGACGCGGTCAGGCGGGCTGCCAGAGTTCGATGCGGTTGCCCTCGGGGTCGGTGACCCAGCCGAACCGGCCGACGCCCGCCATCTCCTGGGTCTCCTCGGCCACGGCGGCGCCGTGGGCGCGCAGTTGGGCGAGCATCGCGTCCAGGTCGCGGACACGGAAGTTGAGCATGGTCTGCTGGGTGCGGGAGCCGAAGTAGTCGGTTCCGGAGTCGAAGGCGGCGAAGACCGTCGGCCCGGCCTGCTGGTGCCAGAGGCCGTGTTCGTCCGCGTCCAGCCCCAGGCTCTCGCGGTACCAGGCGCTCAGCGCCGTCGGGTCGGCGGCCCGCAGGAAGTACCCGCCGATGCCAAGCACTCGTTCCATGCCGCCATCCTGCCAGGGCGGCGGCCCCGGCCGGGGTAGGCAGGGGCGGCGGGTGGGAGCCGGCTGCCGGGGGCCGCAGAGGGGATCGCGGCAGCGGAGGGGGATGATGGTCCGAGCAGGTCGGGGTGTGGGCGGGTTCATCCAGGGGGTACGGCAGTGATCACGGTGGAGAGCCACGGGGCGTTCGGCGCCAACCGTGTCGGGGTGGAGCGGCTGCCGTTCCCGCTGAGCTTCAGCGTCGGTGAGGCCGAAGGCTCGTGGACGGTGAGCGGGGCGGCCGCCCGGGCCTGGGAGCTGATCGACGTGTTCACCCGCACGGCGAACGACACGGTCGTCGTCCTGAACCTCGAATCGAACAGCCTCTTCGACAAGGACAACCGGCCGTGGCCGCCGTCCCGGATCGCGGCGCAGCGGGGCGTGGACTGCACCGCCCGCGCGGTCGGGGGCCGGGCCCCGGGATCGATGGACCTCGGCGAGGAGCTCCTGATGATGCGCCGGGACGACCTGCCCCGGTTCCTCGGCGGCGGCTGGGCGCCGTACGAGCTGTCGCTGGTCGACGTTCCGGCGGGCACCACCGCGGCGCAGCTCGACGCGCTCGACCTGGCCGTCGGCGCGGCCGTGGTCGCCGGCGAGCCGGTCCTCCCCCGCCTCGGCGGTTCGCGCTTCTGGTACTCCGGGCACGACGACTGCTACCTGATGGCGGAGTCGACGGATCCGGCGGTGCCCCCGGCACTCCTCGCCCGGCTGCTGGCCCTGCTGGCCGGGTCTGCCCTGATCGGGGCCGGCCACGCCGCGCCGGTGGAGGTCCCGGAGCCGGACGAGGCGCTGCCGCGGCGGCTGATCGCCGAGAGCCCGCACTGGGTCGGATCCGTCAGGAAGGTGTCCGGCACCACGGTGACGGTCGGACTGTCGGCCCTGCCGCGGCCGTGGCGCCTCGGCGAACAGCCGCCGGAGCAGCCCGGCTACGCGGCGACGCTCGACCTGGCCCTCGGCGGGTGGCGGCTCGCCTCCGGTGGGTCCGAGAGCGTGCCTCTTCGATGAGATGCGGAGGCCGAGGAGTGCCAGGCCGAACCGGTGGCGTCAGTACTCCTCGACCCTGAGCCCCTGGCGGACGTAGTACAGGAACGGAGTGGTCCCGTCCTCACCGACCTTCAGGAGAACGACCATGGCCTCGGGGTCCATGGTCTCGCCGGTGAAGAACCGGTAGCTCCCGAAGTCGGCGAGTACCCCCTTGACCCACTCCTGCGCCTGCTGCTGCCATGCGGACCGCTCGTCCGCGGGCACCTTCTCCGACAGCCTCTTCAGGTACGCCTTGATGTGGCCGGTGTAGTTCTTCGCGTCGTACGCCGTCTCGACGAGACGGTGCGCGTCAACGACGTTGAGGACCGTGACGGCGGCCGAATCGCCCACCTCACCGGCCTCCTCGCCGTCCTCCTCGCCACCACTGGCGCCGGTGTCGATCACCACGGCCGTGTTGCGCGTGACGTACTTGCCCTCGGCGACGTAGCAGATGCCGTCTTCCTTGATCGGGACCGAGTCCGACAGCAACTCGTCGCCGTTGAAGACGTCCTTGTACACCTTCATGCAGATCTCCATCCCACCCGGACCAAGCGTCGTCGGCCCACCCTAGCCTCTGCGTAACATGACACTCACACAGTGTGAATGCCCGTTCGATATCGAGGCCCCGTGATGTCACGCCCGGCCGAGCAGGTCCGGCCCCGGCCTGTGGAAACAGCAAATCGGTAAGTATGCGAATCTCTTTCGGGTGAACCACCGGGCCCACAGGGGAGGCCGGTTCCCGCCCCGGGCAGACCAGCCGTCGGGGGCGACGAGGTGCCCACCGGTTCGGGGCCTCGGGGCTCCCGGCAACGCACCCCATCTGCGAACCCCAGTACGGGAGTCCACCATGCGTATGCGCTTCAGCCCGCGCGCGGCCCTCGTGGTCACCGCCGGCGCCCTCATCCTGTCCCTGGTCAACGTCTCGGCGGCCTCGGCGGCCCCCGGCGTCGTGATCCAGGAGAACGGCAGCACCTTCAAGCAGGCCCGGGACCCGCAGGGCGGCCAGTGCTACCCCGGCCTCGGCGCCGACACCGCGATCGCCAACCGGACCAGCGGCACCATCCTGCTGTTCCCCGACGGCAACTGCCAGACGAAGATCCTCAACCCCCTGGGGCCGGGCGAGTTCCGGCCGGACGAGAACGTCGGCAGCTTCCTGGCCCTGGACTGACCCGGCGCGAACTCCTCGGCCCGGCGCGGACTTCCCGTGCCGGGCCCGAGGTGTGTGTTCAGGCGGCGCGTTGGCCGTGGAGGAGAACAGGGAGAGTACGGCTGGCGAGGGCTTCGGCGGCGCGGGCGGCCTGGGAGGGGGCCATGAAGTCCGGCAGGTCCGGGGCGGGGACGAAGCGGGCGCCGAGCAGTCCGCTGCGGTGCCGGGGCGGGACGGTGACCTGGGCGGTGTCGGGGACGGTGCCGCCGTCGAAGACGAGGTTGAGGCGTTCCAGGTAGCGGTCGGCGGGGGTGAAGTCGACGGCGAGGATGTCGGTGAGACGGGCGATCAGCCCGGTCTCGGCGTGGAGGTGGCGGGCGGCGGCGAGGTGCGGGGGCTCGTTGGGGCGGGCGGATCCGCCGGGCAGGATCATGCCGTCCATGTAGTCGGGGTCTACGAGGAGGACGTCGCCGCGGGGGTTGCGGATCAGGACGAGGCAGCCGAGCCGGCAGACGGGGGGCTTGGCCAGGAGTCGGGGGTCTTGCATGGGGGGCGGCTGCTTTCAGTCGTCGTGCGTGAGGCGCTCGTGGCGCAGGCCCTTGCGCAGCAGGTCGACCACGCGCAGGAGGTCGGCGGGGCGGGCGGTGAGGTGGAGCAGGTAGCTGCACGTCAGGCGGCCGGTGTGCCAGTCGACTTCGAGGGTGGGGGGCCGGACGCCGCCGAGGGCGAGGACGGTGGTGAGGTCGTCCAGCACGTCGGCCGCCTGACGGCGCTGCTCGGCGGTGGCGCGGGAGAGAGTGGAGGACATCTTCACTTCTCCCCGGGGCGCTTGTGGACCTCGAAGCCGCGCCAGGCACTGTAGGCGTCACCGAAGAAGACGAAGGTGGCCAACTCACCGTCGGGCCGGCGCAGCCACTCCCCCGTCATCTCGTTGCGGACCCGGTAGCGGTCGGCCTCGACATCGAACCGGACGCCGTAGCCCAGGAGGCGCGGGGCTTGGTCTTGGGGCATGGGAATGAACTCTCTGCGATCGGAGTTTCACGTTCTGTGTACATGCTGGAGCAAGGTCACCTAGCATGGAAAGCGGCCTGCTACTTGCCTCCGGGCTTGCTGGAAGTTGAGAACCGCCATGAACAAGAAGCAGATTGACCCCGAGTCCAGCCCCTGGGCGCCCTTCGGGATCCAACTCCGCAAGTCGCGAGAGGCCAGGGGCCTCCGCCAGGAGGAGCTGGCCCCGCTCATCGGGTGCTCGCCGTCGCACCTGTCCTACGTCGAACTTGCCCACCGGCCCCCGACCCGCAAGCTCGCCGAACTGGCGGACGAGGTACTGGAGACCGGCGGCACCCTGCTGCTGATGTGGTACCAGCTGAAGAACGCGGCGATCCTGGAGGGGTTTCCGGAGTACGCGCGCTACGAGGCGCTCGCGGAGCAGATCAGGATCTTCGAGATCGACATCATCCCGGGACTCGTGCAGACCCTGGCGTACACAACCGCAGTCACCATGGGTTACGTCAGGCAGGGTCACGCAACCATGGAAGAAGCCGAGGAGCACATCTCATTCAGGATCAACCGCCAGAAAGTCATCGAGCGCACCCCGCCCCCGGTCATCCACGTGGTGCTGGACGAAGGCTGCCTCAGGCGGATCATCGGCGGACGGGACGTCATGGTCGAACAGTTGCTCCGTCTTGAAGAGTTGGCCGAACTCCCGAATGTGATCATCCAGGTGGCGCCCTACACCCTGGGCGAGAACCGGCCGCTCACTCACACGGTGCACCTCCTTACCATGCCGACCCGCAGGATTCTCGTATACGGCGAGATCGAGCAGCGAGGCTACATCGACCGCGATACCAAGTCGGCTGCCACATTGACCAGGAGCTACGATCGGCTTGCGGTCGAGGCCCTTGGCCAGACCGAATCGCTGGCTTTCATCCGTTCGACAAGGAGGGACCTGGAGTGGATGTCGACCTGACTGAGGCTTCCTGGCGGAAGAGTTCGTACAGTGGCGGGAACGCCGGCCAGTGCATCGAGGTAGCCGACGGCTTCGTCGGCGTCATGCCCGTGCGCGACTCCAAGGACCCCTCGGGCCCGGCCCTCGCCTTCTCCTCCCCCGCCTGGCAGGCCTTCGTCACCGCCATCCGCACCGGCAAGTTCGACAGCCACAACTCCCCTCGCCCCGCAGCACGCTGACGATCCTGCCGAAGGGCGCGAAGCCGCCCGGCCCTTCACGAGGGCCGGGCAGCACGGGAGTCACTCCAGGTGGTGCCCGACCAGGGCGACCAGCCCCTCCCCCAGCGGCGCCGGATCGAGCTCCGGGTCGGGCATCCGCTGTAGCAGGAAGCCGTCCACCACGAAGCCGGCGAGCCCGAGGGTGGTGAGGAAGACGTCGAACGCGTTGTACTGCCGGCGGGGAAGCTCGGAGAAGTCCCTGGTGTCGACCGGTTTCCCCGGGACCACGGGAATCAGCAGCAGGGCCTCCCAGGCCAGGAACGCCCCGGTCAGGGTCACCGGCAGGGAATGACCCATCACACGCTCCAGTGCTGTGGATCCGTCCGTACGACCGATGTGGACGATGGCCCTGGACGGTCGTCCAGATCAAGCGCGGGACGGGCCGCGCACCGGCTCGCGGCCGTCCGGCCGATTCGTGCGGAGCCCCGGCTTTTGACGGCGCGGGATGTACACGGGCGGCCGCGACCGGAGCGTCCGTGGAAGCGGGTGGGCGGGTCGGCGTGCGCCGTCGAATCGGGTGGACGTGAGGCTTCCGCCCACCGGATCTCCTCCGCCGACTCCGCTGCAAGGCCGCTGCTTTGACGGGCCCCCGGGCTCACGTCCACCCCTGGCGACCAGCTGTTTTCTGCCAAATTGGTCTCTACCATTGCCGCGAATCCGGGATTCCGGAAGGCTCCCAGCCGAACGCCGGGAAGCGGACTCCGGCGTTCTCGCCCAAGGGAGGAAGACACCGACATGGCACTGCGCAAGACGGTTTCCACCATGGCCCTGGCCGGACTGCTCACGGTCGCGGGCGGCCTGATGGTCGCCCCCGCCGCCCAGGCGTCCACCACCAGGACGACCGGCTACACCTACGTCGGCATGTACCCGAGCGGCGCCGCGTGCGAGGCCGCCGGCAAGGCCTACGTCACCCGCGGAGAGGCGGTCAGCTACTTCTGCGACGTCGCCCCGAACACGGCCCGCCTCTCCGTCTGGTTCTTCTAGGACGTCCGACGCCCACTGAGCCCAGCAGCCGGCCCCGCCGCCCCCCTTCCCCGGGCCGGCGGGGCCCCGCCGTGTACCACACCACCGGCCCGGGCGTGTCGAGGACGGGTCAACCCGGGCGCCGGGCGCGATCGGACGGCTACGTTCCGTCCATGGATTTCAACGCGATCGCGAACTCGTTCGTCCAGCACTACTACACGACCTTCGACACCTACGGATCCCGGCCCGGCCTGGCGAGCCTCTACCGCCCCGAGTCGATGCTCACCTGGGAAGGCCAGCAGTTCCAGGGGACGCAGAACATCCTCACCCAGCTCACCAAGCCCGAACTCAAGGTCGTCAAGCACCGGATCACCGTCGTCGACTCCCAGCCGACCACGGGCGGCGGCGTCCTGGTCGCGGTGACCGGCAGCCTCGTCATCGACGGCGCCCACGACAAGCCCTTGCAGTTCACCGGCACCTTCAACCTCCAGCCGATCCCCGGCCAGCCCGGCGGCTTCTTCGTCTACAACCACGTCTTCCGCCTCATCTTCGGCTGAACCGGATCGAACTTCGGCGGATGCCCGCGTGCTGAACCGCGGTGGCGGCGGTGCGCCTGCTGGTCACGCCGTTCGGGGATGACCGCGGTGATCCCGCGGGCCTTGAGCACCCCTCGGATCGTGCGGGAGGAGCATGCCTGGTCTCCGAGCGGCATGGTCGGGGCCGTGCGCGGCCCGGCCGGGCTCAGCCGATCGTCTTGATCACCCGGGCGGGCACTCCCGCGACCACGGTGCCGCCGGGGACATCACGCGTGACCACCGCACCGGCGGCGACCACCGCGCCGGCGCCGATGGTCACCCCCTGCGTGATCACGGCAGCCGTCCCGATCCAGACGTCGTCCCCGATGACGATCGGGGCGAAGGAGAGGTACTCGCGGCGCTCGGCCAGGGGCAGTGGATGGCCTCCGGTGACGAGGCTGACCTTGGGGGCGATCATGACGCCGTTCCCGATACGGATACCTCCCTTGTCCATGAAGGTGCATCCCTGGTTGACGAAGACGTTTTCCCCGAACGTCGTGTTCAGCCCGTGCTCGGTGAAGAACGGCGGGTAGATCACCACCGACTCCGGCAGCGGGCCGCCGAACACAACAGAAAGTAGTTCCGCGCGGCCTTCGCTGTCGCTGAACGGAAGCACGTTCAGTCGAGACGTCGCATCGGTCACTTCTGCGATCCGTTCCGCATGAAGCGCGAATTCAGGCGTCTGGACATACATGACCTGCTCTGTGCGGGTGGACATGTGCTGATCTCACCATCGCGCAGAACACTTGATCAAACAACCCTGCACCACACCAGACACAACCAATGGTTGTGAAAGTAGGGTGGAAGCATGGATGTTGAAGCACTGCGGACGTTCGTCGCCGTCGCCGAGACCGGCCAGTTCCAGGGCGCGGCCGACGAACTGGGGATCAGCCAGCAGGCGGTCTCCAAACGGATTGCGGCCCTGGAGAGGCACACCGGGGTCACGCTCCTGGTGCGAACGTCCCGAGGCTCCCGGTTGAGCCTGGACGGGCAGGTCTTCTTGCCGCACGCCAGGAAAGTCCTGACGGCCGTCGGGCAGGCCGAGCGTGCCGTGCGCCCCGGGAGCCGTCCCTTGCGCGTCGATGTCCTCAATCGGCGCATCTCCCCGGCCCAGGCCGTCTATCGGTTCTACCGCTCCCACCCCGGGACGGACCTGGACGCGGTCACGCTGAGCGAGGAAAACGCCGAGCAGGCCGTCCAGGCGGTGCTCGAAGGGACCGTCGACGCGTCCTTCCGTGCCCTGCCGGCAGACCAGGTCCCGGCCGGGATCAGCACCGAACGACTCCTGGACGTACCCCTGGAGCTCCTGGTCGGCCCCGGTCACCCGCTGGCCGACGTGCCCTGGGTCAGCCCTGCGGACCTGGGCGGTCACCGCATCTGGATCCCCGGGATCAGGCCGAGCACGGAGTGGGCGGCGTTCTACCAGGCACTGTCCGAGGCCTTCGGCCTGAGCATCGACGCGCTCGGCCCCAACTTCGGTGACGAGGCCCTGATGGACGCTCTGGCCGACTCGGCCTCGCTGGCCACCCTCGTCGGCAGCGGGGACCGGTACCTGTGGCCCCAGACCCACGACCTACGGCGCATCCCGCTGCACGACCCGACCCCGGTCTACCCGCACGTGCTGCTGTTCCGCAGCGGAGACCAGCACCCCGTGCTGACCGCGCTACGCGACCATCTGCGCACCGCAGGCCCGCGAACCCCGCACGACGCGTGGGCACCGGACTGGGTAGCCCGCTGACCGGACGACCGAATTGACAGACCCGGCCCAGCGGGCGCCCGGCGACGCGGGTGCTCGCCGAGCACCGGGAGGCCGACCGCGCCTCCGGGCGGGTCCTCGCCAAGGCCGGCTTCGTCCCCGTCCGCGCGGGCTTCGGACTCGTCCACCACGAGCTGCGCCCTTGACCCCTGCTACCCCCTGCGCTCCCTCGCCAGGAGGGAAGCAAGGGGTATTTCTCTTTTCCAACAAGTGATTTGATGACTCGTCACTCCATCAGGTGATCTTCCGTCAAGCATCCTTGCCTTTGGATCAACCGCAAGATCTGCTGGCGCCACGGGTCGAGGGACGACCCCACCGAGGGGAGCCATACCAATGAAGATTCCGGTCACTACCGACGTGAAGGTCAGGGACAAGTCCGCCTGGGTCCGCTGGCTGCCGAACGCGCTGCCGGCCGCGGGGTACATCACGCTCGACAACTCCGCCGACAAGCGGTACGAGATCACCAAGATCAAGAGCCCCGACTACAAGAACATCACGATCTACCAGACCGTCACCGACAGCGAGAGCTCCAAGATGGTCAAGCTGGACAAGGTGACCCTCTCCGCCAAGGGCGGCTTCGCCTTCGTGCCGGGCCAGTACCACCTCATGCTGGAGAAGCCGACCCGCCTGATCACCCCCGGCGACAACGCCCGCGTGATCTTCTTCCTCGACGACGGCACCGTCCTCAAGGTCAGGATCCCCGTCCGCACCTCCCCCGAGCTGTACTGACCCCGCCGACCACGCCGCCACCTGGAGATCCGGACATGACCACGTACCACCTCGACCTCGGCGACAACCGGGCCGAAGTACTCGACTCCGTCACCAAGCTCACCCTCGTCGGCTCCGAGCTCGACCTCGACGCCCTCCTCACCACCGGCGTCAGGGCCCCCGTACCGCTGTGGGGCGACGTGCTCCTCGCCCGCGGCGACGACCGCCACGAAGCCACCACCCAGTGGGCCGAGGACGTCGAGAACACCGCGACCCACCAGGACGTCGTCCTGATCGCCGGCGACCCGGCGGACCCCGCGTCCCGCCGCGTCCGCCTCGCCGACGCCTGGGCCAGCACCACCTACCACCTGGACGAGGACGACGACCCGGACGCCTTCGTGATCAGCTTCAGGAACATCACCATCGAGAAGTAGCCGTCCCTGGGCGAGCGGCTCCGGAGCGGGACGTCGGCCCGGCCGACGTCCCGCTCCGGCCCGGCCCGCCACACCCCCGCGCGTTAATCGGGTGCGCCCGCCGGACGGCCTCGGTACCCTGCACCCCCATGGCACCGGAACTTCAACGCCCCCCGCTCCAGGCGGACGAACGCACCGCACTCATCGGCTGGCTGGACCTGCAACGGCAGATCCTGCGCTGGAAGTGCGAGGGGCTGAGTGACGAGGACGCGCACCGCTCGACCCTCCCGACCTCACCGGCGATGACGATGGCCGGCCTCGTCTCCCACATGCGCTGGGTCGAACACCTCTGGCTGGAGGTGCTGTTCCTCGGCGGCGACGAGAAGCAGAACCCGTCCTTCGACAAGTCGGGCGGCGAGGACGCCGACTGGCAGACCGGCGGCCGCCCCCTCGCCGAACTGCTCGCGGAGTACGAGGCCCAGTGCGCCCGCAGCAACGAGATCGTCGCGGCGGCCTCCCTGGACGACGTCGGCCGCCACACCGGCTTCCGCTCCGCCGGCGCCAACCTCCGCTGGATGCTGATCCACCTCGTCGAGGAGACCGGGCGGCACGCGGGGCACGCCGACATCGTCCGGGAACTCCTCGACGGCTCGAAGGGCTACTTCTGACGCGGGACCGCCACCGGCCCCGCCGCCCCGTCCTGCTGGTAGAGCGTCACCAGGAGGCCGTGCACCGGCTCGCCCTCCGCGTCCTCCTCCGTCCCGTCGACCAGTGCGGCCAGCGCCTCGGCGAGCCGCGCCGCCTTGGCCGGGCCGAGCCGGAGATGGCGCAGGGTCAGGAGGTGGCCGGCGGGTGAGCGGTCCAGCTCCTGGGCGACGGCGCCGAGCAGCGCGGCCGTGCCCTCGGCCCGCGGTTCGGCGACGAGGAGCCGCTCGGCGGTCCGCCGGTAGTACTTCTCGGTGCCGCCGCGCACCCGTCGCGTTCCCGCGTCCTGGACCAGCCCCGCCTCGCACAGCACCCTGAGGTGGTGGGAGACGCTGCCCTTGTTCGCCCCCAGCTGCGCGGCGAGCCGGCTGATCGTCGACGGCCGGGCGCCCAGGGCGAAGAGCAGGCGCTGGCGCATGGGGTGGGCGAGTGCGGTGTGCTGCGCGGGCGTGCTGATCCGCTGGACGTCCTCGTCCGGTTGGTGGCTCACCCGATCAAGCGTTAAGTACGGTTGACGCTTTGGCAAGCCGCTGCTCTACTCCCCTCCCATGACCTCCACCACATCGTCACCCGCCCTGGATACCGTCGCCGTCGTCGAGTCGATCGCCGGGCTGGTCGGCGAGCACTACGTCTTCCCGGACGCCGCCCGGCAGCTGGCGGCCCTGCTGCGGCGCCGCGGTGCCGAGGGCGCCTACCGGGCCGGATCCGCCCAGGAGTTGGCGGAGGCGGTCACCGCGGACCTGCGGTCCGTCAACGGCGACCTGCACCTGGCCCTGACGTACCACGCCGTGCCGGTGCCGGCCGAGCGGGGCGCGGCGGTACTCGCCGCGATGCGCAGGGACTTCGATGCCTGGCTCGGCGGTGTTCCGCGCGTGGAGCTCCTCGACGGCGGCGTGGCGGTGCTGGAGATCGCGCCCAAGATGTTCCCGCTGGACTGGGCGGCGCAGCCGCTGGCCGCGGCGCTCTCCCTGGTGGCACCGGCCCGCGCCCTCGTCCTGGACCTGCGCCGCAACACCGGTGGCGATCCGGACACGGTCGCCTTCGTCTGCGGCTACCTGCTCGACGGCCGCACCCACCTCAACACCCTGCTCTCGCGTCAGGGGGAGGTGGCCGAGCAGTCCTGGACGCCCCCGTTCGTGCCGGGTGCCCGCTTCGGCGCCGACAAGCCGCTGTACGTGCTGACGAGCGGGAACACCTTCTCCGCGGGCGAGGAGCTCGCCTACGACCTCCAGCAGCTCGGGCGCGCCGAGGTCGTCGGGGAGGCCACCCGGGGCGGCGCGCACCCGCGCGACGGCTGGACGGTGCACCCGCACCTGGAGCTGAGCGTGCCCGTCGCCCGCGCGGTCAACCCGGTCTCGGGCACCAACTGGGAGGGCACCGGCGTCCTGCCCGACGTGCCGTGCGAGGCCGATGCGGCGCTCGACCGCGCGCTGTCCCTGGCCGTGGCGCGCCTGGCCTGAGTCCTTTCCTCCGGTTGGGCGCCCGGCGGACGCCTGTCAAGTGAAATTGACGATTCGCCAGTGATGTCGAGGCGTTCCGGCCTCCTCCCGGCGGCCTGGGGCATGCTGAGTCCGCTGATGACCTACACCCCGGAGGAGTGGACATGTCGCACATCCCTGATGAGCTGCGGTACGCCGAGACGCACGAGTGGGCACGCCTGGAGGCGGACGGCACGGTGACGGTCGGGATCAGCGATCACGCCCAGAAGGCGCTCGGCGACATCGTGTTCGTGGAGCTGGCTGAGGTCGGACGTGTCTTCGGGGCCGGCGATCCCGCCGGTGTCATCGAGTCGGTCAAGGCCGCATCGGACTTCTACGCGCCGGTGGGCGGCAAGGTGACCGCCGTGAACGAGGAGCTGAACGACAGCCCGGAGCTCATCAACGACGATCCCTACGAGTACTGGATCCTCAAGCTCCGGCCGTCGGACAAGGCCGAGTTCGGCCGGCTCCTCGACGCCCCCGGCTACCGGGCGGCCGTCGGCGACTGACCCGCACCGCCGCCGCGCCCCGGGCGGGGGTCCGGCCCGCCCCGCACTCCTGTCGACAGGCAGGGCGCGGGTGAAGCGGACATTCCCCTCCCTCTTGTGTGCAAACGGCCGTTCGCATTCCTACAAGCTGCGGCTGCCGCCCTCCGGGCAGGCTTGGTGCCAGAAGGACCCCCCGGATCGTGAGGCTCGTCGAGCGGTTCCGATCGGGGGTTCCGGCCGGGCAAGGCCAACACCTGGAGGATCGTTTCCATGTCTCACATCCGCACCCGCCGGGCATCGGGCAAGGCGTTCGCCGCGCTGACGATGGCCCTCCTCGCGCTCGGGACCACCGCCGCCACCGCCACCGCCGGCACCGCCGGTCAGGACCGCGCGCCGTTCGCCGCGCAGGCCCGGGCCGCCGGGCTGGACGGCGGCCGGGCCGCCGAGCTCCAGCGGCAGGTCGACGCCGAGCTGGCCGCCACCGGTGGCACGCAGGTCGGTGCCAACAAGATCGCCCTCGACGGCAAGGGCTTCATGCTCCTCCCGCTGCCGGGTGAGAAGCGCGCCCGCGACCTGGACGGCGGGGAGGCCGGGATCCTCGGGGACCCCTGTTACCGGGGCTACGCGTGCTTCTACCAGTACGAGAACTTCGAGGGCCCGTCCTTCAACCTCTACGACTGCGGCGTCAGGCACGCGATCTCGTGGTCGGGTACCGGGTCCTGGATCAACAACCAGCCGTCGAAGTACCGGGTGAAGTTCTACGACGTCAACGGGAACCTCGGCTGGACCTCGCCGGGCGGCCCGGTGTCCGACGCCCACGCGCCCTGGGGCTGGGTCTACGCGGTGGCCGCCTGCTGACACCTCGTCCGCCGTACGCCGCGTGAGCGGGAAGCCGGGCCCGGCTTCCCGCTCCACCACCCGCGCGTGCCCGTGCTACTCGACGACCTCGGCGCGCTTCAGGACCACGTCGTCCTTGGGGACGTCCTGGTGGCCGGACTTGGAGCCGGTGGCCACGCCCTCGATGGCGTCCACGACGGCCTGGCCCTCGACGACCTCGCCGAAGACGGTGTAGCCCCAGCCCTGGACGTTCTTGCCGCTGTGGTTCAGGAAGGCGTTGTCGGAGGCGTTGATGAAGAACTGGGCGGTGGCCGAGTGCGGGTCCGAGGTGCGGGCCATCGCCACGGTGTACTTGGTGTTCTTCAGGCCGTTGTCGGCTTCGTTCTGGATGGGCCCGCGGGTCTTCTTCTGGTTCATGCCGGGCTCCAGTCCGCCGCCCTGGACCATGAAGCCCCTGATGACCCGGTGGAAGACCGTGCCGTCGTAGAAGCCGTCCCTGACGTACTGGAGGAAGTTCTCCACCGTCGCCGGGGCCTTGTCCGCGTTGAGTTCGAGAACGATGTCGCCGTGGTTGGTGCTCAGCTTGACCTTCGACACGATTTCCTCACTGTATGCGTTGTGGCGGATACGGAAAGCTCGCCGCATTGTGGCAGGAGGGACGGCCGGGCACCGCTGGGGCGCCTCAGTTCGCCAGGCTGAAGTCGCCGCCGACCGGGGCGGCGATCCCGTCGACGCCGGTCAGCGCGGTGAGGGTGGCCACCGGGGTGGTGCTGTCGGTGGTGCTGCCGTCGCCGAGCTGGCCGGAGCCGTTGCTGCCCCAGGCGCGCACGGTGCGGTCGTCCAGCAGCGCCATGGTGTGCTCCCGGCCGGCGGCCACCAGCCGGACGCCCACCATGCCGGGGACGGTGACGGGCAGGACCCGGAAGACGGTGGTGCCGTCGCCGAGCTGGCCGGAGGTGTTCTGCCCCCAGGCCTTGAGGCGGTTCTCGTCGTCGACCACGGCGAAGCTGTGGTTGCAGCCCGCGGCGATGTGGGTGACGCCGCCCGACCAGGTCGGCCTGGTGGCGACCGGGGTGAGGCGGTTGATGGTGGTGTTGTCGCCGAGCTGGCCGGTGGTGTTGTGGCCCCAGGCCTTCACCGCGGCACCGGTGCCGGGCTTGCCGACCAGGGCGAGGTTGTGGCCGGCCCCGGCGGCGATGCGGCTGACCCCGGTCAGGCCGACGACCGGCGCGGCGACGTTGCGGCTGGACGAAGTCCCGTCTCCCAGCTGGCCGTTGAAGTTGTATCCCCAGGCCCACACGGTGCCGTCCTCGCGCAGGGCGAGGCTGTGGTGCAGGCCCGCGGCGATCGCGACGACCCGGCTCAGGCCGGCGACCCGCACCGGGAGGCTGCTGTCGGCGTTCGTCCCGTTGCCGAGCTGGCCGTGCTCGTTGCGGCCCCAGGCCACCACGCTCCGGTCGGCGAGCAGGGCGAGGCTGTGCTGGCCGCCGGCGGCGATGTCGGTGACGTCGCGCAGGTCGGTCACCCGGCCGGGCGCGTTGTGGCTGGACATCGAGCCGTTGCCGAGCTGGCCCGAGCCGTTGACGCCCCAGGACTGCACCGTACGGTCCGCCAGCAGGGCGAGCCCGTGGCCGAGGCTCGCGCCGGCGCCGCCCGCGGCGATCCTGACCACCTCGGAGCCGGTCAGCCCGAGCACGGCGGTGGCCGTGGTGCGCAGGTCGGTCCAGGTGCCGTCCCCGAGCTGGCCGGAGCGGTTGTTGCCCCAGGACCTCAGGCGTTTCTCTGCCATGCGACGATGCCTCTTTACTTTTATGACAATAAGTCAAATCGTCGATACGTCACTGCTGTTGACGGCTCCACGATCATGGACCGACGCTACCGACGTGCCCGGCACCGGCAGCGGAAGCGGCAGCGCGGCCACTCGATCGGGTGAGGACGACCGCTTCGGCCGGTTTCGCACCGCGGACGTGTGGCATTGCCCCCGCCCCGACCGCGTACGTCACGCGGCGGACGGGCGGCTCACGGGGCCCGGAAGGCCTGCCGGTAGGCGCCGGGGGTCGTGCCGGTGCGGGCGCGGAAGCGGCGGCGCAGGTTGACGGCGGAGGTGAGGCCGACGCGGGCGGCGATCGCCTCGACGGGCAGGTCGGTCTCCTCCAGCAGGGTGCGGGCCGCGGCCAGCCGGCGGGAGAGCAGCCAGGCGCCCGGGCTGGTGCCCAGCCGGTCGGCGAAGCGGCGGGCCAGGGTGCGGGGCGAGACGGCCAGGCGGGCGGCCAGGGTGTCGACCGACAGGGGCGCGCCGAGGCGTTCGTCGGCCCAGGCGAGCAGGCCGTCGAGGGCCTCGCAGGCCTGCGGCGGCGGGGCGGGCGCGGCACGGCCGTCGTCTTCGCGGGGCGGCGGCAGCACCATGTGCCGGGCGAGCAGGGCGGCGTGGCCGGCGCCGTGGTCGCGCCGGACCAGGTGCAGGCACAGGTCCAGGGCGGCGCCGGCCCCGGCGCTGGTGGCGACGTCGCCGTGGTCGACGTAGAGGCGGTGCGGCTCGGTCCTGACCCGGGGGAAGTCGCGGCGCAGCCGGTCGGCGTGGGCCCAGTGGGTGGTGGCGGTGCGGCCGTCGAGCAGTCCGGTGCGGGCCAGGGCGAGGACTCCGGAGCAGAGGGCGGCCAGGCGGGCGCCGCGGGCGTGGGCGCGCAGCAGGGCGTGGCGTACGGGGTCGGACAGGGGCTCGCCCGGGGGCAGCCAGCCGGGGAGGATGACGGTGTCGGCGGTGTCGAGTGCGGCGAGGCCGTGGGGTACGGAGATCGCGTAGCCGGCCGTGGTGGGGACCGGGCCCGGGGTGTGGGTGCAGGTGGTGAAGGTGTAGTGCTGCGGTATTCCGGGACGCCGGGTGCCGAAGACCTCGACGGCGCAGCCGAGTTCGAAGGTCGACTGGACGGGGTTGAGCAGGGCGGCCACGTGGTGCATGGCAGGAAAGTACCCCAGAGTGTCGGCTTGGTGCCTGTCCGTCACCGTCGGGTCGGGGCACCGTGGTGGACATGTATCCCGAGATCCTCGCGCAGGAGGGCTACACCTGCGCGTTCGTCGACGAGTCCCCGGTCCGTGAGCTGTTCCCCGGTATCCGGCTGCGTGCCCTGTGGCAGGGGCCCGGTGGTGCGAGCGCGCACGTGCTGGAGATGGCGGCGGGTTCGTGCTGGCCGCACCGCGACGTCCACGAGCCGGGCCCGGAGGAGGTGTTCGTGGTGGCGGGGGTCTTCCACGACGGGGCGCGGGACTATCCGGCGGGGTCGTTCCTGCATGCTCCGGCGGGGTCGTGGCACGTGCCGTCGACGGCCACCGGGTGCACGCTGTTCGTGTTCTATCCGCAGGGCTGAGGCCGGCGGGGTGTGTCCGGCGGGGTGTGTCCGGCGGGGTGTGGAGGGGGAAGACGGGCTTCCCCCTCCACCGCGGCGGTCACACCTCGATGGCGAGCCAGAGGGCCGCGGCCGCGGTGGCGGTGAGCCCGAGGTTGAGCGCGATCCGGCGGTCGCCGCCGGTCAGGTGGACGGCGATCGCGCCGAGCTGGAGGAGGACGAGGCCGGTGGCCGCGGCCGGTGCCAGCGCGGGGGCGATGCCGGTCAGCGGGGGCAGCACCAGGCCGGCGGCGCCGAGGAGTTCCACCGCCCCCAGCACCCTGACGGCGGGCAGGGGAACGCGGTCGACCCAGGCCATCATCGGCCGGAGCCGGTCGCGGTCGCGGGTCGCCTTCAGCGTGCCCGCGTAGGAGTAGAAGAGGGCGAGCAGCCCGGCGACGGTCCAGTAGGCGGCGGTCACGTCTCCTCCCGCGGGTGCCGGGCGGGGCCCGTGGCGGGTTCGGCGGCCGGGCCGGTGGCGGGGCCGGCGGCGGGTTCGGTCGCGTAGCGGCTCATCGTCTCAAGGGTGTCCCGGGGTGTCGGCGCCCAGCCGTCGGCGAGCGCGTCCCGGAGGTCCCGGAAGTACTGCACGTACAGGTCGGGGGTGAAGGTGCTGAGCATGACGGCGGGCCGGTCCGTCGGGTTGGCGAAGGTGTGCGGGGTGCCGGGCGGGATCACCACGAGCGTGCCCGCGGGGGCGTCGTGGTCCTCGTCCCCGACGGTGAACCGCACGGTGCCGGAGAGGATGTAGAAGCCCTCGTCGTGCCGGGCGTGGCGGTGCTGGGGCGGTCCCTGGGTGTGCGGGGCGAGGACGGACTCGGCGATCGCGAGGCGGTGTCCGGTGTGGCTGCCGTCCTCCAGGACGCGCATGCGGGTGGTGCCCAGGACGATCGTCTCGCCCTCGCCCGGGCCCACCACATGGACGGCGGGGTGGGGCTGCGGTTCTGCGGCCTGTGCTTCTGCGGTCTGCGGTTCCCGGGCCGGTGCTTCCGCGGCCGGTGCTTCCGCGGTCCGTGCTTCGTCGGCCTGCGGTACCTCGGTCTGTGCTCGTGCGGTCATGCTCCGAGTCCACCGCCGGGGCCCCGCAGGTGTCCAAGACATCTTCCGCCCGGCCGATACCCGGCGGGTATCGTCGCAGCGTGGAGCTACGTACCCTGCGCTACTTCGTGGCGGTCGCCGAGGAACTCCACTTCGGCCGGGCCGCCACCCGACTGCACATGAGCCAGCCGCCGCTGAGCCGGGCGATCAAGGGGCTGGAGGCCGAGGCCGGGGCCCCGCTGTTCGTCCGCTCGCCGGCCGGTGTCACGCTGACCGCGGCGGGCGCGGTGCTGCTCGACGAGGCCCGGGCCCTGCTCGATCATGCCGAGCGGGTCGCGGTGCGTGTGAGAGCTGCGGCCGGCGTCGCGACCGTCACCGTCGGCATCCTGGGGGACGGCACCGACCCGGGAGTGGCCCGGCTGGCCGCCGCCTACCGCCGCCGCCACCCCGGCGTGGACATCCGTGTGCGGGAGACCGATCTGACCGACCCGACGTGCGGGCTGCGCGCCGGACTGGTCGACGTCGCCCTGACCCGGGCGCCGTTCGACGACACCGCCCTGACGGTGCGTGTGCTGCGGACCGATCCGGTGGGCGTGGTCCTGCGCGCCGACGATCCGCTGGCCGGCCGCGGCCGGCTCCGGCTGGCCGACCTGGACGGCCGCCGCTGGTTCCGCTTCCCGCAGGGCACCGACCCGCTCTGGCAGTCGTACTGGAACGGCGGCGAGCCGCGCGAGGGCCCCGTGGTGCGCGGCGTCCAGGAGTGCCTCCAGGCCGTGCTGTGGAACGGCACCGTCGGCCTGGCCCCGATCGACGGCGACCTGCCCGCACAGCTGGCCGTGGTGCCGCTGGACGACATGGCGCCGAGCCGGGTGGTCGCGGTGTGGAACGAGGGCGACACCAACCCGCTGGTCAGGTCCTTCGTCGAGACCGCCACCGCCGCGTACCGCCCCTGAACACCCGTCCGGCCGTGGAAAGCCGCTGGTCACAGGGGGTGGCCGGGCGGCGGCGACGGGCCCGGCCGCCCGGGCTCCTCGGCCGCTCAGCTCCTCAGGCCGCGCCGAAGTGCCGTTTGGTGTCGGCGACCAGGGTCCGCAGGAACGCCGCCCCGGGCGCGCCGGTCAGGGCCGCGGGGCGGCGCAGCAGGGGGCTCGGCTCGTAGGCGAAGGTCCAGGTGAGGCGGGTGCCGCCGCCGGGGAGGGGTTCGAGCCGGTAGTCCTCGCCGAAGCGCCGGTACAGCGGCAGGGTGGCCCGGGTGGCACAGAACGCGTGCCGCCGGCCCTCGTCCCAGTGCACGAACTCCTCGTGCAGGCGCAGTATCCGGCCTGCCGTGACCTCCCGGGTGGTGCCCACGCCGTGCGGCACCGGGGAGGTGTAGCGGCCGGCGGCCAGGCCCCGGCACCAGGACAGCGGGGTCGGCCCGGCGAGCCCCTCCCAGACGCTGTGCGGTGCCACCGGCAGGTCGATCGGGAAGCGGTGGAGGTGCGGTGCGGTGTCGAAGAAGGACGGGTCGAAGCGCTCCAGCGCGAACCAGGGCATCGGTGCACTCCTTCGGGGGCCGGGAAGTCCGGGGCCGGGAAAGGTGTGAAGCGTATCGGGCGGGCCGTCGCGTCAGGCGATGCGGTGGGCCAGGCCCGGGTAGTCGGCGACCAGGCCGTCCGCGTCGAGCAGCAGGTCGGCGTGGTAGTCGCCGGAGGTGTAGCGGACGGTGGCGCGGCCGTCCTGGTGGCGGCGCAGGTGGGTGTAGGTCTGGCGGGAGGGGACGACGGCCAGGTCGGGCACGCGGATCCAGGCCATCAGGAAGTGCTGCTCGCCGGGGCCCTGGTGGAGGGCGTGGCGCAGCACGGGCGGGGTGTTGGTGAGCGGGGACAGGCCGAGGTCGCAGTCGAGGGCGCCGGTGAGGTCGGGGCGCGGGGTGCCGTCGACGCTCCAGTGGCCGGTGGTCTCGTCGCGGCGCAGGTCGAGGGTGCGGGTGGTGTGGGGGGTGCGGGCGGTGACGTGCATGCGGCGGGTGGTGAAGCCGTCGCCGGTGTCGAGCCGGTAGTCGAGCCAGTACGGTGCGGGTTCGGCGGCGGCGGTGCGGCCGTGGGCGGTCAGGGTGGTGGGGCCGAGGTCGATCCAGGAGGTCTCCAGGCCGGCGGTCTCGGTGACCCGCCAGGTGGGTACGGCGGTGGTGCGGTCCGAGGCGGTGCGGGCGGTGCGGCTGTTCATCCGTGCACGGTACTGCCGGCCTGTGACAGCGGACCGCGCCTCCGGGCGACGGGGGGCGGGGGGCGGGGCTGTCAACGCGGGCGGTTCCTCCGTGCGGGTGACGGTGGGGGCGGGGTGGGGCACGTACGGGGCGGGGTGGGGGCTGTGGTGGCCCCGGGCCGTGTCCCTGGCTTCTCCATAATCGCGGGAGTGATCATCTCCTGTGACGAAGCGGTGGCCCGGTTGCGGGCCCTGCCCGGGCTGTCCTGCTGTGCCCGTCCCCTGTTCGTGCTGCCGCTGCTGCGCACCGGCTGTCTGTCCGCGGTGCTGAGTGTGGAGGGGGCGGACGCGGGCTGGGAGGGCGAGTTCGGGGCCGCCTTCCACGCGCTGGAGCCGCGCTGCGGGGTGCGCGACGAGACCTCGCTGGGGGCCGGTGTCCAGGAGGTGCTGCGCCGGATCGGCGCCTCCGGTGAGGACGGCGCCTGGCGGGGCCGGGAGCTGGCGCTGCTGCCCTACACGGCGATGAAACCCGAGTGGCGCACGGCACTTGACGCGCTCGGTGCCCGTCTGGTGGAGCCGGCGCCGGGTCCCGGTCTGCCGGTGCTGGGCGACAAGCGGGTCCAGCGGGCGTGGCTGCGGTCGGTGGGGGCGGTGACTCCGCCCGACGCGGTGGTCCCGGCGCTCGACCACCGGGAGCTGCGCCGCCGCTTCGGTGACCGGTACGTGGTGCAGACGCCGCTGGGCTCCAGCGGCAGGGGCACCCACCTGGTCACCGACGAGGCCGGCCTGCGCCCGGTCCGCCGGGCCGGTGCCGGGCCCTGGCTGGTGAGCGGCTACGTCGAGGGCGCCGCCGTCAACCTGCACGTCCTGGTCTCGGCGGACAGCACGGTGCGGCTGCTGCGCCCGTCCGTCCAGCTGACCCGGATCGAGGGCGTCGGCGCGGCCTTCGGCACCTACTCGGGCTGCGACTTCGCGGCCCCCGCCCTGCTGCCGCCGCTCGCCATGGCGCGGGCCGGCGCGGCGGCGCGGCGCATCGGCGAGGCGCTGGCCGCGCTCGGCTACCGGGGCCTGTTCGGCGCGGACTTCGTCCTGGACGGCGAGCGCCCGCTGCTGCTGGAGCTCAACTGCCGCATGCAGGGCTCGACCTGGCTGCTGGGCGAGCTCGAACTGGCCGAGCACGCGCTGCCCTCGGCGCTGCGCCACGTGCTGGAGGTGTACGGCCACGTCACGGGCGGCGAGCCGCGTACCGATCCGGCGGGCGCCGTGCAGCTGGTGGTGCGGCACACCGGCGGGCCGGCGCGGGTGGCGGCAGCGCCCGGCGCCGGTCTGCACCGGCTGAAGGACGGGCGGTTGCGGTACTGCGGCGCCGGGTTCGGCCTGCTGGAGTGCGGTCCCGACGACTGTGTGCTGCTGCAACTCCCCTCCCCCGGCACGGTGTTGCACCCGGGGGTGCCGCTGGCCCGGATCGTCGCCCGGCACGCGCTGACCACGGCGGACGGCACCGTGCTCACCGCGTCCGGCCGGCAGCTGGTGGACGCCCTGCGGTCGGGCTTCACGCTCGAACCCGTCGAAGCGCCCCGGGCATCGGCCGCGCCGTGCTGAGAGCGCCGGTGCCGCTGTACGTCCGCGCCGCGGTGCCCGCCGACCTCCCCCGGCTGGCGGCGCTGCGCGCGCAGGCCGCCGCCTGGATCGCCCGGGACCACGGCTCGGCCCAGTGGTCGTCCCCGTACGACGCCGAGCGCGGCCTGGCGCTCGTCGCCGCCGGTGCGACCGTGGTCGCCGCGACGGCGCCGCGGGGCGAGGCCGTCGCGACCTTGACGCTGCGCCCGGCCGGCAGCCCCCGTCTGTGGAGCGGCGAGGAACTCGCCGTCCCGGCCCGCTACCTGAGCTCGTTCACGGTGGACCGCCGGTACGCCGGGCAGGGCGTCGGTGCCCGTCTGGGCGACTGGGCCGCCTGGCGGGCCGCGCGGGCGGGCGCGGGGCTGCTGCGGGTGAACGTGTGGAGCGACAACACCGCGCTGCACGCCTACTACCGTGCGCGGGGCTGGCGTTGGGTGCGCACC